>CAVHFC010000049.1:0-16796 GCA_963635025.1 Eubacterium sp. CAG:786
ACACGATGGTGAAGGCCATCATCCCGACGGCGACGATCGCCACCAGCACGGCGAACACGTTCCTGATTATGCTCAACGGTCTCATATCTCAAGCTCCTCAGCCGAACAGGCCGTCCGGGTTGTTCTTCGCCTGCACCGCGTCGGCGCGCACGATGAAGGACAGGTCCGATCCCTGGCCCTCGTTGCCGGCGGCCTCGGGGTAGTGGAACGTCATGGTCAGATCCCGGCGCTCGCCCACTTTCAGGGTGCCGTCGGCGGCCGCGGCGTTCTCGCGCGTGAGCGTGCTCGCGGCGCCCGACCACAGGACGTCGTCGCCGTCTTTGATCGAGATCTCGAGCACGTCGGCCAGCCCGCCGGACACGTCGTCGAGGTAGACGCGCCAGTATTCGTCCCAGGTGCCCTCGTTTTCGACGTAGAAGCCCTTGGTGACGGTCATGCCCGGCTCGAAGGAAAACTCGCTCTCCTGGATGACGGGCTCGCCGCCGTTGAGGTCGATGCCGGCCGCCCCTGTGCGGAACAGGTTGTCGCGCACCGAGACGGCGGAGAGCACGAGCGCGAGCGTGGTGGCGCACAGGCAGAGCGAGAGCGCGACGACGATGGCGACGCTGGCCTTGAGCTTCTTGGCGGTGTCGGCCCGGCCGGGGGCGGATGCCTGGGCGGCTCCGGTTTGCGCGGTTGCCGCGATCGGGTTCGCTGACGCGGAGGCGCCGTCGGCCGCAACGGCTGCACTCTTCCTGCGCATGAAGGACGCGACGAGCGCGACGGCGACGGCGCAGGCCGCGGCCAGGCATATCCAGAGAAGGTAATCCGGGCCGTCGCCCGTCTTGGCGAGCGGGGCGAGGTTGGAGGCCTCGTCGACCCACCAGGTGATGTCGGCGATAAGGTCTAGGTTCTGGTATTCGTTGCCCACGGAGGTTTCCAGGTAGGCGGTGATCTCGTAGCGCAGCTCGTCGGTGGTGCGGCTGCTGGAATCCAGCTCCCGCGCGGCGCTGTCGGGCATGTCGCGCATGAGGCCGTCGTAGACGACCTCGCCGGTGTCGGGCAGGGCGACCTTGGCCTTCATGACATCGGCGAGCTTCTCGTAGCCTTCGCGGACGGTGGCCCTGGAATGCACGGTGACCTTGCCCTGATGGGTGACGCGGACGCGGAAGGATTTCGTCTCGCTGTCGCCGGGGAGCATGTTGCCCACGCTGAACGGGGCATTCTCCTCGGGCTGGCCGGAGTAGAGCTCGATGGTCGCTGAGCTGCTTAAGCTGGAACCGCTAGACTGCTCGGAAGAACCCCCCCCCGAGCCGGAGATGGTGTTTTCCGTCACGGACTCGGTGGCGCTGACGGAGGAGGTGTTCGCGATCTTGCCGTAGGCGAGCACGCCGCACAGGGCGGAGACGCCGACGGCGAGCAGGACGATCAGCGTGATCATGGCAATTTGGATTTTGCTTTGACGGCTCACTGCGGCACCTCCCCCTATGAAAGCAGTTACCTACAAAGGTAGACCCAGGAGCAAGCAGGCCAAGACGGGCGATTGCCCCTCATCGCAAACGTCAAGTTCCCTCTCGACGGCAACCGGCTGCCTTAGTCGTTCGACCGTAGGCCCATCTGGCTTTGTGCCCCCGCCTTTCGACAGGTTTACCTTTTTGTTGACGGACTGAAACGTTACCACTTCGACATAATTAACGCAATGGAAAAGAGGCGGCTGGCACAGAGTGCGTCGCGAACTGCAATGAAAGCAGCGTTCCCTGCAACCAACGCAGGTTTGTCCACGTCGCAGGTCGACAGTATCCACATAATTTTGGGAGGGTTCGCGCCCATGGGGCCGACAGCGGGCTTGCAAGGGCGACCGAAAACATTTGAGTGTGACGCGCCCTTCGGGCGCTGATCTAGTAATGTGCGAGACACGTCTCGCACCCACAAAATTTCTGGCAGAAACGTTAAACCGGCAGTAAGATCCCCAGCCGGACTTGTTAAGCCGACGGTAAGACCCCTGTCGGATACGTTATCCCGTCAGCAAGATTTCGTGGGTTCGAGCCATGGGCTCGAACCTCATTAGAGAGCGCCGAAGGCGCAACAGATATCTCCAAGGATGAGCAGGCAGGCGGCATTGGCCCCATTCCAGCATCGACATGACACCGGGGCCGCAAGCTTATCACCGCTCCTCCAGCAAAAAGGCCATATACAACGGCAACGTCAAGACATTGCCCGTTCTGCCGACATTCAAATCCGCAAGCTTTATAGCCGACTTAACGTGATACTTCTCAGGATGCTTGAGCAGCGTTTTCAAGCTTTTTGCGTTTCCGTCAACCGCCTTCACCTCAACAGGCACGCACCTGCCTTTATAACGAATGACGAAATCCAGCTCCAGGCCGGAATCTTTCCGGAAATAGTACAGTTGCCTGCCCATCTTCGAAAAAATATCGGCGATGAGATTTTCGAAGATGGCGCCCTTATAACCAAGGAGGTTTCCTCTCAGCACATCGAACTGAGTGCCGTCTTCCAGCATGCTTACGAAAAGACCCGTGTCGGCCATATACACCTTGAACTGGTCTTCAACCGCGTTGCCGTCAAGGGGAAGCTCGGTGATCGGTAGATTTCTGCAGCGTTGCGTAATCCCAGCGTCCTCAACCCACTGGAGGCTGCCCGCAAATCGCGCAGCTGTCGAGCCCTTTTTCACGAGGGAATATTGAAACTTCTTGTTCTCCTTGGCAAGCTGACGGGGGATTGACTGGAAGCACTGCTTGATAAGCGGCTTGTCGGTAGCTGGGGCGTATTTCACCATGTCGTCCTCGTATGCCCGCACGATATCGCGCTGAATGCGCAGCACCTTTGCCGCATCGCGGTCGTTGACGAACGATTGCACGGCGTCAGGCATTCCCCCCACTACCGCATATTCCAAAAGCAGACTTCGCATGCGCGCATGAAGCGCAGGAGGGACAGGCGATTCGGCTTTCATGCAACCTCGAAGCAGGTCAATAAGCGATTCGGTGACGCCACTCGCCCAGCAAAATTCCTCGAAATCGAGCGGATGCATGTCGATGACTGTCTCGTAGCCCACGGGCACGGACGCGGGCACGTCGCCGTAGCCCGCAACTCCTAAAAGCGATCCAGTGCCGATAACGTCATAGCGACCATCAACGCAGAAGAATTTCAGCGCCGTTCGCGCTTGCGGACATTCTTGGATCTCATCGAGGACAAGCACCGTGCGGCCTGGTTCGAAACGCACAGAAGACCCCAGGTACGCCGAGGCCATCATGGTCATGTGGTCGACCTCCAACGACCCTGCGAAGATATCCTTCGCCCCAGGGTTTTCGAAAAAGTTAAGGTAAACGACGTTTTCATACTGCTCCCTCGCGAAATGAAGCGCTGCGAACGTTTTCCCGCACTGGCGGCAGCCTTTAAGAATGACGGGCTTATGGTTTGGATCGGACTTCCAGGCCGAAAGCTGATCCGTTATTTTGCGCTTCAACATACGACGCGCCTTTCAACTGGTGAAACAAACTTTTCCAAGGGACTTTTTTCTGAGATTCTAAACTTTTTCAAGGGAGTTTTCTACTGGTTGAGCAACTTTTTCGAGGGAGTTTTTAAGGAAGTTTGAGCGAAAACCTTACTAGAGAGCGCCGATGGCGCGACACCGTATATTCAAAATGGCGGGCGCATTGACCGCTCGAACCGTTCCCGCCCCGCGTCACAACACTGGCGCGCCCTTGCGGGCGCTTCCTATTGAGGTGCGAGCTCTCGCTCGCACCCACGAAATACCTGGTAGACACGTTAAACCGTCAGCAAGATTTCGTGGGGTCGAGGCATGACTCGACCCTTCCTAGAGAGCGCCGAAGGCGCGGCAGACTTTTTTAAAGCACGGGAGGATTCCGCAAGACGTGCCAAGACACAAGGAAGGCCCCCGGTGGGAGCCTTCCTTGTAAGCAAATATGTTGCTGAAAAACCTTACAGGGCCTTCTTGGCGACCTCGACCAGGGAGGCAAAGGCCTCGGGATCGGCGATGGCCATGTCGGAGAGCACCTTGCGGTCGAGCACGACGCCAGCCTTCTTCAGACCGTTCATGAAGGTGGAGTAGCTCATGCCGTTCAGACGAGCACCGGCGTTGATGCGGGTGATCCAAAGACGACGGATCTCGCGCTTCTTGTTGCGGCGGTCGCGATAAGCGTACTGCAGGGAGTGCTGCACCTGCTCTTTCGCGGCGGTGTAGGAACGGGACTTCGCACCATAGTAACCCTTGGCGCGATTAAGGACGGTACGGCGCTTCTTCTTGGCGTTAACTGCACGCTTGATACGAGCCATTTACTATCACTGCTCCTTTAAATACTAGCGACGGCCGAGGTTGCGGGCCACGACGCGACGGTCGGCGGCGGCCAGCTCGGTCTCATGACGGAAGTTGCGCTTACGCTTCTGGCTCTTCTTCGTCAGAATGTGGCTCTTGTAAGCCTTGGCGCGCATGATCTTACCGGAACCGGTGACTCGGAAACGCTTGGCGGTACCGCGGTGGGTCTTCATCTTAGGCATTGCCTTGGTCCTTTCCTTCGTTCTTCTTCTCGTTGGCCTTTTTCTTCTTCGCCGCCATGTTTGCGGGCAATGGGGCGATGAGCATGTGCATGTTGCGGCCTTCCATCTTCGGCTGGCTTTCGATGACCGCAATGTCCTTGAGGTCGTCTGCCAGGCGCTCCAGAATGGTCAGGCCCTGTTCCGGATGGGCCATTTCACGGCCGCGGAACATGATGGTGATCTTGACCTTGTTGCCGGCGGAAAGGAAGCGAAGCACGTGCTTCTTCTTCGTCGTGTAGTCCCCCACGTCGATTTTCGGGCGGAACTTCATTTCCTTGGTCTCGATCTTGCTTTGGTTCTTGCGAGCCTGCTTCGCCTTGATGGCTTGATCGTACTTGAACTTCCCGTAGTCCATGATGCGGCACACAGGAGGTTCGGCATTCGGGGCGATCTCGACGAGGTCGAGGCCCTGATCGTCCGCGACGCGCTGCGCCTGAGCGACCGGGTAGATGCCCAGTTGCGTACCATCGAACCCGATCAGGCGGCACTCGCGCACCGTGATCTGTTCATTGAGCCGAGGCTCTTGAGCGGCTATCGCACTCACCTTCCCTTCTTCGCACGGCCTTGGTGCCGTGCCATAAAAAAACCCACTGCTTTGGAGCATGTGGGCGTAATGAACGAACGTGAAGTTCCATATTCATGCGACCCATCAGCAGCCGAAGCGCCGAACCAGGTGGAAGGCATCCCGCCTTCGCTTTTGAACAGCTTGTACAGTATAGCGCGAACGCCCGCAGCCGCAAGAAGCAATTCCTGCATGCTGCGGGCGTTCATGAAGTTGACACATCTTGACCGGTGAGGGCGGCGAACCCGCCCTCGCTGCCCGCCGAGGGCGAAGCGGAAGCACTTGCACGACGAGCCGCCCAGTCACCGTGCCACCCCCGCCCCGCCGATGACGAAGCGGAAGCGCCCGCGCCGCACCTTACGCGTTCACGTACACGTAGATGATGCGGATGGTGTCGGCGAGGTTGCCCGACGTGTTCGCCGTCGAGTAATCGTAGAGCAGCACGCTCGACCACGCATGCGACGATCCGTTGATGTCGACGTTGCCCGAGAAGCTGCAGTTCTCCTTCACAAGCGTGGTTCCGTCGGAAGCGTAGCTGGAATACTGCGTCTTGTCCGTCGGCAGCACGGCCGCCCCGTCGGCGACGTTCACGCCCGCCTCGCGCAGCGTCTTTTCCACCACATGCTCGTTTTTCACCGCGTCGGCGAAGCTCAGCGTGCCGTAACCCAAAGAAGCGGTTGCCGCGGAATAACCGGCCTGGATGACCTTGCCCTCTTCGCTTAGTCCCAGGTAGACCGTCGGCGTGCCCGACCGCGAGTCGGCCGGTTCGGCGGTCAGCGCGACAGTGACGCTCTTCTTGACCGCGTTGCCCTCCTCGTTCACGTCGCGCGAAGAGGTGACGGTGGCGCCGTGCTTGAGCGCGTTTACGGCCTCGTCCTGCGTGACGCCGAGCACTGCCGCAAGGTTGGGAACCTCGGTTTGCTTGGTGGTTGTGGCCATGGGTGCGTCCTTGCCCGAGTTGTCGTTCTGCAGGTCGCTGACGTCCTTGCTCGGCTGGGTCGTTTGGGTTTGCTGCACCATGGCGCGCTGACTCTCCCCCACGAACTGCCAGGCGAAATAACCGAGTGCGCACAAAAGCGCGACGAGCAGCACGATGATGATGATAAGGAACACGCGCACGCGACGCGACTTGCGCATGTAGGGATGCTCCTGGTCGCGGCGGGCTTTCTTGGCGGCCTTCTTGCTAAGCGCGGGCTGTTCGACGCGGCCATGCTTGCCGATTCCAGATGTCTGGCCCTCGCCGGGAAGCTCGTCGCCGATCATGGGATCGTCGCGCGGTTCGAGGCTTTCAAGCACGTCGGGATAGTCGTCGCTCGTGTCGCCCTGGTAGCTGAAGCCTGCGGAATGGGCGCCACTTGAAGCGGGCACCGGCGCGAAAGCCTCGGTCAGGCCGAGCGGGGCGTCGCCCTTTGCGGTGCCGGGCGCCTCGTCGCCGCCGGCCCCGATCGGGGAAAACGCCTCGGTCAGGCCGAGCGATTCGTCGCCGGAGGCAACATCGCGTCGCTCACCTCGATTGATGTTGAAACCATGTTTAGCCATAGGTCGTATCCTTCCTAGGAAACGGGCGCGCCTAGCGCATGAAGCAGAAGTACCACACGATCGCGACGACGACGAAGATGGCCGCAACGCCGAGCACAATCTTCTGCATGTTCGACATCGGGCCGGCCTCGAGGTCCTCGAGCGTTTGCTCGCGCCACGCCTGATCGCTCGATGCGGGAGCGGCGGTGTGGGCGGCTTCGGCAGCTTCTTCGGCATCGCGATCGCTCAGGGGCGCCTCGTCGGCGTCGAGATCGCTCAGGGACGCCTCGTCGGCTGCAAAATCCTCTTCGGAAACCGGCACTTCGATGCCTTGCCCCGCGCCCTCGCCGTACGCGGGCTCGTCCTGCGCGGACGGCACCTGCGGCTTGGTGGCGCCAGCCGCGGGCGCACCGGCCACGATGACGATGTCGTCGTCTTCGGCCGCATTCACCGTGATGTGCAAGAACTGCTTGTCCTGGGCCATGAGCCACCCCTTGCGCTCTTTGCGGCAACCTTTGCGCCGCCGAATTCCACTTGTCTTACTCGATTATATAGGCATGCGCCATCGGCGCTTTGCATTGCGCGAGAAAAACCACGGGGCACGAGGGTGCGGCGCGAAGCGGTATGCGACAATAAAAGGTAACCGACATTTCACCGGCCGCCCGCCTTTTGCAACGCCCAGGCATCACCTGAAGGCGAGGCGGCCGCATCAAGCATGAAAGGTGGCTGCTTTTATGGATTTGCAACCCGCATCCACGCTGCACGGATTCACCGTCACGGGCACGGAGGACCTCCCCGAGATCGACGGGCGCGCCTACACCCTGCGCCACGAGGCAAGCGGTGCGAAGCTGCTATACCTGGCGAACGCCGACGACAACAAGGCGTTCTCCATCGCGTTTAGAACCCCGCCCGCCGACGACACGGGAGTGTTTCACATCCTGGAGCATTCCGTGCTGTGCGGGTCGGAGAAATTCCCAGTCAAAGAGCCGTTCGTCAACCTTTTGAAGACGAGCATGCAAACCTTCCTCAACGCCATGACCTTCGGCGACAAGACGCTCTACCCTGTTGCCTCCACCAACGACCAGGACCTGATCAACCTCGCCGATGTGTATTTGGACGCGGTGCTGCACCCCGACATCTACCGCTGCCGCCAAATCTTCGAGCAGGAAGGCTGGCACTTCGAGCGCACCTGCGCGGACGGGCAGTCAGAAGCGGGCGAAGACGCGCCGCGCGTCACCTTCAACGGCGTGGTGTACAACGAGATGAAAGGCGCGCTGTCCGACGCCACGAGCGTGCTGTACGGCGAGCTGCAGGCGAATCTTCTGCCCGACACGCCCTACGCGTTCGAGTCGGGCGGCACCCCCGAGGCCATTCCGACGCTGACCTACGAGCAGTTCCTTGAGGAACACGAGCGCCACTATCGCCTCGACAACTCGTACATCACGCTGTACGGCAACCTGGATTTGGACCGCATGCTCGAGTTCTTGGACACGCGCTACCTTTGCCCGGTGGCCGCTGAGCAGGCACGACGAGACCAGAAGCGCGCCGAGGCTGGACTTTGCGCGCTTGAGCCGCGCACCATCGCCCTACAGAAACCCGTCAAGCGCCTTGGCGTTGAACGCCGCATGGCCACGGCGCCCGAAAACGCCTGCGCGGGGCTTGGGTTCGTCATCGGGCACGCTCGCGAGCGCACGCGCGTCGTGGCATGCGAGATCCTGCTCGACGCGCTGATGGGCAGCAACGAGGCGCCGCTGCGCCGCGCCATGCTCGACGCGAAGCTCGCCGGCGACGTGACCGCCTACCTGGCCGACGCCGTGCAGCAGCCCTTCGCCGTCATCCAGCTGCGCGATTTGATGCCCAACTGTCGCGAGGCGCTGCTTGATGTGGTGACCGGCGAACTTGAGCGCATGGCCAACGGCGGCCTTGATCACACGCTGATCGAAGCTTCGCTGTCCCGCGCCGAGTTCATTGCGCGCGAGGGCGACTTCGGCATCGCCGACGGCGTGGCGCTTTCGATGGGAGCGCTTAACGGCTGGCTGTACGACGACGCGGATGCGACCACGTACCTGAAGTACGAATCCGATTTCGCGTTTCTGCGCAAGGCGCTTGATGAGGGCTACTTCGAGGCGCTTATCCGCAGCGTGTTCTTGGAAAACGACCACATGGCGCAGGTGGAAGTGGTGCCCGACGAGAACGCGGGCGAGACGGAGGCGATGCGGGCGGCAGCGGCAAGCGCTGACTTCACCGATGCCGACCTTGCGCGCATCGATCGGGAGGTGGCGCTGCTGCGCGAGCGTCAGGAGCAGCCGGATTCGCCCGAGGCGCTTGCAAGCCTTCCCCAGCTGCACCTTTCCGACATCGGGCCCGCGCCCGCCGAGCCTGCTTGCGATTACGTCGAAGGGGCGCCTGTTCCCTGCATTCGCCATGACCTTCCCACGCACGGCATTGTTTACGCGTATCGCTACTACGATTTGAGCAGGGCTTCCTTCGAGGAGCTTCCCTATGTTTCCATCCTTTGCACCATGCTGGGCAAGCTGGGGACCGATGCGCATTCGGCGTCCGACATCGACACGCTCATCAACGGCAAGCTCGGAAGCTTTTCGGTGTTCACCGAGGTATACGAACGCGAAGAGGATTCGCACGACATCTCGCCGAAGCTGGTGGTGGGCACCTCCGCGCTGGCGAAAAGGGCCGAATGGCTCGCGAGCCTGCCGACGGAGGTTCTCACGCGTACCGATTTTTCCGACACCGACAAGATCCGCGATGCGCTTGAGCAGAAGCGGGTGGGCATGGAGCACGCGTTGGCGAACAGCGGGCACGTCGCGGCGATGGCCCGTGCCACGTCGTACTATCTGCCGGCCGGCGTGGTACGTCAGCAGCTAGGTGGCATCGACTTCTACCGGTTCTTGAAAGCGCTGCTGGCCGACTTCGACGCTCGTAAGGACGAGCTGGTCGAAAAGCTCACCGATTTGGCCCGTCGCCTGTTCGCCGCCGACAACCTTACGCTGTCGTTTGCGGGCAGCGACGAGGAGTTGGAGCTGTTCTGGAAGGCTTCAGGGCTTGCCGAGGATGCGAAGGCTGACGCCGCGGCGGGCGATTCAGCTCGAAACGAGAGCGCACTTGTTGTGCCTGAGCCGAAAGCTGCGCGTGAGGCGTTCGTCGTGCCGAGCGACGTTTGCTACGCCGCCCTTGCCGCCGATCGCCGCACGTTTGCGAGCGCGCCTTATCAGGGCACCTGGCACGTTGCGGCGCGCGCGCTTTCCTTCGATTACCTGTGGAACGAGGTGCGCGTGAAGGGCGGCGCCTACGGGGCGGGCTTCCAAGCGGCGCGCACGGGTACGCTGCGCTTCTATTCCTACCGCGATCCGCATCTCGACGAGACGATCGAGCGCTTCAAGGGCGCGGCAACGTGGCTTGAGGCTTTCGACCCCACCGACGAAGAGCTTGAGGGATACGTGGTCAGCAGCGTGGCCGGCTTCGACACGCCGGTGAAAACACGCGCGCTCATTCGACGCCAGGACGGCGGCATCTTCGGCCAGCACGCGCCGGGGGCACGCGCAAAGATGCGCCAGGAGATTCTCGAGACAACACTGCCGAAGCTTAGCGCGCTGGCAGCTGACGTCAAAAAGGCCACGGATGCGAACATGCTGTGCGTCTTCGGCAACAAGGACATTTTGGAAGGCTCCAAGCTTGGCCTTGAGGTTGTTGATTTGCTGAACGAATAGCAGCAAAGGCGAGGCCCGCACCCGCCAGCGAAGCGATTGCGGATGCGGGCCTATTGGCGTTCGGACGGTTCTTTAGAAATTTGTGTCGCGCCTGGCGGCGCTCTTAGGTACTGCGCGAGTCGTGCCTCGCGCCTACGAATTTTGGCTGCTGGGTTAACGTCTCCGTCAAATCTCTCGTGGGTTCGAGGCATGACTCGAACCAGAATAGAGAGCGCCTTTAGGCGCGACACCAATATCGAGTTTTCGTGGGCGTGAGCAAACGCTCGCGCATTAATCGGTCAGCGTCCGAAGGACGCGTCACATGATTCGCAGATCGGCCGCTCGGTCGATCCACTGTCACGCTCCTACTCGAACTCGTCGACGAAATGCAACAGCATGGCTGCGCTTGTCGGTGTAAGGCGTTCACCGGGAAGCTTCTTATCGCAGATGAGAAGACCACGCGCGATGATGGCCGCCGTTGCGGGCGCCGGAATTGCGAGCTTACCGTGCGCACATTCGACGAAGCCCTCACCTGCCTGCACGCGCGTCGAGATGATCTTTCGCGCGCCGGCCGCTTCCACCGCCAGGCACACCAGAAGCGTGTTGCGGATACGCTCGCCTTCGCCAACTTCGTGAAAATGCGTCTGCTCAACCGGCACGCCATGGGCAGCCGCCTCGGCCTGCGCGAGGATTTCATAGATCGCACGCATATCGGCACGCACGCGATCGCTTACCGCGAGGGAATCGATGGTTGCGCGCACGGCGGCGATATCGTGATGGTGACGCATCGGCACGCCGGCCGCATCCGCGGCAACCTCAAGGCGCTCACGCGCACCTTCAGGCAGTTGCAAAAGCGTGTCTCCCAGAATCTGAGCGCGCGTGGCGTTCTCCGCCATGTTCCAGTGCAAGGTTTCCACTTTCCGTTTTCCTTCCGTCTTCTTGGCGGCCGAGGCGATAAGATGCGCCTGAAAGCCCGCCCCGAAACCGTTGTCGATATTGACGACCGAAACCCCTGATGCGCAGGAATTCAGCATGGCAAGCAGAGCCGCCAGGCCATTGAAGCTTGCGCCGTAACCGACCGAAGTGGGCGCGGCAATAACAGGGCACGACACCAAACCCGCGATCACACTGGGAAGCGCGCCTTCCATTCCCGCGCACGCCACGATGCACGAAGCGCCAGCCAATTCGTCGGCGCGAGCAAGCAGGCGATGGATGCCCGCCACGCCCACATCGTAAAGGCGCACCACGCGCGACCCGAGCGCCTCGGCGGTCAAGGCCGCCTCTTCGGCGCAATACAGATCCGACGTGCCGGCGCATGCCACGGCGACATATCCTCCGGCCTGAGGCGCGGGGATGGTTCCGTACACGCCGATTCGCGCCACATCGTGATAGGCAAACGGAACCGACTCGCCCGCAGAAGCAGCTTCCGCCGACTCCAACAACGAAGCAACCTCGCGCGCTTTTCCGGCGTCAAGGCGCGTGATGAGCACGCAACCCTGTCCGCCCCGAGCAAGCGAGGCGCAGATGGAAGCGATCTGATCGGCGGTCTTTCCCGCGCCGTAGATCACCTCGCCCGCACCCGTGCGGGCCTTCCGCTGCACATCGACCTTCGCAAAGCCCAAATCGTCGAAGCCCGAGGCAGCAAGCTGCGAGCTGGCCGCTTCCACGCTTATTGCCCCCGAGGCAACCTGGGCAAGCAGATCATTTACGGCGGACATCCAGCCACTTCCTTTCAATGGGTCATCACTCACCTGACCACTAAACAACTTGAAGCGCACTTCAAGTCAAGCGGAAATGCAAGAAGAACAAGACGAGACCCTGCTGCACGGCGGCAAGCAGGGTCTCGTGGTTTCAGACGTAATGCAAATCAAGCGGGCCGTTGTTGGGCCAACAATCTTACAGCAGGCCCCCTTACGCCGCCGCCGTTTGCGACGAAGAACTCGAAAGGCCGGTGCCCAGATATGCGGCGTTGATGGCATCCTGCGAAGCGCTGATGCCGGAGGTGGTGGCGCTTTCGTCAACGTCAGCCGGAGCAGCGAGGGAGGACAGGTCAAGCGACACGCCCAGCCACTTCTTCTGAATGAGGTCGGCAACACCGTTGCTGTTCAGCGTGGAAAGCGCGGAGGAAACGGCCTGCTTGAGCTTCGTGTTGCCGTCGAGCACGCCGACGGAATAGCCGCTGGCCGACTGCAGCAGCGAGATGACATGCACGTCGACGCCGGCGTTGCGCGCGACGTAGGTGCCCGAGACGGCATCGGCGGCCACGTAGCTCACCTGACCGGACTGCAGCGCGGAAAACGCGCTCTTCAAGTCATCGGTCGTGGTGATGGTGGAGTTGTCGAACTCGTTGGCAACGGCCCATGCGCTGTTCGAGGAAACCTGCACGGCGATCTTCGTGGTGGCCGTGTTCGTGGGAATGGCCGAGTTGGAGGCCAGCGCGAACAGGCAGACCGACGTGTCAAGGTAGGAATCGGAGGTCCAGAACGAGGAGGTGGCGTCGGATTTGTTCACGCCCATAACGATGTCGGCCTTGGACTGCGACAGCGCAGCGGCGGCGTCGGACCCGACATCGACGACCTGCACCTTCAGCCCCAGCTGATCGGCAAGCGCGGCCGCCATGTCAACGTCGATGCCCACGATCTTCGAAGAGGAGGAAGGCTGGCCAGCCAAAGGAGCGTTGCTCGCGTTCACGCCGACGGTTAGGGTGCCCTCGGTGATGATGGTGGGCTTGGACACCTGCGGGGTTGCCTCGGGCGGCGTGTAGGATTCGCTTTCCTGCGTGCAACCGGCTGCCGCAATGAGCGTTGCGGCGCACGCGAGGATCACGCAGCAAAGGCCAAGGCGCTTGAAGTGCTTCATGACGAGCTTCCTCCGTTCTGAGTTCATGCAAACTTCTTTCGACTGACCTAGTTTTTGACCCCACACCCGCGCACCGGGGTTAGGCTTTCGCTTCGCCCTCTCCCCCGTCGCGGCCCGATGCCGCTCATATAAACGGAGGGTGCGTCTTACCTCTAGGATACGCCATGATCGTCGTGCGCAAGGCACGGCTTACGTGGATCCTTTTGACCGCATCTGCCATGGACTAGGGCCGCATTCGGCCCGCAACTACAGACTCGAAAGAAGTTTACTCAGTTTATCAGAAGCTCCCGCAAGCAGGCGGTAAACCTGCGTAAATCCGCAGGCAGTGCGCAAACGAACGCGCCCGGTGGACAGGGGGCGCGCGATCTGAGTTGAGGCCGTTCCGGGACGAAAAAGATTGCGCAAGCTTTCAGAAACCGAAGCGCCGAAAAGCGGCAAGCGTCGCGACGGCAGATGCGCAGGCACGGCGCAGGCAAATCGCAAGCTTCCGGAAAACCTTGCGAAGGCACCCAACGCTACCCTTGGGTGCCATGCGCCTAAACGACAACATCCCCGATTTGCCGATCAGCTACGCTCGCGGCGTAGGCGAAGCCGTTGCGGAGACGTTATGGCCCACCCGTTGCGCGGTATGCGACACACCCGGTGATCTTATCTGCGTGCACTGCCTGCTGCACCTGCGCTACATCGACTGGTGGCGCGCCTGCAAAAGATGCGGAGCGCCGATGGGGCGCCTGCAATGCTGCGAGTGCAACAGCGTGATGATGCAAGCCTTGGAACGAGACGAGCCCGCATTCGACGCGATGGCCTCGGTGGTCGAGTACGACGAGGCGGCGGCACGCATCGTACGAGCGTGGAAGGACGGCGGGGAGCGGCGGCTCGGTATGGTGATGGCGCGGATGATGGCGAGGGTTATGCCGGATACGTGGCGCGCGGGTTGCCCGATCATCACGCCCGTTCCCGCAACGAAAGCGGCTTTGCGCCGGCGCGGGTTCGACCATACCGCGGAGCTTGCAAGCGCACTCGCGCGAGATCTCAACCTCGCATCCGAAAACCTGCTCGCCCGACCGCGCACGCACGATCAGCGCGCGCTGGGGCGCCAAGGGCGCGCACGCAACCTGGCGGGAAGCTTTCAGGTTGACCGCACCGCGAAGGTTCCGCCCTACGTGCTGCTCATAGACGATGTCTGCACCACCGGGGCGACGATCAACGCCGCAAGCGATGCGCTGCGGCAAGGAGGAGCAAAAACCATCCGCTGCCTCACCTTCGCCCGCGTATGAACGGTTGAAAGCCTGCCCCCTACGCGCGCTCGCGGCTGCGGGCGTCGCTTTCGCTGAACTCCTTGACGTCGACGTTGATGGAGTGCTTGATCGGCTTCCAGTTGCACTTCTTCACCAGCGCCACCAGCGCGATGGGCACATAGGTGAGCATGAACAGCGGGAAGGTGAACATGTAGCGGATCTTCTTGGCCGTGGTCGAGCGGATGGAATCCCATTCGATGAACGTGGTCAGCACGCCGAACATGAACATGAAGATGACGTAGTTCATCAGGCAGAAGCAGATGGAGGAAACCGAAGAGGCAACCATGACGCCGGTCGACATCATGCCGGCCGCGGCAAGCGCGATGATGATGGCGTTGAACAGCACAGAAACAACCGTCAGGAGCATACCCGGAGCAATGGTCATGAGCATGTCGTAGCAGGCGAAGCGGCTGCCCTTGGGGTTGGTGGCAATGCCCTTGGCAAGGCGCGCGCCGTAGTGCCAGAACACCTGGTAGAAGCCCTTCGCCCAGCGGAAACGTTGATTCCACGAATCGCGGAAGGTGATGGGCTGCTCGTCGTAGAGGATGGCGGTGGGCGTGTAGCTAATGCGCTCACCTTGCAGAATGGCGTTGGTGGAGAACTCGATGTCCTCGGTAAGCAGATGCCATTTCCAGCCGCCGGCGCGATCGATCACCTTGGCGGAAATGAAAAAGCCGGTGCCGGAAACCGCGCAGGAGGTGTTCAGCGTCAGGCGAGCCTGGTTGAGGAACTTCGCCTCGCGCAAAAACCAGATGGCGTAGCCGGCGGAAATCCAGTTGGAATCGTAGTTCTTCGAGTTGCGGTAGCTGGTGGAGGCAACCGCGCCGTTGTCGAAGGTCTTGTTCATCTCGCGGAAGTAGTTCACGTCGAGCACGTTGTCGGCATCGAAGACGAAGAACGCCTCGTATCCACGGTCGGCGTACTGACTGCGAATGACGGAGAACCCGTAGTCAAGCGCGTAGCCCTTGCCCACCTGTTCGGTGTTAAAACGCGGGAAGACGATCGCGCCGGCTTCGCGGGCAACCTCGGCGGTGTTGTCGGTGCAGTTGTCGGCGATGACGAACACGTCGATGAGCTCGGAAGGGTAATTCTGCACCTTGATGGAGTGAATGAGCTGGCCGATGACGGCGGATTCGTTGCGCGCGCTGATGACGACGGCGTACTTATGATTCTTCTTGGCGGTAAGCTCTTTGGGGCGGCGCGTCAGCACGACGAACACGTAATAGAGCTGGTAGGTGTAGCACACGGTGAACGCAAGGAACACGCAGAAATTGAAGATGTCAACAAACGAGATCTGCGAGAAGAACTGATCGAACACCTTTTCTCCTTTTCATGGGCCGCACTCGCGAAAACGACCAGCCGGCGCATGCTCCTCGGCATGCTTTGTGCGCGACGATTGCGCGCGCGTTTGCACCATCGCCTTTGAGGTTCGCGAGGGCGAAACGTTGCAAACTTGTAGAATTATAGCCACGTCGGGGACATCTGTCCCCACTTTGATGAGCATTCGCCACCGAAGGGGCCCATATCCTGTGGTTCTTGGCAGTTTGCACAAAGCTTCTGCACGCCGGCTTCACAAATAAATGAGGCGTTGGACAGGGTTAGTTTGCATGAGGGCAAAACACTGGCTCGGAACTCTTCATTTCCAAAACGGCGCGGGATGCAGCCCCCCCCCGAACCGTTTCCGCCCAGCGTTGAAAACACTGGCGCGCCCTTCGGGCGCTTTCTATTTGGGTGCGAGTCATGCCTCGCACCCACGAAAACATTTGCAGAAGCGTTAATTCAACAGAAGGGTCTTGTGTGGGTTTAAGCGAAACCGTATTCAAGAGCGCCGCCAGGCGCGACGGTGTTTTTATCGCGAGAGCAACAATGGTCGGGGAGTTGCTCGAGCACCATCTCACTCGCAGCATAATTTTCGTGGGGTTGAGCGACAGCTCAACCCGTATTCGAGAGCATCCGAAGGATGCGACACATATTTCTCGGGCGAGCAAGCGGACGTGACGGTCAGCATAAGCGGTTCCGCCCGCGTGCTAAAAACTGACGCGCCTTCGGCGCTGGCTATTAAGGTGCGAGATAGTATCTCGCACCCACGAAATGCTTGCTTTTTCCTTATTCTATCAGCAAGAATTCGTGGGTTTGAGCGACAGCTCAAACCTTACTAGAGAGCGCTTTAGCGCGACACATATTTCGTCGGCGCGGCCGCAACCCAAGGCCACATATACTCGCGACAGGAATCGGCCCTTACCCTCACGGCAAGAATTCGTGGGTTTGAGCGACAGCTCAAACCTTACTGGAGAGCGCTTTAGC
>CAVHFC010000050.1:0-7206 GCA_963635025.1 Eubacterium sp. CAG:786
ACGGCCGCGGCCGAGAACTGGAAGTCTTTGCTTGCGGGCACGGTCACCTTGGTTGCCGGCGCAGCAAGCGGCTGGCCACCCTGGTATTCGATGAACGCATTGCCCAGTTCGAGCGCAATATCCGCCTCGGATGCATCCTGGGTAGAGGAGTTTTGAGCGCTTGAGGTTTCGGTGGAACCCTCGACAGCGTTTTCGTCCGCACCTTGCGTCGTGGTCTGATCGGCGGCCTTCTCGACCTGCTCGGTAGCGACCGTTGACTCTTCGATCCCGTACGCTTTCGCCAGCGACGTTGTGGGCCAGCCAAAGCCCAGCAACACCACCGACAGCGCGACCGAAATGGCCTTATGGCCAATCGAGTACCGCTGCGTCATGCTGGCGACACTGCCTGTCTTGTTCGTTTGCTTGCTCATATCAATCACCCCATCAACCGTTTCGGACGCTTCCGACGCCCTGCGATTCATGTAAATCAGCGCTTTCAAGGTGGTTCGCCTGCCCGAAAATTGAGCTAGTACGACCCTTCTTGAATCTGAATTATTATACCTTATTATGCGATTGATTTTCACCCCCCCTGACCACCCGTTAACCTAACGTTTCAATATTTGGTCAGCGTTTGATTGATGGAGGCTATAACGCCTGGTCGGAGGGTTGGCGGTTTCGTTGGTGCTAAGCGGGTGGTTCACTAGCACTGGATGAGTGGTTCGCCGACCGGATAAACGGTTCTGTCCCGATGGCTTCAACGGCCTGGTAGCAGCATCAGCTCAACCCCAAGATTGAAGGAAGCGACGCGCTCTTCGAGCGCTGACCCATAAATGCGCGAGTCATGCCTCGCGCCTACGAAATACCAATTTCACCTGGGATAATTCATGCGTCGCGACAGAATAAAGAGTATGATATGATTTCATATCATATCGAGAGGAGCGTGGGCATGAGCCAAATAGGGGTTCACCCCAGAATCAGTGAGAGACACCCCGAGATGCGCGAAACCGATGTGATGGCCGCAATGCGGTCGATGATTCGCTACAAGCAGCGCAACTCGGGTGAATGGGTGGCTGTCGGCACGGATTCGCGAAGCAGGCTTGTCGAACTCGTCTATCTGTACGACGCCGAGGAGGACTACTTCTTCGTCTACCACGGAATGACCCCGCCCAGCGGCAAGACGCTCAGGGAACTCGGATTGGAGAGGTGATTAAAATGAACGTGAACGATTTCATGGCGAAGCACGGCATCACCGATGACGACCTCAATCGCATGGCAGAGCCGTATGAGAATGGAGATTTCGAGCCCGAGCCCGACGGCAATGTGTTCAGCGGTTCTCACCTTGATGCAGTAGGAAAGCGCCGCGTCACGGTTGTCTACGACGCAGCAGATACGCAGAAGGTCGCGAGAATCGCTCGCAGCAGGGGCGTGAAGCCGTCTGCGATCTACCGGGATGCGCTCGATCGCTATCTGGCGACACAGGCCTAACCAGGGAGCAAGGCATCGTCGGCTTGAGTGAAGCCAACAAGAGCGACGCGCTCTTCGAGCGCTGACCTGTTGATGCGCGAGTCATGCCTCGCGCCTACGAAAGGCCTGATGGGAGTGTTGATTCGGCAGCAAGAATCCCTGATGGGAGTGTTGATTCGGCAGCAAAAATTCCTGGTTGGTGCGTTGATTCGGCAGCAAAAATTCCTGGTTGGTGCGTTGATCCAGTAGCGAATCGGCTTTGAAAATATCTTCGTCCTGACCACAAGTGCGCGTTGAAGCCGGATGGGGTATTTGATAGAATGCAGGGCAAAGGGCGTCCCAGCGCACTGGGCAGCGTTCTTGGTTGTTAAAGCCGGGATACTTGTTCAGGGCACCCGGCTTTTTCTTTACCTCGATACGCGGTTCGCGTTTCATTCTTTCCTCGCCAGCACCAGGCCGACGATACCGATAACGACGAGCAATATGTTGCAGGTAGCGCTTACCGTAGAAGGGTCCATGGGCGTCTCCTCTCAACGAGCCGCCCAGGCGCGAAACGCCCTTCCCCGTCTTCTATTCTATCAAACATGTGTTCTGGTTTCGATGCGTGGGTAGCACATCCTTTGCAGGGTCCCAAAAAAGAACTGACGCGCTCTTCGAGCGCTGACCTGTTGATGCGCGAGTCATGCATCGCGCCTACGAAAAAACAGTTTCACCTGGGATGATTTAGGATTCGCTGCAATATTTCGTGGGGTCGAGCAACAACTCGACCCGTTTTAGAGAGCGCCTTGGCACGACGCATATTTCGAACGTGCAGAGGCTTGCGAGGCATGGAAGGCCAACTGCCCGGCGGGGAGCGCCTCCGCACCTTGCATTTCCGGCCTGCGGCAAAAACTGCGTCGGCCCCGCGTGCGGCGGCTTTATAATCAGATCGTCATGAGCACGCCGCGACCGAACAATCCCTCATCCCGTTTCGCCGCCATCGCCGCGGTGCTGGCCGTTTTCGCCCTGTGCGCTGCGCTTTTGACGGGCTGCGGCAGCGACGGCGGAGGCTCGACCGGAAGCAGCAGCACATCGCAAACCAGCGGAGCCGCCTTCACACCCGCCACCAGCATCGCCGAGGCGACCTTCCACGAAGACGCCGCAGCCGGTCAAAACGGCGCCCTCATCGACACTTCCTCAGTTGCCGAAGGTTACGTCGCCGTGAGCGCGACGGCCTCTTCGCACCTAAAACTCCAGGTCACCAGCGCGTCTTCCACCGAAAACTTCGACATCCCCGCCGACGGCACGCCCGCCATCGCCCCGCTCGTGTTCGGCGACGGCTCCTACACCTTCCGCATCATGCAGAACACCTCGGGCAACAACTACGTGGAACTTGCCAGCGCAGCCGCCGACGTGATGCTTGACAGCGAGTTCGCCCCGTTTTTGCGCCCCAACATCTTCTGCAACTTCACCTCGTCAAGCACCTGCGTGGCGAAGGCTCGCGAACTGGTCGCAAACGCGTCGAACCAGGGCGACGCTGTGCAGGTCATCTGCGAATACGTGGTGAGCAACGTCACCTACGACGATGCGAAGGCCGAGCAGCTGAAAACGGCGTCGGGTTACGTGCCCGATCCCGACGAAACGCTGGCGTCCGGCACGGGCATCTGCTTCGACTACGCAAGCTTGGGCGCGGCCATGCTGCGCAGCCAGGGAATTCCCGCCAAGATCGTCACCGGGTACGTCTCTCCCGGCGACATCTATCACGCGTGGATCATGGTGCACATGGACGGCACCTGGAAGAGCGCGCAGTTCAGCGTGAACCAGAACACCTGGTCGCGCGTCGATTTGACGTTCGCAGCAAGCGGCAGCAACGCCAATGTCGGCAACGGCAAGGAGTACACGGATCGCTATGTATATTAGAGAGCTGAACGCGGCCGTTTTCACCACGAGCGCAAGATCATTCGGATTCGCGATTATTGCGCCATGCAGGTGAAAACATAAGGCGAGCAAGTTCGATATGTGAGACAATGGCAATTACGCATACCTAGGCGTCAGGAGAATTCGATGGCAGATAAACTACTGGAAAGCAGCGCGGTGAGCGCCTTCTGCAGCAGCGTGGCAACCATGCTGGCAGCAGGCATTCAAACGGACGAGGCCGTGCACATGCTTTCGGAAAACCGCGAGCAGTCGAAGTTCAAGCGCGTGTGCGACGCCGTCTACGCCAAGCTCATCGAGGGCGTGGGGCTCGCCGACGCCATGAAATCGACCGGCGCCTTCCCTCCGTACGCCACCGAAATGGTGCGCGTCGGCGAAACCTCGGGCCGCACCGAACGCGTGCTGCGCAGCCTAGGTCGCTACTACGAAAGCGAGGGGCGGTCGTTTTCCAAGCTGCAGAACTCGGTCGGATACCCGGCGGCACTGCTGTGCATCATGAGCGTCATCCTGGCGTTCACCGACGTGGTCATTCTGCCTATTTTCTCCAACGCGTATTCCAATATGTCAGGGTCGCTAACCGCCGGATCGTTCAACACGGTGGGCGTTTCGGTGGCTATCGGCTGGATCGCCCTGGTCGTGGTGCTTATCGCCACCGTCATCGCACTGTTCGTCTCCTTGAGTGCCCGCAGCGAATCGGGCCGCCAGCGCGTCATCAAGCTGTTCGAGCGCTATCCCGGCACGCGCCAGGCCATGTACCAGCTGGCGCTTTCCCGCTTCACCAGCGCGCTTTCGGCCTTCGTGGCTTCCGGCGTGCAGGAGGAAGAGGCCATGCGCCAGGCCATGGGCACCGTCGACCACGACGCCCTCAAGCAGAAGGTCGACGCCGCATTCGCCAGCATGGCCAGCATCGACAACCCGCGTTCCCTGTCGCAGGCCATCGTGGAGAACGACATCATGGAGCCCGTGTACGGGCGCATGCTTTTGATGGGCACGCGCTCCGGCTCGACCGACGAAGTACTCGGGCACTTATCCGACATCTTCTTCGACGACGCGAACGTGCAGCTTGATTCCGCCACCGACAGCGTCGAACCCACCTTGGCGGCGTTTTTGACCATCGCCGTGGGCGCAACGCTTATCGCCGTCATGCTGCCGCTTATCGGCATCATGGGTTCCATTGCTTAGAAACCGCAGGTAGAAGCTATGTTTCACGAGCTAACAGACAAAGAGGTCCACCGGCGGCGCAAGCTTGCCGTCGTGGCCGTGTGCTGCCTTGCGGTGGTGTTGATCGCCGCCTGGGTCATTGTGGGGGTTGTTCAGGCGAACGCGCGCACGCAGGGCGCCGTTGCGCTACGCGACTCTATTCTGACCTCGGCAAAGCAGTGCTGCGCCATCGAGGGAACCTACCCCACCACCTTGGAGCACCTCGAGCGCGACTACGGGCTGACCATCAACCACAACGACTACGTGGTTTCCTACGAGTACTTCGCCGATAACATCATGCCGAGCGTGGTGGTGACGCCCAAATGATAGATCAGGAACAAAACGCAGCTCAGCAGCGCATGGACGCCATGTCGGCCATGACGCGCGTAAGCATGCGGGAAGAAAAACCCTCGCGCATCCGCCGCATTTTCTCGCCGCTATTGCTGGCCGTGTTCTTCGTGGCGCTGCTGATGGCGCTTATCGCCGGCGTTTCGGTGTACCGTATGATCTCGGGCGTGCAAGCCAGCACCGGGGACGTGCGCGAAGGCGCCGGGCTCATTTGCAACGTGGTGCGCGCCAACGACTCAAAGGGCGCCATCGCCCAAGGTCAGGGTCCCGAGGGCAAGTCGCTCGTGGTTGTGGAGACGCTTGACAGCGGCACCTACGAAACGCGCTTCTACCTCTACGAGGGCAAAATCGTTCAGGAATACAGCCTGGCGGCGAACGCCTACACGCCGGAAAAGGCCAGCGAGGTGACCACGTCGTCCACGTTCGATTTCTCGTACAGCAGCGGGCTTTTGAGCGTGACCACCGACCAGGGAACGGCGGAAGTCGCCCTCCGATACACGCAAGGAGGGCAGTAGCATGAGCAATTTCTCGCAGACAGGTTCCGTGAGCCCCGTTGCCGACACCGAAAACGAAGGCATCATCGCGCACAGCGAACGTCCCAGCTGGATGAGCACCGCATTTTTGGTTGAGGCGCTGGTGCTTCTGGTGGTGCTGATCGCGTCGATGGCCGTGTTCACGCAGCTGTTCTCGCAATCGGCCGGCACCGCGCGCCACGCCGAGCGCATGACATCGGCGGTGCTTGCGGCGCAAAACGCCGCCGAGGAGTTCTCGTCCAACCCCGCGGCCGTCGCAAGCGGCAAGCAGGTGGGCGGCGGCATTGCAGCCGGTGTTTCGCAGGACGACGGTTTGACCGTGACCTGCGACGTTGAAAGCGAATCCGAAAGCGCGGGCACGCTGTACACGGCGTGCATCACCGTGTCGGACGATTCCGGGCAGCTGTATCAGCTGAACGCGAAACGCTATGTAAGCGGGGTGAAGTAGCATGGCGAAGAACGCTTCCGAAGGCGTGCGCATCGGCCCTATCAGTCTGCTGACGCTTATTTCGGTGCTGCTGCTGGCGGTGCTGGCTATGCTGTGCGTCACCACCACCAACGCCACCGACGCCATGGCAAGCCGCCAGGCCGAATCGACGAGCGAAACCTACGCGGTCGATTCATGCGGACAAGCCATGGTCGCGCAGATAGACGGCGTCGTGAAGGCGTCCGGCGGGTCGGCTCAGAGCGCGGCTTCGCGCATAAACAGCCAGATGAGCAGCCTGTGCAACGAGGCGCTGCTGGCAAGCGGGGCCGACGGCGTGCAGCTTACCGGGCAGGTCAGCGGCACGAGCGTCGCCTTCACCGTGGCCTCTAACAGCGGAAAAACACTTTCGGCCGCTCTTACCATCACAGGCAGCAGCTACACTGTGACCGAATGGAAAATGACGAACACGCAGGAACAGCCCGAGGAAAACCTCTGGTCCGGCTTGGGTTCAAGCCGATAGTCGACAAGGAGCCTTATCATGCAGTTGAAATCCTTACTTGAGCAGATGATCGAGGTCCGCGCCTCCGACGTGTTCATCATCGCCGGGCTGCCCTTGTCCTACCAGGCCAGCGGCGTGCACGTGCGCACCGATTCCGCGGCGATGAAGCCCGCCGACACCGAAGCGGCGGTGCGCGCCATCTACGAGCTGGCGGGCCGTGACATCAACATCTTCTGCACCAGCGTCAATCACGACGACGACTTCAGCTTCGCCGTGCCCGGCGTTGGCCGTTTCCGCGCCAACATCTTCCGTCAGCGTGGGAGCTTTGGAGCGGTCATCCGCGTCATCCCCTTCGGGCTGCCCGATCCGGTGCAGATGAACATCCCCGACTCCGTCATGCGCCTGGCTTCCGTTTCAAAGGGCTTGGTGCTGGTCACCGGCCCCACCGGCAGCGGCAAGTCCACCACGCTGGCATGCCTGCTCGATCGCATGAACCACGAGCGCACCGGGCACATCATCACGATGGAAGACCCGATCGAATACGTGCACAGCCACGGCACCTGCATCATCACGCAGCGCGAGATTCCCACCGACATCGCCAACTACGCCGAAGCGCTGCGCTCGGCCATGCGCGAAAGCCCCAACGTCATCCTGCTGGGCGAGATGCGCGACGCTGAGACCATCGGCACCGCGGTGAACGCCGCCGAGATGACGCAGCTGGTGCTTTCCACGCTGCACACCACCAGCGCCGCCGACACGGTTGAGCGCATGATCGACGCCTTCCCCGCCAACCAGCAGCGACAGATGCGCATCCAGCTGTCCATGGTGCTGCAGGCAACGGT
>CAVHFC010000050.1:7684-10364 GCA_963635025.1 Eubacterium sp. CAG:786
CAACCCATCGACCATCAACCTTGCCATCGGATTCGCGCTTCCGCCTGGTTTCGACCTTGCTGCTGGATTAACGCTCCCACCTGATATTTTGTAGGCGCGAGGCACGACTCGCGCATTAATTGATCAGCGTCCGAAGGACGCGTCATACTTTTCACTCGACCAGCAAAAAAGGGCCCGCAGCTCGAAATGAACTGCGGGCCCTTCGCCTGTTAGCTATTGCCAAATGCTCGCCTTGCGGCCTACATCATACCGCCCATGCCACCGGCGGCTGCTGCGGCAGCTGCGGCCGGATCGGGATCCTTCGGGATCTCGTTGATGGTGGCCTCGGTAATCAGGATGAGCGCGGCGACCGAAGCAGCGGACTGCAGCGCGGTACGGGTCACCTTGACCGGGTCGTTGACGCCCATGTCGATCATCTTGCCGGTGGTGCCATCGGCGAAGTTGACGCCCTCGCCCTTCGGCATGTTCTTCACCTTGTCGACAACGACGGAACCCTCGAAGCCGGCGTTCTGCGCGATGGCGCGCATCGGGGCCTCCATGGCCTTGCGGATGATCTCCACGCCAACCTTCTCGTCGGCGTCGGCAACCTCAAGCGCGTCGAGCGCGGGGATGGCGTTGATGAGCGCAACACCGCCACCAGCGACGATGCCCTCTTCAACAGCAGCGCGCGTAGCCTGCAGAGCGTCCTCGATGCGGGACTTCTTCTCCTTCAGCTCGGCCTCGGTGGCAGCGCCCACCTTCAGCACGGCAACGCCGCCGGACAGCTTGGCCAGGCGCTCCTGCAGCTTCTCGCGATCGAAATCGGAATCGACGCGCTCCAGCTCATTCTTGATCTGGTTGATGCGGTCCTCGATGGCCTGCTTCTCGCCCGCGCCATCCACGATAAGAGCAGCGTCCTTGGACACCTTGACGGTCTTGGCGGTGCCGAGCATCTCGATCTTGGCGTCGGCCAGCGTCATGCCGAAGTCCTTGTCGATGACCTGCGCACCGGTGACGGCGGCGATGTCCTCGAGGATGCGCTTGCGGCGATCGCCGAAGCCGGGGGCCTTGATGGCGACGCAGTTGAACGTGCCGCGCAGCTTGTTCAGCAGAATGGTGGCCAGAGCCTCGCCCTCGACGTCCTCAGCGACGATGAACAGCGGGCGGCCGGACTTCATGATGGTTTCCAGCAGCGGCACCATGTCCTGGATGTTGGAGATCTTCTGGTCGGTCAGCAGGATGAACGGATCGGACAGAACAGCTTCCATCTTCTCCATGTCGGTGGCCATGTAGGGGCTGATATAGCCGCGGTCATACTGCATGCCCTCGACGATTTCCATGTCCAGGCCGAAGGTCTGGGAATCCTCGACGGAGATGGCGCCGTCCTTGCCGACCGCGTCCATGGCCTGGGCGATCTTCTCGCCGATTTCGGCGTCGCCGGCGGAAATGGTGCCGACGTTGGTGATCTGCTCGGTCGTGGAAACGGGCGTGGCGTCGGCCTTGATGGCCTCGACGACGGCGTCGGTGGCCTTCTGGATACCGCGGCGGATGCCCAGGGCGTCGGCGCCGGCGGTCACGTTGCGCAGACCCTCGGAGACGATGACGTCGGCCAGCAGCGTGGCGGTGGTGGTGCCGTCACCGGCAACGTCGTTGGTCTTGACGGCGGCCTCGCGGATGAGCTGGGCGCCCATGTTCTCGACCGGATCCTCCAGCTCGACTTCCTTGGCGACGGTCACGCCGTCGTTGGTGATCAGCGGAGCGCCGAAGGACTTCTCAAGCGCGACGTAGCGACCCTTGGGGCCCAGCGTCACCTTGACGGCGTTTGCCAGCTTGTTGACGCCGGCGGCAAGAGCGCTGCGAGCGTCGGCTTCGAACTTGATATCCTTAGCCATTCTTTGACTTCCTTTCGAAATGAACGATTCGATGCGCGCGGCGGGTCCGAGTTAAAGCCCGCGCGCGTGGTTTGCTTTGAAAAGCGGTTGCGCTTGCGCGAAGAGGTGCTTACGCGAACACGGCGTACAGATCGTCGCCGCGCAGAATGAGGACGGTCTCGCCGTCAACTTTGATCTCCTGGCCGCCGAACTTGCCGTAGACAACCTTGTCGCCAACCTTGACCGGCACGGGAACCAGGTTGCCGTCCTTGTCAAGCTTGCCGTCGCCAACGGCCAACACGGTGCCGCTCTGGGGCTTTTCCTTCGCTTCCGTAGCGATGAACAGGCCGGATGCGGTGGTCTCCTCAGCTTCGTCGGCCTTGACGATAACGCGGTCGCCCAGGGGTTTCAAATTCATGATGATGCCTTCCTTTCGGACGTACTTTGCGAACCAGTTTCTTCGCATACCCGTTATTTAACCACTCCAATGTGGGGAGTGCTAGCACTCTAAGGTTACGAGTGCTAAACACATTGGTTACTATAGCAGCCGCCTTAGGGAATGCAAGCAAGATTGTCGGGAATGTGAAGGGGCGGAAAGCGCAACCTGCGCACCGCACTCGAAGCAAACTGCTCACAGGCAAGTATGTGACGCGCCCTGCGGGCGCTGACCTATTGCTGTGCGCCTTCGCTCGCACCCACGAAATTCTTAGTGGACATCAACAAAAATCTTGCAGAGGAGTTGATCTATCAACAGGAATTCGTGGGGTCGAGCGGCAGCTCGACCGTTTTCTAGGGCGCCGCTAGGCGCTCACCGCTCTTGGATGCGCAGG
>CAVHFC010000050.1:10703-11952 GCA_963635025.1 Eubacterium sp. CAG:786
GCCCTTGCCATCTCCCGGTTTCCCGCACGTTGACCAACTGTCGAAATCCCGCAACGGTGCGGAAACACTGCGATACCATACTCGTTAGCGACAAGGTCCGCTTGCGGTGGAAAGGACAACTATGCGAGCGAGCGATATGTATCAAGCCTGCGCCGATGCGCTGCGCGCCTATGCGGAAGGGGCTGGATTCGCCGACATGGTCGTCGGTCTTTCCGGCGGCATAGATTCCAGCGTCATCGCGACTCTGTGCGTCGACGTTTTCGGCCCCGACCACGTGCACGGCGTCATGCTGCCGGGTCCTTATTCGACCGAGCATTCGTTGGATGATGCGCTCGATTTGGCCAACAACCTGGGTATTCGCACTAATACGATTTCGATTTGCGAACCGTTTGAAGCTTTCGAGGCGGTGTTTCGCCGTTCCGGTTGCGGAAAGCTTGCCGGAACCGCTGCCGAAAACACGCAAGCGCGCTGCCGCACCGTCATCCTCATGGCGCTGTCGAACGCGAACAACTGGATGCTGGTGAACACGGGCAATCGCAGCGAGGCGATGATGGGCTACTCGACGCTCTACGGCGACACGGCCGGCGCATTCGCCCCTATCGGTGGCCTGTACAAGACCGACGTGTACGCCGTCGCGCGCTGGCGCAACGAGCAGGCGGCGGCAAAAGGGGAGGTTGCTCCCATTCCCGAGCACGTGCTGGCGAAGCCCCCGAGCGCCGAGCTTTCCCCTGATCAGGAAGACGAGAAGTCGATGGGCATCGATTACGCCACGCTCGACCGCATGCTCATCGCGCATTACGAGCACGGCGTGAGCCGCGACGGGCTCGTGGAAGCGGGCTTCGAAGCGGGCGAGGTCGACCGCATCCTGGCGAAGGCCGACGGCATGGCCTTCAAGCGAGCCATGGAACCCCCGTTCCCCGACGTGAAGTTCTACGAATAGGCAAGACATTGGGCGTTATGCGCCGCTCCGCGAAAAACCTAACGAGAACGTCAACCTAGCAACAAGATTTCGTAGGGTCGAGCCATGGCTCGACCCGTATTTGAGAGCGCCGAAGGCGCGGCGCAAATCTCAAAATGCAGAGAGGGCTGCAGACCAACCTAAGCTTCTTTTGGCCAGCTTGCGCCGGCAGAAGCGTGACGAATCCTTCGGACGCTGGCCATTTGGGTGCGAGTCACGCCTCGCACCCACGAAGGGTTCGGCTGTGATGTTATCCTGGCAGTAGGAATTCGCGGGGTCGAGCGAAAGCGC
>CAVHFC010000050.1:12875-16753 GCA_963635025.1 Eubacterium sp. CAG:786
CGCGTCGCCTCGATGCCGTTGACGCGCGGCATGCGGATATCCATCAGCACCACGTCGGGCCGCAGGCGCTGCGCCAGCGTGACGGCTTGGTCGCCATCGCGCGCCTCGCCGATGACCTCAATGCCGTCGTACGATGAGAGGATAAGACGGAATCCGCTTCTGACCAGGTCTTGATCGTCGGCTACGAGCACCTTGATGGGGGACTGGGCGTCGCTTGCGCCCGCTGCTGAGGCCGCCGCGTCATCTGCGTTCGCCGTCCGAGCTGTCGCGTTGCCAACCATGCCCGCCGTTTTCTCCGAATCTTGCATACCTTTAAGCCTCCCTCTGTTCAAGCGGAATGCTCGCTCGCACCGCAAAACCGCCTTCGGGCGCATCGCCCGCCGCGAAGGTTCCGCCGAGCACATGCACGCGCTCGGCCATGCCGGCGACGCCATGACCTTCGCCATCGGCCGCTGCGGGCAGGTCCCCGGCTTCCTGATCAGCTCCTTCTGCAGGCAAAGGGCTCCCGCACCCATGCCCGTTGTCGGCAATCAGCAGCGTTGCGGTCTGCCCATCGCAGGTAAGCTTGAGGGTCATCGCACTTGCCTGCGCATGGCGCACCGCGTTGGTGCATGCCTCGCGCGCCACGGTGAACAGCGCCATGTCCACATGCGCCGGCACTGCCTCGCGGTGGTAGCCTTTCGCGTCAACAGTTACCGAAAGCCCCGCATCCTCCAGATAGCGCACCAGCTCAGGAAGCTGCTCGGTGCTTGCGGCGGGCATGGTTTCGGCTACGTCGTCGCCGTGGCGTAGCACGCCGATCATGCTGCGAATGTCGTCCAGCGCGCTCTTCGCCGTAGCGCGCGCCGTCGAAACCGCTTCCTTCGCCAAAGCCGGATCGCGATCGACCAGGCGTTCCGCCGCCGCCAGCTGGATGCTTACCGCCGAAAGGGAGTGCGCGGTGATGTCGTGCACCTCGCGCGCGATGCGCACGCGTTCGGCCTCCACGCGACGGGCGGCCTCCTCTTCGCGGGTGCGCTCGGCCTCAGCCGCGCGTTGCTCCACCTCGCGCACATAGGCACGATGCGTGCGCGTGGCGTACCCGGCAATGACCGCCGCTACCATGAGCGCGATGTTCTGAAAGCGGGTGAAGAAGACCATGCTGGCGGCCTGCAGAGCCCCGTCGCCGACGAGCAGGCTCAGCCCCGAGGCGATGCCGCACGCCACGCCCGGCGCGGTTCCGCATTCGGCGGCCACCGTGTACAGCGCCACCACCGGACCAACCACCGAAACAGGGATACCGGAATAGCGCAGCTGCATTGCCAGGAAGATGATCAGGGAAAACGCGAACACCGGCAGCGGGAAGCATCGGCGCAGCACCAGTGGCAGCACCGTCATGCCCAACCCCACGAACACCTGCACGTCGGGTACTACGTTCACGGTTCCCAGGTATTGGCGCAGCGCAAGGTCGGGCACGATGATCGATGACGCCGTCAGCATGAGCTGCAGGCACCCAACGGCGAACGTGATCAGCGCGATCGCCGCGTCTTGCCCCCAATCGTGCAGGGTCATCTCGCGTTTGTTGATGAAAAGGTTTTCCATGCAGGCCATACTAGAGCACCCGCGCAAACCGCGCCATACGCCGCAAAGGGTATTCGGCACCAGAAGAACAGCGAGCGCCTAGCGGCGCCCTAGAAATGGCCGAGCTGTCGCTCGACCCCACGAATCTTAGCCGATGAATCAACGCTTCCGGGGGGTCTTTAGTGGGTGCGAGCCCGTAACGCATCTCGGCCCCACAAATTCCGGTTGGCGGGCTAACGCTTCTACAACATTTCGTGGGTGCAAGCTCATGGCGCATCTCAAACCCAGGAATCTTGGCTGATAGGTTGGCATGTTCGGGTTGCTGTAGGCCTGCGGGGTGCCTGAGATCCTGCATGGTCGATATGCATCCGCGAAGAGTAGAGAGCGCTAGCTGTTGAACATCACCGGTTTTCGACCGCGCAGGTGCATCGGACTCGAGAGCCATTGCTTTCCTACGTTGAAAAGGTGGCGCACCTTCGGTGCTTTCTGGAATGGTGCGAATCATGCCTCACACCCACGAAAGACTTTACTGGAGCGATAAAGGCAACGACAAGAATTCGTAGGGTCGAGCCATGGCTCGACCCGTATCAGAGAGCGCGAAGCGCGACACATAATTCCGAGGTGGTGCGCGATCTGGTGTCGGCCGCGACACGCAATTCCCCAAACGTGCCGCCAGACTTCCCACCTGGGTTATTCCGCCAAATCCTCGACCACCGTCTTCCCCGCCATCAGGCCGAATGCTCCGTTCGTGGCGAGGCCGTCACCGCTTCCGGCTGCCGCCGCTCCGCAGCAGTACACGCCCGCAATCATCTTTCCCGCGCTATCCAGCAGCCGACCGCCCGCATCGACCACCGCGCCGCCGCGCGTGCGGAAACGCACGGGGAACTGCTTAAGTGCGTACAGGGGCGGCTGCAGCTCCTCCAAAAACTGCTGGCGGCCGAACGCATCATCGCGCCCCACAGCAACCTTGGCGTTGTAATCGGAAAACGTGTTCTTCAGCACCTCGGCGGGCAGTCCCATCAAACTCGCAAGCTCCTCAATGCTCGACGCCGGCCCCACCACACGCTTGGGATTCTTCGCCGTCACCTGAGCGGCGCTGCGCGACTGCCCGCTTTCGGAAATGCGCGAATCGAAGATAGTCCAGAAATAACCGCGCTCCTGCTTGAAGCACGTTTCGGCCAGCGTGTGCATGTAATCCTCGTTGGCGAAGCGGTTGCCCTGCGCGTCGACCACCAACGTGGTCGCGAACATGCTCCACGCCGCCGCCTGGGGAAGGTCGCTCGTCAGCGACGGCGTCACATCCATCCCGCCAAGCTGCCCTCCGAGCGTCAGGCACATACGCTGACCCTCGCCCATCGACGCGGCGGTGTAGCAGCCTACGCGTTGCCAATCGGGCAGGTAGTCGCGCATGAGAGCTTGGTTGCTGGCGAAGCCGCCGGTTGCCACCACGACGGCCTTCGCGCTCACATCGATGACCGACTGAGATTCCTTAGCGGTGGTGAAGCGCACGCCGCACACGCGACTGTTCTCGTCAAGAATGAACGCGCTGGCGGAATATCCGGTCTTGAACTGCACGCCTGCCTCGGCGAGCTTGTCACGCAGCGGCATCATGATGCTTTCGGTGTCGCCGATGCCGTTTTTCGGCAGCACGCGACGCCGGTTCGCCTCGCTTGCGCGATATGTCGACGGGTCGGCGAACTGCGCGCCGTACGATTCCTGCAGCAGGTCAACCCATTCGGAAGCGCCGTAGTAGAGCGTTTTCGCGAAATCGAGGTCGGTCACACCTGCGTTCTGCAGCGACTTCTTACGGTCAGGCCACGTGTCGTCACAGGTCTCGGTAATGCCAGCGTTCTGCTGCAGCTTGCTGCCAACCACGTCCATGACGCCGTTCGATTCATAGCTCTCGCCGCCCAACACGTCGAGCTTTTCGGCAACCATAACCGATTTCTTCGCCTTGGAAGGCTCGATAGCAGCGGAAAGGCCCGCCACGCCGCTGCCCAGCACCAGCACGTCGACCGTCGCGGTGAACAGCACCTCGGGCTGCGCGACGACGGATGTCCCGGCAGGCGTCGTCGTGGTGGAAGGCAGCGATTCGCACGCGGAAAGCACCGGCGCGGCAACGCACGCCGCCGAAGCAAGACCGGCAAGCCTGAAGAACGAGCGACGCTGCATGATGCCGCCTTTCGGAATCGGGGACTAGAGCACGCAGAGGAAGCCGCGGGCTTATGCTGCAGCCATGATAGCGCAGCGTAAAGAGTTTGCGGCATTGGGAATTGGGGAGCGACATTGTTTTCAGCAGGCGGTTTTTGCCGCCGGCC
>CAVHFC010000051.1:0-16589 GCA_963635025.1 Eubacterium sp. CAG:786
CTGCGGAGGAAGTCCGTGGGAGGCCAGGGCGTCGCGCTCGCGGAGGGCGCTTTTCTATGCGCTTGATGGAACGCCCCCGGGCATGGGCCCGGGGGCGTTCGTCTTTTGGTACCCTTTTATCTATTGGATTAGACTTGAAAAGGGGAACCTTAATGCAACAGTCTCATTATGAATACCTTGTTGTTGGAGCGGGTGTTTCTTCCGCTGTTTTCTGCCATGAAGCTGCGAAGCTCGGCAAGAGCTGCCTGGTCATCGATCGTCGCGATCATATTGCCGGCAACGTTTATACCGAGGACGTCGAGGGAATCAACGTTCATCGCTACGGCGCCCATATCTTCCATACGTCCCTGCGTCCTGTATGGAATTACGTCAACCAGTTTGCGGAATTCAACAACTACGTGAACAGCCCTGTTGCTCGCTATAAAGACGAGCTGTACAACCTGCCTTTCAATATGAACACCTTCTCCAAGATGTGGGGCATCAAGACCCCTGAGGAAGCTCGTGAGATTATCGAGAAGCAAAAGGCCGAAGCTGCTGCACAGATCGGCGATGGGGAGCCGAAGAACCTCGAGGAGCAGGCGCTCTCCCTCATTGGCAAGGATGTCTTCGAGAAGCTGATCAAAGGCTACACCGAGAAACAATGGGGTCGCAGCTGTACGGAGCTGCCGCCGAGCATCATCAAGCGTCTTCCGGTTCGTTTCATTTATGACAATAATTACTTTAACGATCGTTGGCAGGGCATCCCCATGGGCGGCTACACTGCTATGGTTCAGCGTATGTTCGGCGATACCGAGATTTTGTTGAACACCGAATATCGCGAGTTCGTCGCAGCTCATGAAGGCATTGCCGACCGCATCATCTATTGCGGCCCCATCGATGAGTATTTCGATTTCAAGCTGGGCACGCTTGAGTATCGCAGCCTTCGCTTCGAGACTGAGACAGTTGAATGCGAGAATTGGCAGGGCAACGCGGTGGTGAATTACACCGAGCGTGAGGTTCCGTTCACGCGCATCATCGAGCACAAGCATTTCGAGAAGCAGGAGTCCCCGGTTTCCGTCATCACGCGCGAATATCCCGCTGATTGGAAGCCCGGCGACGAGCCGTACTATCCCATCAACGACGAGCGCAACTCGACGCTCTATGAGCAGTACGTCGAGCTCGCCAAGGAAGAGGGCGATGTCGTTTTCGCCGGTCGTCTTGGCGGCTATAAGTACTATGATATGGACAAGGCCATCGACGCCGCATTCGACCTTGTCAAGGCTGAGCTGGGCGTGGATTTGCGCGCGTAGTTTGCCGATTGGTCATCGTTTTGCATACCGAGCCCCTGCATGCTGCGGGGGCTTTTTCTTTGGAAGGGAATGCTGAGCATCTTTACCCAGTTTGCCGCCGTGTTAATTGTGGGCGCGATCTTCGAGACGTTTTTCCGCACGGTATAATAAACAGCAACATTTTGCTCTGTTTGGAGGATTGATTACGTGGCGGAAATTTCGGAGGAAGCCCAGAAAACAGCAGAAGAGGCAATGGGTAACGAGCGTAAACTCGAAGATCTTGTCGAGGGGTTGCATGCCTCATCGCGTCGCATGCGCCAGAGTGCAGCCTCGTCGCTTTCCTATGTTGCCCGCTTGCATCCTGACCTTATGAGCCCCTATTCGGCGCAGATCGTGGATGCCTTGAATTGCGCCGAAGCGCAGACGCGTTGGGAGTGCCTTGACATCTTGACGCTCATGGTGCCGAGCGATGCGCGCCTTTGCGAGAAGGCCTTACCGGGTGCGGAAACCGCGCTGTTCGACGAGGAGAGCGGCTTCGTACGCCTTGCAGCGATGCGCTTCTTCTGCGTCTACGGGGCTACTACGGAAAATCGCTCCGAGCGCTGCTGGCCGCTGATCGAAGAGGCTATCCAGTGCTATCACGGCGACGTTGAGTTCAACGATATGCTGAATGCCGTCGAGAATTTTGCCGCCGGCAAGCTTTCAGAGCACGTTCGGGAATCGGTAATCGAAAGAATGTCGTTCGATGCGCATAATGGCAAGGGCGCATTGAAGCGGAAAGCGCAAGCGATCATCGACAACGCGCAGCGCTCATAAATTGGGAACCTCAGGCTGCGCTTCGGCGCAGCCTGTTTGCTTCTGAACCCGCCCGCAGGGTATGCGGGGGAACTGTTCAAACGCAAACGAAGGGCCGACGGGTTCGCTCAGTCGGTTGGCGTTGAGCCGGTGCGCCGCATCGGCTCGCCTTGACCCGATGAGGCAAGGTTGCGCAAGAGAGAGGAGTGAGTATGGCTCAGCATACGGTAACGTTGATTCCGGGCGATGGAATCGGTTTGGAAACCTCTGCAGCGATGCAGCAGGTGGTGGAAGCGGCTGGAGCGGATATTGCCTGGGAGATTGCCGAAGCGGGAGCTGCGTGCGCCGAGAAAACGGGTACGCCCCTGCCTGAAGAGACCGTCGAGGCGGTAAAGCGCAACAAGGTTGCCATCAAAGGCCCCTGCACCACTCCGGTTGGAACGGGTTTTCGCAGCGTGAACGTTGCGCTGCGCAAGACGCTGCAGCTGTACGTGTGCCTACGCCCCGTGGTGTCCATGCCGGGCGCGGGCGGGCGCTACGACGATGTCGACCTGGTCATCGTGCGCGAGAATTCCGAGGACCTGTATGCCGGCGTCGAATTTGAGGAAGGGTCTGCTGGTGCGAAGCGCCTGATCGATCTGTGCGCCGAAGAGGGAGCTGGCGTCATTCGCCCCGATTCGGGCATTTCCGTTAAGCCGATATCGGTGTCCGCCACCAGGGACATCGTGCAGTACGCCTTCGACTATGCCGTCAAGCACGGTCGGAAAAAGGTGACCGCGGCGCATAAGGCGAACATCATGAAGTTCTCGGACGGCCTGTTCCTCCGCGAAGCTCGAGAAGTTGCCAAGGGCTTCGAGGGCAAGGTTGCGTTCGACGACAAGATCATCGACGCTTTCTGCATGAACATGGTTATCGACCCCTCCCAGTTCGATGTGGTGGTGTTCCCGAACCTGTACGGAGACATCGCAAGCGACTTGGCTGCCGGGCTTGTGGGCGGCCTGGGGATTGCTCCCGGTGCGAATATCGGCAAGGAATACGCGGTGTTCGAGGCGGTGCACGGAAGCGCGCCGGATATCGCCGGACAGGACAAGGCGAATCCGACGGCGGAAATCATGTCTGCGGCGATGATGCTCGACCATTTGGGCGAAATGGAGACGGCGGATCGCATCCGCCGTGCGGTTCGCGCCGTTTACGCCGACGGAAGCGTGCTGACCGGGGATATCCGCAAGGCGACGGGCAGCACAGCAGCAGCCGCAAGCTGCACCGAGTTCACGGAAACGCTGGTTGCGGCCGTGAAGAGCCTGTCCTAGGAAGCGTATCGAGCGATGGCTCTTCGGCAGAGGGGTCGTTAACGAGGGGGAGTTTATGAACAACGAGAATTACGCCTCCACGCTTACCGTGGGGGAGAAGGCCTATACGTATTACCCCGTTGCGGGCGTAGCGGGTTCCGAGAAGCTGCCGTATGCGCTGAAGGTGCTGCTGGAGAACGTGTTGCGCAACGCCGAGACGCCCGAGGCTGCAGCGGATCTTTCCCAGCGCATCGTGAGCGCCGGCGTTGCGGGCGAAGTGGGCTCGGAGGTTGAGTTCAGCCCGGCGCGCGTGCTGTTCCAGGACTTCACGGGCGTGCCGGTGTTCGTCGATTTCGCGGTGATGCGCGAAGCGTGCGCGCAGTTGGGCGGGGACCCGAAGAAGATCAACCCGCAGATCCCGTGCGATTTGGTCATCGACCACTCGGTTATCGCCGACGAGGCCGGATGCGCCTCGGCCATGCGTAAGAACATGGAGCTGGAGTTCCATCGCAACTCCGAGCGCTACAACTTTTTGAAGTGGGCTCAAAAATCGTTCGAGAACGTGCGCATCGTGCCGCCGGGAGCCGGCATCTGCCACCAGCTCAACATCGAGCAGTTCGCGCATGTCGCCATGACCTCGACCGCCGCCGGCGTCAAGACGCCGGAAGGCGAGAAGCCGACGGTGTACTTCGACACGCTGGTGGGCACGGATAGCCATACTCCCACGGCGAACGGCATCGGCGTGCTTGGCTGGGGTGTTGGCGGCATCGAAGCGGAAGCGGCCGCCCTTGGCCAGCCGATCACCACGCTGGTCCCGAAGGTCGTCGGCATCCGCTTGATGGGCGAGCTTTCCGAAGGCGTCGCGGCGATGGATGTGGCGCTGGCCTTCGCGAAGATGCTGCGCGCGAAGGGCGTCGTCGGGTGTTTCGTGGAGTGCTTCGGTCCTGGCCTTGACAGCCTGAACGCCACGCAGCGTGCGTGCATTTCCAACATGACGCCGGAATACGGCGCCACCTGCACGCTGTTCCCCGTAGACGGCAAGACGCTCGACTACTTGAGGTTGACCGGGCGCAGCGATGAGCAGGTTGCTCTCGTTGAGGCGTATGCGAAGGCGCAGGGCTTCTGGAATGATCCGGCAGCGCCCGAGCGTGTCTATTCCGACGTTTTGGAGCTTGACTTGAGCAGCGTCGATCGTTGCATCGCCGGTCCGAGTCGCCCGCACGATCGGATTTCCCTTGCGAGCGCGCAGCAGCGCTTCCGTGCGATTTGCGACGAGCGTGAACTTGACAGGGGCAAGACCGCGACGGTGAACGTTGCGGGGCAGGATTGCGAGATCAGCCATGGCGCGCTCGCCATCGCGGCGGTCACGAGCTGCACGACGGCGACCGATCCGTCCATGATGCTGACGGCGGGCCTGGTTGCGAAAAAGGCCGCCGAAGCGGGCCTTTCCCCTAAGCCATGGGTGAAGTGCATCTTGGCTCCCGGCAGTCATGCGACCGAGCTTCTGCTTGAGCGCGCGGGACTGTTGGATGGGCTTCGCCAGCTTGGCTTCCACACCTGCGGGTTCGGCTGCATGAGCTGCATCGGCAATTCCGGTCCGGTGCTGCCGGCCATGCACGAGGTCGCCGACGACCTTGAGCTTGCGAGTGTACTTTCCGGCAATCGCAATTTCGAGGGGCGCATCTCGCCCGACGTGTCGCAGAACTACCTGGCGTCTCCGGCGACGGTCATCGCGTATTCCTTGGCGGGAACCATGGACGTCGATTTGCCGAATGCGGTGCTGGGCGAGCGTGCGGACGGCGCGCCGGTGAAGCTTGCCGACATTTGGCCGAGCGATGCCGAGGTGGCCGAGCTCTTGGCGCGGTTCGCGACGAAGGACCTGTACGAAGAGGGTTCGCGCGGCATGTACGAGGGCGATGCGGCCTGGCAGCAGCTGGGCAGTGAGCCGTCCGACACGTTTGCGTGGGACGAGTCCTCCACGTACGTGCGCCGGGCTCCATATTTTGACGGCATGGGGAAGCTTCCCGAGCCGTCCCGCCCGATCGAGGAAGCACGCGCCTTGGCATTCTTGGGCGACTTCATCACCACGGACCATATCTCCCCGGCCGGCTCCATCGCTTCGGATTCCCCGGCTGCGAAGTACCTGCGCGAGCGCAACGTGGCCGAAGCCGACTTCAACACCTACGGCGCTCGTCGCGGCAACCATGAGGTGATGATGCGCGGCACCTTTGCCAACGTGAAGCTGCTCAACAAGCTGGCTGGCGGTAAGCGTGGCGGCTGGACTCGTGACTTCCTTTCCGACGAAGTGACGCCGCTGTTCGACGCCGCCATGGATTACGAACGTGCGGGCGTGCCGCTCGTCGTGGTCGCGGGCAAGATGTACGGATCGGGCAGCTCGCGCGACTGGGCGGCGAAAGGCCCCATGCTGCTGGGCATCCGCGCGGCGTTTGCGGAAAGCTTCGAGCGCATCCATCGTTCGAACCTTATCGGCATGGGCGTGATGCCGCTGCAGTTCGCTGAAGGCGAAAGCGCGGAGAGCCTTGGACTGGACGGATCGGAGCGCTACACGGTGGGGGCGGTCGATTTTTCCGCAGGTTTGCCGAACCCCGGCGTGGTCGATGTGAGCGCCGTGAAGCCGGATGGGTCGAAGATCGACTTCAAGGCGACGGTTCGCATCGACACGCCGACCGAGGGCAAGTATTTCGCCAACGGCGGCATCCTGCAGTACGTTTTGAGACAGCTGGCTGAATAATCTGGCGGAATAGCTGTTAGCGCTTCGAGGACGCGTTTGTTTTGAGGCGGGGCCGGGCGAGAGGTGATCGCTCGGCCCCGCCCCGTTTTCGATGCGAGTGCTTCGGAGCGATTTTCACACACGGAGGAGTATTACGTGCAACGCATCTTGTTCATATGCCATGGCAATATCTGCCGATCGACGATGGCGCAGTCCGTCATGCAGGATTTGGTGAGGCGTGCAGGCCGGGAGGCTGACTTTACGATCGATTCGGCAGCGACCACCAACGATGAGATAGGCAGCACGCCGCATCGCGGGACGGTGGGGAAGCTGCGCGAGATGGGCGTGCCGGTCGTGCCGCATCGCGCCCGCAAAGTGCGACGCGAGGAGTATGGCGAGTGGGATTTGCTCGTGTATATGGACGACGAGAACGAACGGCATCTGCGGGGGATTTTCGGCGATGATCCGGAAGGCAAGTTCGTGCGCCTGCTTGCGTTCGCGCCTGGTGCGGGGCTTGTCGGCGATGACGGCGGCCTGAGCGACGAGGCGTACGACACGGCTGCTCTTCGCGCGGCGAGCAGCGCGGCCGACGACGTGGCCGACCCCTGGTTTACCGGGAATTTCGACGACACTTACCGCGATGTGCTTGCGGGCTGCACGGGGTTGTTGGCTTGGTGTTCGGGCGAGGGGCGCTAGCGGGTTGTGAAGCTGTGCGAGATGGCTTTTGCTCGGCGATGGAGTTCGGGCGGTAGTGCCCGGATTGGACTTGGAAGGGGTTGCTCGTGATTATGGCGGAAAACGTTTCCGGTGCCGGCGTCGATCGCGCCGATGCGACCGAGCCGTGCGTTTTGATCACCGGGGCCACCGGTGGGATCGGGCAAGAGCTTTCGCGTGAATTTGCCCGTGCTGGAAGCACGTTGGCCTTGGCGGGAAGGTCGCGCAACAAGCTTGGCGCCCTTGCCGGTGAGCTGGCTGCGGAATTCGGCGTACGCGTTCATGTTTTCGTGGCCGATCTGTCCGAGCCGGGTGCGACTGGCAAGTTGGCTGCCGAGGTTGAGGCGAAGGGCCTGCAGGTGGAAACGCTCGTGAACAACGCCGGCTTCGGCTACGACGCGCCCTTCGCGCAAAGCGACCTTGCGCGGCAGCGAGCTTTAGTGCAGACGAACGACGTGGCGCTCATGGAGCTTTGCCTTGCGTTCGCCCCCGATATGGCGGCTCGCGGTCACGGGGGCATCTTGAACGTTGCGAGCGTTGCTGGGTTCGTTCCGGGGCCCTACATGGCAACGTATTACGCGTCGAAGGCGTTCGTCCAGTCGTTTTCCCAGGCGCTGCGCGTCGAGCTGAAGCCCCATGGCGTGCATGTGACCGCTTTGTGCCCGGGGCCGGTGCTCACGCCGTTTTGGGAAAACGCCGACGCGGGATCGATCGTCTTGGCGAAGATGACCGTCGAGGCCCCCCGTGTTGCCCGTGCGGCTGTGAAGGCGTTGGGTGCGAACAAGCCGCTTTGCTGCCCCGGTTTGCTGGCGCGGGTTATTGTGACCGGGAGCCGTTTCGCTCCGCGCACCTTGGCGGCGAGGGCCGCAGCCGCGTTGCAGCGGAAATAGGGCGGAGGGTTTGATGCTCAGGCTTCGCTGAGCCGTTAGGTGGCGGTCCGGCGAAGTCTTTTCTGCCTGTTAGGCACGCTGTTTGCCGGTGAAGCTTTCCACGTCGATGCAGTAGATGTCGCAGCGGGCGAGCGCTTGGTCGGTGAAGCCCGGCTCGGCGGTGGGGGCAAGGTGTTCCATGATGCGGGACAGACCGTAGCGCTTCATGTCGGCGCTTTGGATTTTGTGGACCGTCCCGATTCCCATGATCGACCGATAGGCATACGAGTAAGCGCAGGCGAAGGTGCCGGTGATCACGCCGTCCTGCGCATCCATCTCGATGGCGACGCGCGGCTCGCGGGCGAAGGCTTCCGACTTGCGTCCGGCCGTGGCGGAGTGAACCCACAGCGCCAGGCGCGGCTCGTCGCTGCCTTCTTGCGGGTCGGCCCAGTCGTATCCGAAGCTCATGGGAACGATGAAGGGGCCTTCATCATCTGCGAGGGCCACGCGTACGGTGGGGCAGGCGTCTACGATGGCGCGCAGCTGGGCGGGGCTTTTGACCTCGCGGCCGGCAAGGCGCATGGGGCGGCGGTTCGGGGTGTTTTCGGGTTCTGTCATGATTTGGCTTTCGTTTCGGGGTTTTCGCCATGGTACGCCGGCGGGCGCGTGCCGGCGGGAGCGGGAATTGGGAAAACATCCTTTCTGTATGGTCTTGCTTGGTTGGAATCGGCGTGCTTTTCCAGGTGCACGTTCGTTGTCATCGAAGCGGCGAAGCCTTCCAACCTGACGTGCTCATCTCATGTTTGGGCTGATTGATGGGATGATTTCGCCGTAGTGCGTTTGATAGAATGTGCGGACATGTGATGGCGCGGCGCTCTTCTGGATTGTTCTGGCTGCTGCGTCGCCCGACGGAAAGGCAATCAAAGCATGGCAGAGTTCATCTACCAAATGTATAAGGCGCGCAAGGCGCATGGCGACAAGGTCATCCTCGACGATGTCACGCTGTCGTTCTATCCGGGCGCGAAGATCGGCGTCGTGGGCCCGAATGGTATGGGCAAGTCGACGCTGCTGAAGATCATGGCGGGGCTTGATGAGGTCAGCAACGGCGACGCGCGCTTGACCCCCGGCTACACGGTGGGCATCTTGCAGCAGGAGCCGCCGCTTGACGAGGACAAGACGGTGCTGGAGAACATCGAACTGGCCTTTGGCGAGATCAAGGCGAAGATCGACCGCTTCAACGAGATCGGCGGGCTTATGGCCGAGCCCGACGCCGATTTCGACGCGCTCATGGACGAGATGGGCAAGCTGCAGGACGCCATCGACGCTGCCAACGGCTGGGATTTGGACAGCCAACTGTCGCAGGCTATGGACGCGCTGCAGTGCCCCGACCCCGATATGCCCGTGAACGTGCTTTCCGGCGGCGAGCGCAGGCGCGTGGCGCTGTGCCGCTTGCTGCTCGAGGCGCCCGACCTGCTGTTGCTCGACGAGCCGACCAACCATCTGGATGCCGAGTCGGTGCTGTGGCTGGAGCAGTTTCTGCACAAGTACCCGGGTGCCGTGCTTGCCGTCACGCATGACCGCTACTTCCTGGACAACGTTGCCGAGTGGATCTGCGAGGTCGACCGCGGCAGCCTCTACCCGTACAAGGGCAACTACTCCACGTACCTGGAGACGAAGGCCGCGCGTATGGCCGGTCAGAAGCAGCGCGATGAGAAGCTGCAGAAGCGCCTGGCCAGCGAGCTTGAGTGGGTGCGCAGCTCCCCGAAGGCGCGTCAGGCGAAGAGCCGCGCGCGCTTGGAGCGCTACGACCAGATGGCGGCCGAGGCGGCGCAGTCAAAAAAGCTCGACTTCACCGAGATTCAGATTCCGGCTGGCCCGCGTCTGGGTGCCGAGGTGCTGAAGGTGGAGCATCTGCACAAGCAGTTCGGCGACCGCGTGCTGATGGACGACGTTTCCTTCGACCTGCCGCGCAACGGCATCGTGGGCGTTATCGGTCCGAACGGCGTGGGCAAGTCCACCCTGTTCAAGATGATCATGGGTATCGAGCAGCCCACTTCCGGCGCGCTCACGCTGGGCGAGACCGTGAAGGTTTCCTATGTCGACCAGGGCCGCGCGGGCATCGACGGGGACAAGAGCGTGTGGGAAGTGGTTTCCGGCGGCCTTGACTACATGATGGTGTGCGAGACCGAGGTGCCCAGCCGCGCCTATGTGGCGAGCTTCGGCTTCAAGGGTTCCGACCAGCAGAAGCCGGCCGGCGTGCTTTCCGGTGGCGAGCGCAATCGCCTGAACCTGGCGCTGACGCTCAAGCAGGGCGGCAACCTGCTGCTGCTCGACGAGCCCACCAACGACTTGGACGTCGAAACGCTGTCCAGCCTGGAGGAGGCGCTGCTGCGCTTCCCGGGCTGCGCAGTGGTGACCAGCCATGACCGCATGTTCCTCGACCGCGTTGCCACGCATATCCTGGCATGGGAGGGCACCGACAATAACCCGGGCAACTGGTTCTGGTTCGAAGGCAACTTCGAAAGCTATCAGAAGAACCGCGTCGAGCGCTTGGGCGAGGAAGCCGCCAAGCCCCACCGCCTGCATAGGAAGCTGACGAGGGACTAAGACGGCGAAAACAACAAGGGGGCCCGGGGCTGCTCTTGCGATAAAGCTCGGATACGGGTTTGAAGCTGCCTCTCATTGTTCGTTATCTGAATAATGAGAGGCAGCTTTCTTTCGGGTGTTCCATATCATCGATCCGATGATGCCGCCTTGCGCCGTGCGGTCGTTTTTCGGCTCGTAGTCTTGAGCAGCTGTATTTCGTGGGGTCAAGCCATGTGGTCTTCATGGGCGTGCAGCTCCCTCAGGGGCCGTTGATGCCTGCTGCGAAGCGTGCGCAACGGCTGCGGGGATAAATAGAGCGGCAAATATGTTGGCTTGTGGGGCGGTGCGAAAGCGCCGCCCTTTTCGCGTCTGCGGTTGTTTTCAAAACCTTATGTTGTTAAAATCAGTAGTTAAGTAATGACTTCCTGCATGATTTGAAAAGAGGTCGGTTATGCCTGCTCTGGACGTTTTGGGCAACATTGTTCCCATCAGCGATTTTAATCGGGGCAAGTCCACGCAGGCTTTCAGCAAGTCGACGGACGGCAATCCGGTTTTCGTGATGAAGCGCAACGTTCCCGATCACGTGATCGTCACGGTTGATGATTTTCGTCGTGGAGAAGAGGCGAGGGAGGATTTGGCGCTCCTGATGATGGCGCTTGAGCGTATGAAATCGTTCGACTCTGGCGATACGATCGGTCGTGCAGAGATGTTGGAAGAGCTTGGGATTGTCGAGGAAGAGCTTGAAGCTGAACCTGAGCCGGAGTTCGAGTAATGGATTGGGAGTACCGTTTGACCCCGGCTGCCATGAAGGACCTGAAAAGACTGGACGGCTCGCAGCGTAAGCAGGTCGTTAAAGCGCTTGATAAGCTGGTCTCCAATCCTTTGCCGAAATCGGAGGGAGGCTTTGGAAGTCCGCTGGGCAACAAGAACGGTGTTGACTTGACGGGGTTTCTGAAAATCAAGCTCCGTGGCGCAGGGTTGCGCATCGTGTACAAGCTGGTGCGAATCGAAGGCGTAGCCTATGTGATCATCATAGGCGCCAGGGCTGATGATGAAGTATACGAAGAAGCTGAGCGAAGAATGCAAGCTTTCGAATACTGGTACGAATCGCTCTAAAAGATTGACCCGAAGGAGCTGCGAGACCGATTGCTGAGGAGGCCTCGGTGTCATCATGGATGTGGGGGGGCGACCAGCTGGTTGCGGGTAGTAGGTTGTATTAGTGGCAAAATCGCCGAAAATCTGGCTGCATTAGTGGCATTTTAAACGAATTTAGAGTTGATTTAGAGGCAAATATAGCCGAAAATTGGTTGAGTTAGAGGCATTGCGATGGAGGACAGTATGCTTAGACGGCTGGCCTACGATAGCTTGAAGCGATGGAAAGACGATACCAAGAAAAAGGTTTTGCTGGTTGACGGGGCTCGTCAGATTGGCAAAACGTATCTTATAGAGTCTTTTGCCCAGGCCGAATACTCAGACTACATCAAAATCGATTTCCTTCGCGACGAAACTGCTGCCGAATTGCTGGGTGGCGCAAGCAGCTCAGCACAAGTAGTCGAGCGCGTTTCCTTGCTTGCTGGCAGGGCTTTGCAGCCCGGTACATTGCTGTTCTTCGATGAAGTGCAGAAGGCGCAGAACGTCGTTACGTTGTCGAAGTATTTACTTGATGATGGTCGTTTCGATATTGTCATGTCGGGATCGATGCTGGGCGTTGAGTTGACCAACGTAAAATCGTTTCCGGTTGGCTACATGCACATTTTGCATATGTATCCGCTCACGTTTCAAGAATTTTGCTGGTCACAGGGCGTTCCTCAATCGCTTCTTGATGGGTTAAGGAACTGCTTCTCCGAGAGAAAATCGGTTGATGCGGGCCTGCACAACAAAATGATCGATTTGTTCCGTCTGTATCTTGTTGTCGGAGGAATGCCGGAAGCGGTGCAAAAGTACCTTGACGCACAGTACGATTTGGGTGCAGTTCGGGAGGTTCAGGGTAATCTGGTCCGTTTATATCGGGAGGACATTTCAAAATACGCTAACGATCGGGCCTTGCAGGTAAAGGCGATATACGACGAAATTCCAAATCAGCTCGCAAAAGAAAACAAGCGTTTTCGGCTGAAGTCGCTGCAAAAACAGGCGAAGTTCGAGCGGTATGCGAACGATTTCGCATGGCTTGTCGGAGCTAAGTCGGTGTTAAAAGCGGTGAATGTTACCGAGCCAAAATTTATGCTCGCTCGTACTGAAGAACCTTCTCGCTTCAAGCTATACGCACACGACTGCGGAATGCTGCTATCTCAATATTCACTCGAGGTGGCAGCAGATGTTTTGATTGGCGCGAAGAGCGTGAACTACGGTGCTGTGTATGAAAACTATGTTGCGCAAGAGCTGGTTGCCGCTGGTGTGAAGCTACGCTACTTTCACAACAGTCGTAAAGGCGAAGTTGATTTCATCGCTGAGACCGAGAAAGCTGAAGTGCTTCCTATAGAGGTGAAGTCAGGAAAAGACTATAAGACACATAGCGCATTGAACAGCCTCTTGGCTTCTTCCGAGTATGGCATTCCGCGTGCTGTTGTTTTGTCTGAGGGCAATATTGAAATGGGGGAGAAGCAGGGGAAAGCGGTTTCGTATTTACCGTTGTATATGGTCGGCTATCTTGTTGAGAGCCTCGCGGGGGAGCGCGGGGCGCTTGACGGGCTAGGAAGGCCTGCAAAATCGTTTCGGGTTGCTCCCCCTACTTGGTAAGGTGTACTAGTGGCATATAGCCCATCTATCTGGGAAAACGAAAGGCTCGGGCGCATACCCGAGCCTTTTACGTAATGGTGGGGTTGTTCTCCCCTTGCCTCCCTAGTTCTTCAGCGAGTTGATGGGGGCGGGCATGCGGCCTCCGCGGTGGGCGAAGACGGTGCCGGCGTGGGTGTTCACGGGCATGACCGGTGCGTAACCCAAAAGGCCGCCGAAGTCTAGCTTGTCGCCGACCTTCTTGCCGATGGCGGGGATGACGCGCACGGCGGTGGTCTTGTTGTTGATCATGCCGATGGCGCATTCGTCGGCGATGATGCCGAAGATGGCCTCGACCGGGGTGTCGCCGGGGATGGCGATCATGTCCAGGCCGACGCTGCAGACGCAGGTCATGGCCTCAAGCTTCTCTAGGCACAGCGCGCCTGATTCGGCCGCGCGGATCATGCCGGCGTCTTCCGACACGGGGATGAACGCGCCGGACAGGCCGCCGACGCTCGAGGACGCCATGACGCCGCCCTTCTTCACCGCGTCGTTGAGCATGGCCAGCGCCGCCGTGGTGCCCGGGCCGCCGCACTGTCCCACGCCGATGGCTTCCAGGATTTCCGCCACGGAGTCGCCCTCGGCCGGGGTGGGGGCCAGCGATAGGTCCAGGATGCCCTTCGCCACGCCCATGCGGCGGCTGGCTTCGCGCGCCATCAGCTCGCCGGCGCGCGTGATCTTGAACGCGGTGGCTTTGATTGCCTCGGCGATCTCGGTCATGTCGGCGTCCTTGGGCATGTTTGCAAGCACCTGGCGCACCACGCCCGGGCCGGATACGCCCACGTTGATGACCGCGTCGGCCTCGCCCGACCCGTGGAACGCGCCCGCCATGAACGGATTGTCCTCCACTGCGTTGCAGAACACCACGAGCTTGCCTGCGCCGATGCAGTCGCGGTCGGCGGTGAGCTCGGCGGACTTCTTCACGATGTCGGCCATCTTCAGCGCGGCATCCATGTTGATGCCGGCGCGCGTGGAGCCGACGTTGACGCTCGAGCACACGCGCTCGGTGGCGGCCAGCGCGTTGGGGATGGAGTCCATCAGCTTGTTGTCGGCCGCCGACGCGCCCTTCTGCACCAGCGCGGAAAAGCCGCCCACAAAGTCGACTCCCACCTCGGCACCGGCCTTGTCCATGGCCACGGCGATACGCGACAGGTCGGCATCGGGCACGGCGGCGCAGATCTCGGCGATGGGCGTGACGGAGATGCGCTTGTTCACGATCGGGATGCCGAATTCGCGTTCGAGCTGCTGCGCGGTGGGAACGAGGTTCTCGGCCGCGGTGCACATCTTGTCGTACACCTTGCGCGCCATGGCGTTGATGTCCGAATCGGTGCACGAGCGCAGGTTCAGACCCAGCGTGATGGTGCGGATGTCCAGGTGCTGCTTGCTGACCATCGCCAGCGTTTCGGCGATTTCCTCCGGGGTGATTTGCATGGTCGGTCCTTTTTCGACGGGCAGAAGTTTATTGCAGCCAGAATAGCAAACGGGGCCGGGGCGTGGCAGCGCGTTCGCAGGCTTTCTAGAGGATTAACGCGAAGCGGGGGCGAACCTGCCGGCTCGCCCCCGCGTATGGGATGCGTTTCTGTTAGCTTTCCCTTAGAAGACCGGCACGACGGCTCCGTTGTAGGTGCTGTTGATGTAGGTGCGCACCGTGTCGGAGGTGAGCGCCTTGGCCAGGGTCTTGATCTTGTCGCTGTCCTGGTTGCCGTCCTTCACGACCAGCACGTTGGCGTAGGTTTCAGCGGCGAGCGAGTCGGTCGCCTCGACGGCCAGGGCGTCCTTGTCGACGGACAGGCCGGCGGCCTGGGCGTAGTTGCCGTTGATGCAGGCGACGTCGACGTCGGCCAGCGCGTTGGGGATGTTGGCGGCCTCAAGCTCCTTGATCTTCAGATTCTTGGGGTTTTCCACGATGTCCTTCGTGGTGGCGGTGATGCCCGCGCCGTCAGCAAGCTTGATCAGACCTTCCTGCTGGAGCAGCAGAAGCGCGCGAGCCTCGTTGGTGGTGTCGTTGGGCACCGCGACCGTGGCGCCGTCGGCAAGCGCGTCGAGGCTTGCGGTCTTACCGGCATACAGGCCGAAGGGCTCGAAGTGCACGGCCTCGACGGAGACCAGGTGCGTGCCCTTCTCCTCGTTGAAGGAGTCGAGGTAGGGCTGATGCTGGAAGTAGTTGGCGTCCACCTCGCCCTGCTCGGTCACATCGTTGGGCTGGATGTAGTCGGTGAACTCCTTGACCTGAAGCGTGTAGCCTTCCTTTTCCAGCTCGGAGGCGACGGCGTTCGTTAGGATCTCCGCATGCGGGGTGGGGCTTGCCGCCACCGTGATGGTCTTGTCATCGGAAGCGTTGCTTGCCGTGCTCGTGCTGCTGTTCGAGGAGCAGCCTGCCAAGGCGAAGGCTCCTGCGGCCAGCACGCCGGCGGCGGCTAGGGCCACCAGCTTCTTCGTTGCGAACTTGCTCATGTTGGGTCTCCCTCCCATCGGTGGGGTGCTTTCTGCGGCGCGATTCCCTTGTGGGGGAGGCGGGGTGCACCCGTTGCTATTGGCGTGACGACTAGTATAGGGACGAGCCGAAGAGATGCAATATGTTTGCTCATACGAAAAGACGGGGGTTATCTATAGCTAAAACATATAGCCGGGTTTTATGGGCAATCGAATTAACGTATGGAGAGCTTGCGCCGGCCAGGTAACGGGCGGGTGGCGCGGTTGCCTTGACTCGCCGCTGTCGATACAATGCATACTATTGAACAACCTGTTTATTATTGGCCGCGTTGTTCAAAAGGCGAAAACGCCGCGAGGACAGGTTGTGCAACTCGAAAACGCTTTTCCGCCTGCGGCGAAAGGCGAAGCGTATATGGAAGGGGGCTTCGTGGCGGGCGACGAAAACAGCGCCGAGGACAGGCGCATCACGCGTTCGAAAGCGGCATTGCGCGATGCGATGGTGGCGCTTATCGAGGAGCGCGGCCTGGCGAACTTCTCGGCAAGCGACCTGTGCGCACGGGCCGACTTGAATCGCGGGACGCTGTACAACAATTTCGGCGACAAAGACGGCTTGCTCTCGGCGCTCGAGGACGATGTGATGCGCGACTTGGAGGGCTTTCAGGTTCGCATGCAGCAGCTCACGCTCAAAGACGTGCTGCGCTATCGCGTGAACAAGCAGGCGATGCCCTTTTTGGTCAGCTTGTTCGACTACCTGCGCGAACAGGGGGACTTCCTGCACGCGATCATGGGCCCGGCGGGCGACCCGAGCTTCGGGCCGCGCGTGCGCGACGCCATCTGCACCGAGATCATCCAAACCATCCTGCACGAGCGCTACCGCAACAACCCCGCGCCGTTCGTGCAATATTATGTGGCGTTTTACGCAAGCGCCTATCTAGGGGTTATCACGCATTGGATCGAGACGGGCATGAAGGAATCTTCCGAGGACATGGCGCGCATCGCGATGCGCCTGTTCTTCATCAAGCCCGGCGATCCCATCCGACTGTAAAGACGAGGCGGACTTACTATGAGCGAGAACAAGGTTACGGAAACGAACGAGCAGGCGGTCGTGGTGCCGCAGGTGGCAGCGACCGTC
>CAVHFC010000052.1:0-16537 GCA_963635025.1 Eubacterium sp. CAG:786
ACGACGCCGGCCGAAAACGGTTCAAAACCGCGTCGAGGTGCTAGAGGATCCCTTTCTCGACGATGGCGTTCACCAGCACGGTCGCAACGCGCTCGCGAGCAACGTCGGACTGAGGAGCGAGGCTGCGGGTGCCGTCCTCGTTCTCATAGCCGTTGACCAGGCCGTTGTTCACAGCCCAAGCCATAGCGCTGGTCGCCCAATCGGAAACCTCGCCGGCGTCGTTGAACTTCTGGAGCGGAGTATCAGCCGTATTCTCATATTCCTTGTCACCGGAAGCCTTAGCAATGATGGCAACAAGCTGCTCGAAAGTGACGTTGTCGTCAGCACCGAAGACGCGCCCGCTTTCGGTGTTATAGCCATCGATGACGTGATTCTTCACAGCCCAGTTGGCGGCGGCGGTGTAGTACGCATTGTCCGCAACGTCTGCCATGCCGGTCTCGTTCGCCGGGTACGTGGTCTCGTCATCATACTTAGCGGCCTCTTCAGGCGCATAGTAACGCCACAAGATGGTAGCCAGCTGAGCGCGCATCATGGTGTCGCCCACGCCGAACTTGCCGTTCGGGTAACCCTGGATCAGGCCGGTCGCGCCGCACCATGCAGCGCTCTTGGCATAGTAGGCAGTGGTATCGACATCGACGAAGTAAGAGGAGTTCCACAGCGCGGAAGGCTGGAAGATGCCAATCGTGTTCTCAGGCTCCTCGCTCTCGGCGTCACCGTCGTAGAAGGAGGCGCGGGTGGAGCCGTTGTAGTAGGCGTAGTCGTTCCAGGCCTTGGAGTCCTTGCCCGTGGAGTTCCACCACTCGTAGCCGATGGTGAACAGGCTCTCCATATCGGCCTCGATGGTCGCGTTGTACTCGACGGCGGAGGACTTGTTCGTCATGTAGGCGGCCACGGCGCCGACGCTGTCGAGGTTGACGTGGTAGACGTTGCTCACCCAGTAGGCGTAGGAGGCGTCCGCGTTGGGGTACAGCTCGGGGTAGACCTTGGAGAAGGCCCAGGCGGCGCGGGCGATCTTGTCGGCGGTGTAGTTGCGCTGGCAGTACAGCAGCGGGGACATGCCGTCCTCGGTCGCGGCCGTCTTGCCGTAGCCCTGGTTGGTGGAGGTGCCGTAGTCGTCGCCGGCGACGATCGAGCCGCTGGAGGCGTCGAAGCCGTGCGCCTTGGCCCAGGCGGCGACGTTGTCGCCGTTCAGGGCCTCGGAGTTGTTCACGCCGGAGCTGTTCTTGCCGCCGGAGGTGCCCTGAAGGTCGGTGTTCACCGTGGAGTTGTAGATGATGACGTCGACGTCGCTGAGGGCGGTGGCATCGCCGGAGCCCACCGTGCAGGCCGGGTTGGACTTGAAGATGTCCTCGACCTTCATCACGATGCCGCCCTCGACCTCGTTGCCGCTGTCGAAGGTGTCGGTGATGAAGGGAAGCACGCCGTGATAGTCCAGGTTGATGGTGCCGTTGTTGGCGGCGTAGCCCGTGCCGGCGGTGGCGGCGTCCTTGCCCGTCGCGTGCTCGCCCGTGTCCTCGCCGTCGACGAGGCCGGAGGCCGTGGGGACGAAGAAGTAGCCCGTGTCGCCGTCGATGGCGTACAGGTAGGCGACCTTCTTCTTGGCGACCGCGCCCTCGTCGATCTGGGATGCGCAGTACAGCAGGTTGCCGCGGATGGACTTCTCGTAGGACAGCGCGCCGATCTCGGTGGAGTCGCCGTCGTAGCGCGTGGTCTGACCCGTCGAGTCCTTCACCTGCTCAGCGGCGGCGGAGAGCTGCTCGATGGAGTACAGCTGCGTCCACATGTTGGACGCGTCGTTGTTGGTGAAGGTGGGATTGTAGCCGGTCGTGTTGTCCTTGGAATTAACCCACTGATAGATGTTCGTCTCGGAGACGTCGAAGTTGCCCCAGGAGGTGGACTTGTTCGCGCCGAAGATGACCTCGGGCAGGTACTCGAGGCCGTTGATGGTGGACCCGCTGCCATCAGCCAGCATGGACGCGACGCCGTTGGAGTCGCCCCAGGAGGATTCCTCGGGGTTGGCGACCCAGGTGGTCGCCGCCGGGGTGGCACTCGAGCCGGTCATGGCGTTGTACATCAGGTTGGCGTAGAACGGGTTGGGGCTCTCGTTCACCGAGGTCGCCCAGATGGCCAGGCCGGCGCCCTTGATGCCCGCCAGGTCATCGGCGGTGTACTGGTCGTACTGGGCGCTCGTCCACTTGGAGGGGCTCGCCGAGGTGAAGTCGAAGTTGGTGTTGGAGATGCCCAGGAAGTCCGGGCCGGCGCTGCCGGCGCGCACGCCGTAGGACTTCAGGACCGTGGTGTAGTCCACGCTCACGGCCTTGTCGGGGGCGCTCCAGTAGCTGTCGCTGGCAAGCGCCGAGCCCGCGGTCACGGGCACGAGCGACGTTGCGAGGGCTACCGCGGCAAAACCAGCACCGAACTTGGAAAGGTTGCTTTTCGCCATAAATCGATTCCTTTCTTTCTTTTCTTGCATTTCGCGTTTCAAACCAATGCTCACCGAATGCGACACCAACATTCGGGAAACGCCCTAATAAGACGTATGGGAACACCAACGGCGCGCGCAGAAATCCGCCTGATGGCAGGCGGGGCGCTCGCCGTGGCGTGCTTTTGGATTATGAGCCTCGAAGGGATTGGGGCTTTCGCCCATGATGCATGCGCGGCGACACTTGCCGGCGCAAGGAATATTGAAACGATGCACGACGCCCTCTCAGGCTGCCCCTCAGCTCAATCGCGCATCCTCTTTGCATAGTTACCGTCATGTTGACCAAGTCCTTTCCTCGTGGCAAACGAGGTGGTGGCTTCAACATCCCCTCTTGTCGACGGCCCGCTGGAGCAAGGCCGCGCCCAAAGGCGATCAGCGCTTGCGAATCAGCACGTCGTCCCCGATGGGGACTGCGATACTCGACAGAATGGATTCTATCACTTCCAAGGATATTCTCCCCTGAGATTTAGCTTCTCGGGTGAGGGCAATTCGGTGGCCGAGCGTATAGGGCGCCAGGCGCTTCACGTCCTCGGGCAGCACATAGGCGCGACCACGCGCGAGCGCCCATGCGCGGGACAGGGAAACGAGCGCGATGCCGCCGCGCGGGGACGACCCGACGCGGATGTCGGTGCGGTTGCGCGTGGCGGTCACGATTTCCAGGATGTAGCGGAACACGTCCTGAGAAACCTCCACCTGCTCCGCTTGCTCGCGCAGCCGGTTCACATCGTCGGTGGTGGCCACCGGCCCGATGGCACGTTTGGCGCGATCGCCCAGCTCAAGCATGTGCAGCTCGTCGGAGAAGTCGGCGTATCCCATGGAAAGCTTGATGAGGAAACGGTCGAGCTGCGCCTCGGGCAACGGGAAGGTCCCGTACTGCTCGATGGGGTTTTGGGTGGCGAGCACCATGAACGGCTCATCGAGCTTAAAGGTTTTCGAATCGACCGTGACCTGGCGCTCCTCCATGGCCTCCAGCAGCGCCGACTGCGTTTTCGCGCTGGCGCGGTTGATCTCGTCGGCCAACACCAGGTTGCTCATCACGCCGCCGGGACGGAACTCGAACTCGTTGGTCTGCTGGTTGTACACCGAAAATCCCGTCACGTCGGAGGGCATGACGTCGGGCGTGAACTGAATGCGCTTGAAGTCGCAGTCGATGGATTTCGCCAACGTGGATGCGAGCGTGGTCTTGCCGGTGCCGGGCAGGTCCTCCAACAGCACATGCCCTTGCGCAACAAGCGCCAGCACCACCAGCTCCACCGCATCGTGCTTGCCCTGAATGACCGTCTCGACGTTGGCGACAATCGCGGCTATGTTGTTCGCGGCCTGCTTGGCCTCGGGTTCGCTGAGCATTCGCTAGCTCCTTTCATCGCTTTCGAACTCGGGAGCGCACATGCGCATCACCTCGTTTCTGCTGTTCACGAATTCCACCACGCGCACGTCAAGGCCGTAGGCCTGGCGCATGTTGCGTTCGGTGATCACCTCGGCGGCACTGCCGAAGCTCATGGGCTTGCCCGCCTGCAAAAGCACCACGTTGGAGCGGCACATGAACGCGTGGTCGGGGCTGTGCGTGGTCATGAGCACCGCGTAGCCCTGCTGAGCTAGCCAGCGCACCTTGCCGATGACGCGGATGGCGTTTCCGTAATCGAGCGCGGCCGTCGGCTCGTCGAGCACGAGCAGCTGCGGCTGCTGCGCCAAGGCGCGCGCGATCATCACCAGCTGCAGCTGCCCGCCGGATATGTCGGTATAGGGACGCTCGGCCAGATCCTTCACGCCCATGTCGCGCATGGCGGCATCGACGATGCGCAGGTCCTCTTCGGTCGGTTGCGACGCCCCCACCTTGTTGACGCGCCCGAGCATGACCACGTCCTTGACGCGATAGGGAAACGGCGGCACGTGATTTTGACTCGCATAGGCAACGACGTGGGCCAGGCGTTTCGGGGACCACTTCGTCACGTCCTCGCCGTCGATGAGGATGCTGCCCGCGCGCGGGGGCATAAGCCCGAGCAGGGTTTTGAACAAGGTGGTCTTCCCGCAGCCGTTCGGCCCGAGCACGCAGCACACCTCGCCCGAGGAAACGGTGAAGTTCACGAAGCGCTGCACCGGGTCGCACCCGTCGTATCCGCAGCTCACGTCTTTGACTTCCAGCTTCATGCGCTCACACCTCCCTTAGAGTCGAAACGATTTGAAGAAATACTTGCAGTTGCCCAGATACGCGCGCGCCGCCTTCCAAAACGCTAGGTAGTATGCGACGAAGGGGACGATGTCGTCGTCGGTGGGCACGCGGGATCCGAAGGTCATCTGCTCGTAGACGCGCGTCAGATCGACGAAGGACACGCCGGCTTGCGCGTCGAAGATGGCCATGCGTCCGGACTGCGCCTGGGCGAACTCCGAAAGCGTGAAGCCTTGCGGCACCGAAAAGCCGATGCGCCCCAAGCGGGAAAGCAGGAATTGGTAGATGCCGCGCGCTTGGTCGGCGGGCGGGGCTTCAAGCATGGCCTGAAGGCGCTTGATGCGACGGCGGCGCCTGAGCGCGAAGAAGCCCGCGACAAGCGCCACGATCACCGCTATTGCCACCAATATCACCACGATCAGGGGGAACACGTTCGAATAGGACTGCGCATCGTAGTCTTCTTCCAGCGAATCCTGGTCCAGACCGCCGTCTTTGGCGGCGTCGGTGCCCGCCCCCGCGTCGGTGGTGCCACCGCCCACCGTCATCTGGTCGAGAAGCTGCTGCGCCGAGATGATGACATCGGATTCGCCACGCACCAGATCATCGGTGGTGTAGCGGTAGTCGTCGTCGAGCAGATGGTCGCGGTCGGTGGTCAGCTCAAGGTTGAACACCGGCTGTTCGTCGACAACGCCGCGCATCTGGTCGATGGGAAGCTGGCGATATTCGGTGATGAGCTTGATCTCCAGCACGCCCGGGCCAAGCGGCGCGATGACGAAGAACCATGCAACCAGCGCAACGACCGCGCATGAGGCAACCACGGAAAGCGCCGCGACAAGCCCCGAGGCGCGCGAGGCGCCGCGCACGACATCGGCACGCACAAGCCCGATGGCGAAGTTTCGATAGATGACCAGCACGAGCGCGCCGGCGGATGCCACGATGCTTGCCACCAGGTCGTTGCACTGGTAAAACGCCTGCACCACCGAGCAAAGGAACGCCGTAACCAAAAACCATAGCGCGGCGCCCGCGACAGCGCGCGTGAGCAGAAACGACGCCGTCGCCGAAAACGCGATGCACAGCACCAGATACAGGTAGTTTCCCTCGGCATCGGCATACAGGTCCTCGCCGCTCGACAAGCCAAGCGAAAGCGCGATCATCGCGGCAAGCACCGCGAGATAGCAAACGATGCCGAACGCCATGCGCCGGCGCTGATAGGCCGCCAGATACAGCACGGCCAGGAGCACGGCCACCGCCGCGAAAGTAAGCGGGCAACGATTCGAAACGCTTGACAGGAAGAAGGCGTTTTCGATGACGCAGGAAAAGCTTGCCGCCGTAACAAGCAGCAACACGAATTCCCCCGCTTGGGATTTCAGATAGCGAAGGAGCGTCATGACATCACCCGCCTTGTCTCAAGCTCGGTCGACTCGAGCACGTAATACGGTATGCCCATCGCCGAGAGCTGCGTAAGCGGGGAAAGGAACTCCGTGCGCTGCCGCCCGATCAAGGTTGCGGGGACCACCAGCATGAGCATCGCCTGGCGTCGACGCGCCGTCACTTCCTCAAGCGCCACGAGAATGTCCTCGTCAAAGCGCGACGTGACGAAGGCGATGTTGCTTGCGCCCTGGGATCCCGTTCCTTCCTGCACGAAAAGCTCGATCGGGATGGAGGCCGCGCGACGGATGTCGGCCGAATCGCCTTCACTTTCGCCAGCCGCGCCTACCTTGCTGTCCGCGCCCTGCGACAGCGACACGATGCGATGCGCCGACAGGATCAGCTCGTCGGAATCTTCTTCCCCAGCCAGGCAGATGCTCGCCGGTTCAAAGCCCCGGCCCAGGTAGCGGATTATGCATTCGATGCCCTGCGCGCGGGCGAAGCGCGAAAGCGAGGAAGCGCCCTCCATCATGCCATCGAACAGGCTCATGAGCGCTTCGCGATCGCTTACCTGCGAAAACGGATCAATCACGACCGAGACGCTCGGGGTGACGTAGGTTTCGAACAGGCGCGTGTACATGGTGCCGGTCGCGCTGCGCGCGGTCAGGTTCCAATGCACGGTCTTCAGCGGGTCGCCGAAGCGGTATTCGCGCACGCTCGCGTAATCGGTGCCGTCGGCGGTGATGGGCTTGACCATGCTCGCCGATTCCTCTTCGGCTTCCGAGATATCAACGTCGCGCAAGTCGAACAGGCGCGGACGCACGATGACCTGCCGGCGGTGCGCATTCTGAACGGTGCAGCTGAACAGCCCGAACAGGTCGGTCAGCTGCACGTGATCGACGCCCGCGAAGTAACGGCCCAAATGCGTGAAATTCGCATCGAAGGAAAACGTGCTCACCTCGCGCGGGCCGAGCGGAACCGTCATGGTGCGCATGGCGTCATATTCGCCGAACAGATCGGTGATGTAGAAGCACACGACCACGCGCGGATGCGGCAGGATGGATACGTTCGAAAGCGTGACGGCAAGCCCCACCGACTCGCCGCGCTCACACGAGCGGCGCATGCCCTCTTCGCTGATGGCAAACGTGCGCTTCAAAATGCACAGGTAGGCGAACGAGGCGCCCACGGCGAGCACCACCATGATAAGCGGGACGTAGCTTACCGGATGCGCGACGAGCGCCACGGGGATCCCGCACAGAAGCAGGGTCGCCACTAAAAGCAACGCCTTGACCACGCGCGACATCTCGCCCGAAGGGAGCGCAGCGGCGGAGCGGCTTTTCCTTCCGAAGATCGTGCGCACGCTAATCGCCCCACTTCTGCGACTGGATGGCAACGGCCCACACGAAGAACGGCACCACGACCACAGAGACGAGCGTGCCGACCGGCACCGACACCGATCCGATGATGGCGAAATGCTGGATGGCCACACACGCTAAGAGCACGATGGTTCCCAGGATGCAGTTCCCCAGCAGCTGATAGCGGAATTCGGCCGGCATAAGGTAGCGCACCAAAAACGGCACGGCCAAGGAAAGCATCGCCACCTGGCCGATCGACGCGATGGCGGCAAGCTGCATGACCGATCCGAGCACGAGGGCAACCGCGCGCAGCATGCGCGGGCGAACGCCCATGAGACGTCCCTCCTCGTCGGAAAACGATACGAGGTTCAGCTTGAAGCGCAGCACGTGCACGGGAATGATCGTCACCACGAACACCACCGCGACCACGGCCCACGTTTGCGGGTATGCAAGCACGTTTCCGGCCTGCTGGATGTTGTAGAAATGCTCCCAGGTATCCATATCCATGCCGAAATTCGACACGTAGGAGACCACGCCGCCCAAAAGTTGGCACACCACCGTGCCTAAAAGCAGCATGTCGAACACGTTGAAATCGCGCCCCGATACCAGACGCGAAACCGCGATGACGAACACGACCGTCGCCGCGCCGCAGCCGTACACCAGCATCAGGTACAGAGGCAGGTTGTCCGTTGCCGCCGTGTAGCCCAGAAACGCGAAGACGACGACCCCAATGGACACGCCGTCGGAAACGCCGAGCGCCGTCGGCGTGGCAAGCGGGTTACGGAACGACGTTTGGAACAGCATGCCGGAAACCGCAAGCAGGATGCCGCAGGCGATGACCACCAGCGTGACCACGCCGCGCTGGATGACCAGCTGGTAGATGACGGAAGGGTGCTCAAGCTCGAAGGCGGCAAGCAGCGCGCCGGCGTGATTGGATATGGTGCTGTCGAAGGCAGGCATCACGGTGATCTGGAACCACAGCGCATAGGAATCGAGCACGTCGGCGGGCGAATAGATGGTTCCGCCCATTCCCATGGAATCGACTCCGTAGTAGGGCAGGCACATCGAAAGCGCGCTTAAGGCCATCACGAGCAGCACGCCGAGCACGAGCGTTTGACGCACGCTGCGCCTGCTTGCGATGCGGCTTTGGTGCACCTCGGAAAAGGCGCGCATGGCGTCGGCGGTTCGAGGAGCCGCGAACGCGTCGGATTGTTGCAGCTGGCGCGCAGCCTCGATGATCTTGCGCGCCCTGAGACGAGCGTTATCGCCAGCCATGGCCCGCCTCCCCTCGCTGACGCAGGATCACGACCATGAACAGGCACGCGCCCAAAACCGAACACACCGGGCCTGCGGCATACGGCGAGGTGAAGGGCAACCCCGACTGGCAAATCCATTGGATGATCGAGATAAGCGCCCCGCCAGTCAGCATGCTCGCGGGCAAAAGGAATCGGAAATCGGGCCCGACGATACGCCGCGCCAGGTGCGCCGATATAAAGCCAAGGAATGCCACGTGCCCGCAAAACGAGATGGCGAGCCCCGTCATGACCGTGCACAGCGCGATCATGAGGTAGCGCGTACGCTTGACGTTGACGCCCATGGTGTTCGCCACGTCGTCGCCGAAGGACAGCAGCGTCAGGCGATTACGCAGCGCAAGCACGATGACCATGCATACGACAATGGGGGCGACGACGATGAGCAGATCGCGGAAGTAGTACGTGTTGATCATGGTGTAGTTCTCGATCTGCGCAAGCTCCGTCGCCACCTCCGCGCTGCCGTCCATGGTGAAGTAGTAGCGCGCGAACTGGATTATCGCCGTCACGCCCACTGAGAACACCTGGCCGAAAATGATGACGATAACGTTGGAAAGCTTGCCGCGGCCCAAAAACGTGGTGAGCGCCATGACCACCCCGACGACGATGAAACAACCTGCGATGGAGCAGAGGCAACGCCCGTAGTGCAGGTAGAACCACGCAAACGGATCGAGAGAGGACTCCCATACAGCTATTTCCGATGCGGTAACGCCCGCGGAGGTCGAATGCATCACCGGCGTGTAGGATTTCAGCCACAGCACGTACACCAGCGCACCAAGGGCGCCGCCGCTCATCACGCCAAGGGTTTTCGGCGCCGCTAAGGGATTGTTGAACGCACCCTGGAACGTCGATCCGCACAGCCCGAGCGCCGCGCCGCCGACTGCGCACACAAGCACGGCCATGAAGCGCGTCTCGAATGCGGACCCGTTGCCGGTGAACACGCCGGTAAACGCCGCCAGGTTGGCACTCACGTCAGCCAGAAACGCGGCAAGCGGGTAGCTGGTAAGCGCCATGGCGAACGCATGCGTCGGCAGGATGCTGGCGGAAACGAACACGAGCGCGAAGACGACCGCAAGCACAATCACGCGCCGCGATTCCGGGCGCATGCCGTGACGCTCTTGGGCGTCCTGCGCGAAAACGTTGCCCTCCGAGCGCACCGAGATGCGCTCGGCCGTACGGGCGCGGCGCTCGTCGCGCATCGCCTTGCGTGTGCCCGGTTTCCACCTCGCCATAGCCTACAGCCCCTCGTCCGTGACCACGCGTTCGTAGGCGCTTTGAGCCTCGGAGGCCTCCATGCGGTAAAACGTTTCGTAAAAGCCCATCACCGCGTCTTCAAGCTGCTGCACGGAATACGAGCAGATGGGGCTGTAGTCGCTGTTGGCGGGGGCTGCGGAATAGATGCGCGCAAGCCATACCGTTTCAAGGACGCTTTCCATGGAACCCGCAGTCCAGCTGCCCAACAGCCCGCTGGGGTTCGCCCGCACGGTATCGGAAGCGCTCACGCCTTGGTCGCGGAACACGCTTCCCTTGGCATTGTCAGTCGTCGATCCGATGATGGAGATGGACGAGAGCTCGGTTGAGAGCATGTTGTTCGGCGACTGCTTGTTCCACGGCAGGATGGAATAGGGGTTAAGCGGGTCGGAGGAGAGCATTTGCGCCACAACCGATTGCTTGACCTGGTCGGACGTTGAGTTTCCCGAAGCCGACACGATAAGGTAGGGAAATGCCGCCGAGCCCAAACCGTCGCCGAAGTTGCTGTCGGAGGTGGTGCCGATACGATCTTCGGTCCCCAGCAGCACCGAGGACACGCACCGGGTAAGCTCGGGCGCGCCCGAGGCGCTGGAGAAGAAGCTCAAGTCGAAGCGCGCACCCGTCACGACGCCGTAGAGCATGGCCGTGTCGTTTTTCGGCGACCCTGAGCTCACAACGTCCGCGCCGCGGTTCCACACGCCGGCAGCCTGCGCCCAAAACGACAGCGGAGAAGAGGCGGTGCTGCCCGTGAACAGAAGGCCGCTTTCCGAGTCGAGCGCATACGAGCCGTTGGTGTAGCCGATGCCGCGCACGTAGCTGGTGCCGAAGGCGCTGAAGGTGTGGTTGGTGCGCCACGAGGAAACGGGGCAGCTGTTGTACGTCGAAAGCAGGCGCGTCCCGCTCGTCGACTCGTCGCGCGCGGCAAGCGCGCCGCCATGGGAATCAGCTGCCTGGGTCACCAAGTCGTCGACGGTTTTCCAGTACGCTTCGGCGTTGCTTTTCGCCAAAGGGGCATAAGGGCTTTCCGAAAGCACCTCGCCGATAACGTTCGCCGCATCGAGCGTGCCTTGCACCGTGGAGAAGTCGACGGGGATATAGGTGATGCCGGCGCGATCGAGCACCTCGAGCGCCTCGGCGCTGAAGCGGGATTCCAGGTCGCCTTCGCCCTGATCGTAGACGATCACGCCCCCTTCGCCGCACGCGCTTGCCAGCGCCTCGGCATCGATAAGGCTGCCGGGAGAAGTTCCGTTTCCACTCCAAAGGAGCGCCGTTTGCGCGAAATCGCTCGGAAGCTCGTCGCCGAACACCTCGGCGAAGCTCCCTACAGACGAAGTGCCAGTGCCGTAATAGGTGTTCGAATCCATGGCGGCAAGAGCCTCGGCGCCGCCAAGCGCCTCAACCATCACGGCAGCTTGACCGCATGCCGCTATCTTGTCGGCGTGCGGCGGCTCGGCGAACCCGTTGTTGGGATCGTAGATTTTGCGCTCGCCGTTGTAGCCACCCGAGCTTCCTTCCGTGCCGCCTTCTCCCTTGTCGGCTCCGCTGTCGGAGGGGTTATCGCCGGTGCCGGAGGCTTGCTGCACCTGCTCGACGCCCTCCGAGCGCGCGGCTTCCCCTTGAAGATCGCTGCGCTCTTGAGGCGACAGATCAGATTCGACGGGGGTTTGCGAATCGCTTTCGGAGACGGACGACGGCTGCGAGAAATCGAGCTGCACCGCCTCGCTGGACCGCACGCCCATAAAGCGAGGGTCCAGGTCGAACACCGACCGGAACGCGTTCATATTGGTGGTCGGATTGTCCGAGTACGTGACCAGGTTCTGAACCTGAGTCGAGCGCGAGGAGTTGTCGGACCAATCCAGCGCGGAAAGCTGATCGGTCTCCTGCTCAGCTTGCGGGTCGTTCACGATCAGGCGCTGCGGATTGTCCTCGTCAACCTGATCGGCGAACGGCGAAATGATGACCTCGGTAAAAAAGTCGGTCGGTCGGCACGAACACAGCAGCGTCGTGCACGAGGCCACCAGCGCGCAGGAAGCAAGGACGCGCACCGCGCGCGCAAGCACGCGATGGCAGGAAGCCACGCGCGAACGGGCCGTCAAGCCGTCCGCCTCCTCCCCTTCGCCGTATGTCCCCCCTAGCCGCACCATGACGCTACTTGCACCTTCTCAAAATGGGGGCCGCCGCGGCGCACAGCACACCGATGGAAATCAAAAACGGCACGCGCACCGAAGAGGGCGTGCTGCTGATGTTGCTTGAGTTTCTCGCGGCCGAAGCATCGCTGGAAGACAATGCATCGGCAGAGCCAAGGTCGGCGTCTGCCGGGGCCGTACTTGCAAGCGAGGCATCGCCGCTCGCAGCGGTCGCGGCAGCTGCGGAAGTCTTTCCCGAAGCGCTTGCCGCGCCTGCGCTTCCCACCGCATAGGTGGTTGCGCCGCCGTACGTCACCACAACGGTGCCGCCCGAGGCTTGATTCGTCGCTCCGCTGCCCTCGCTGCCGCTCGAGCCGTTTTCTCCCGAAGTCCCATCGTCTCGCTTTTCCGGGTCTTCGGGATCGGTCTTGCCACCGCGGTCGGGACGGGTGATCGAAATACCCGCATATTCATCGACGGAACTCGTGATCGCATTCATGACCTGATCGAATACGGTATCGGATTCCCATATGGCGCCGAACGCCGATCCGCTCCATTCTGACGAGGTCAGCTGCGCTGCACACGAATCCCCGCCGCGGCCGGCAAGGAGAACCACCCCGACGCCCCCCGAGGAGGCATGCAGATATTCGGCGACCACCTTCGCGTCTTCGGTGCTTAACGCCGTGAAGACCACGCCCTTCTCATGGCCGGTGAAGGTCACGGCGGCCGCAACGTCGCTTGGAGCAGCGGAATCGACGACGGCAACCGCCGCCATCTCGCACGCGCCTCGAGCCACAAGATCGTCGGCGAGAGCCACGGAAAACGCCCCCGCCGTATCGCTTGCGCCCTGCAGGCGCGACACGGTCGATGTTTGAGCAAGCGCATCTTCCAAGCCCTTGTAGTCCTCATCGGAAAACGCCGCCTGCGGCCCCATGACCACCACCTGCGAAAATTCGCTCAAGCAGGCAACCGTCTCATCGGAAACCGAGCCGTCGTCATCGGTGAGGAACACGGGGGCGCGCATGGCATATGCCCAGTTCGCAGCTGCGGCATAATACTGTTCGTACAGCGACGGAACCACCACAGCAATATCCCCCCAAGGATATGCGTCCGCAGACGCACCCAGGCGCGCCCGGTTGCGCTCGAATGCGCGATAGCACTTCACCGCATAGTCGGAAGCCTGAATGGCCCCGTCGGAATCGGTTCGCGAGAACACCAGGTCGCTGCCGGAATCGACGGCCTTGCCGCTCGAGTCGGTTTTCGTGTTGATCGAAAAGCCGAAACTCGCCGATTCGGAATCGTCCACATTCACCGCGCCGCCCACAAGCCCCGCGTACCCCGAGGCGACAAGCGCTCCCGCCCCATCGCAGGCCCCTATAGTGACGGCGAAGCACTTACCCGAGTAATCGAGCGTGGAGGTTTGCGAATAGGCGTGCCGCGCCGCTTCCGCCGTACCCGACACAACGTCCGAAAAGCCCGAAACCACCCTACCGGCATGGCTTTTCACGACGATCCATTCATCAAGCTCGCCGGTATACCCGCTCGCCTCGGTCGGCGTTATGCAGACCAGGTACGCGCCCGAGCCTTCCGAGAGGGACGCATCGACCAGCTCGCCCGTTTCGGCATCGAGGCGCTTGTAGGCAACGGAGTAATCGCCCGAAGAAAGCTCCGTTCCGTCAACGGCGCGCACGGCGAAAGCGCCCATCAGGCCACCGGCCGTCAAATCGTAGGTGTACCACGGGTCGGCTTCCCCATCGAGCGCAGTGATCTGATACGAGGAGCCGCTTGCATAGCGCACCGGGTCGAACGCGCAATCGGCCTGCTCGGATTCACTCAGATTGCGATCGCAGGCCAAGTACAGCGCCGTCTGGGTTTGCGAATCCAGCCTACCCGCAGACAGGTCGTCTTCCCGCACCAGGTACGCCTTGCACGATTCCGTCAAACCCTCCCGCCGCGACTGTGTGGCGGTGAGTTTCCATGCCCACTTTCCCTCGCCAAGACCCGCCGCAAGTGCCGCTTCGGTAGCGGAGGGAACCCTCCCATCCGCATCCAAGCTCGCATACAGCTCCGCGGCCGCTATGCAATCGGAAAGAGCATCGGAGGACGTGGCGATATCGGAAATCGCGGTGCCGGCCGCATATTCCACACGCGCCAGGCGGGTCGAGCCGAGCGAATCGGCAGCTTCGGCATCCGCCGCCGTCGCGTAATAATCCACCGCGTAATACCGCGTCGGCACCTTCTCCACCACCGAAGCCTTCGCCGACTCGTCATACCAGATATCGACGAATTTGCCGTTCGCCATGGAAGCGGAAGGATTGCCCCAGTAGGTTTGCTTCGACTCGAACACCAGCGATTCGAGCTTGTTGCAGCCGGCAAAATACGTCGTCGTGCCCGTCAGGTACGAAAACGCGCCGTTGACGTTGCCGGCGGCGAACACCACGCTGCGCAGATTCGAGCAACCGGAAAACGCGCTTGAACCGATGCCCTCACGCGCAACCGGACCGGACTGGTTATGCCAGTACGGATCGAAGCCCGACTTGAAAGCCGATCCTTTCGCGATGGTCTGGTTCGACCCGGGATTGTTTTCCTCAAAGGTGCGATAGGCATCCGCTTTGCGCGTGGCGCTTTCTATATTCGGGATGGTGATGGATTTCAAGCTGATGCAGTTTGCGAACGCGGAATTGCCGATGGCGACCGCCGCGCCCCCGAACGCCACCCCAAGCTGCAAATCTTCGGCAAATTCAACCGAGGTAAGCGATGAGCAATTGGCGAAAGCGCTGGCCCCGATTCCGCCCATGTACGCGGCACCCATGGATCCCGCATTCACGTATGCGGCGGCATCTCCCGTCAAATCCCCGGTAAAAGACACCGAGGTAAGCGCCGCGTTCCCGCTTACGGCATAGGCAACAACGGTGTGCACGGTTTCGGGAACCGCATAGCTGGAAACGTCGGTCTTCGCGCGCGGATAGCGCAGAAGAGCGACCGGCTTTCCGTCCTGCCCCTTCGCGTATAGCACCCCATCCTCGCTTATCAGGCACGGTGAATCCGAACCCACCTCAACGCTTGCAAGCGAGGTGCAGTCGGACAGGCAGGCGTTAACGTTGCTCGTGGAAAGGCTGTTCTGAAAACGATAGCTTTCCACCGAGGAGGGCAGCGCGATCTTCGTCAAAGAGGAGCACCCGGCAAAGGCCTCGAAACGCACCTCGGAAACGCGATAGGTGCGACCGCTTGTCGCGGAAGAGGCCGCAGCGGGAACGGAAAGGCTGCCCTGAGTCTCGGCGGGCACCTGCACCAGGGCGACCGTGCCTTCCGCGGCGGAATCGGACGCTTGCGTGACCTGGTAGAGCAAGCCGTCAACGGAAAACCGCGCACCGACAGCTTCCTCATCGTCGTCGGCGAAGGCGGACCCTTCAAGCGCCGCCGAACCGGCGGGTTGCTCAGCAGCGCCCGAAAGGGAGCCGGCGCAAAACGCCTGCAAGGCGAACGCTCCCGCCGCGAAAGCGCAGCATGCGAAAGCCGCGAGCGCAAATGCCCGCGGCCGAGCTACCTGATTGTCTTGATTTCCCCCTGCGCGACGCATGATCCCCCTTGGCTTGGCGCTACCCCGCTGTCGTTGCGGTTTGCGTGCCGGCCGACGAGGAGCTGCTCGACGAAGTAACGGTGATGGGAATGTTGTAGCTTGCCGAATCGGGCATCGGGTAGTACGTCACCTTTCCCGCCATCAACATGTTCGAAAGATACGCGTTGCAGGCACTCTGCCAAAGCGAATCGCTTGCCTGGGATTTTACCTGAGTCCATAGGCTAGCCGGGACATCGGAGGCCTTCAGCGACGAGATGGAGTTTGAGTCCGGGAACGAATACTGGGTATCGCAGTAGAAGATCTCCAGGGCACCGTCGTCCGATTCGATGCTCGTCGGGTCGCTCACGTCGCCCACGGAAACCGAATCGACAGCTTGGGTGATATCGGTATCGGAAGAAATCTCAACTTCCCACTTGAACGATCCGCCCGTCTGGGAAACGTTTTCCTCGTTGGAACGCTCGCGCGCCATCTGCGAGAACGTCTCGGCGGTAAGGGTTCCCGCCTGCTTCATCGCCGCCAGCTCGCTTGCCGCCGCGTTGGCTCGCGTAGTTGCGTCCGAGCCCGTGAACACCATACGGTAGAAATGCCGCTGCGTCACGTCGACGAGATTGGACTGCGCATAGGAAAGCGCGTCGGAATCGGAAGCGTTCTGTCGCTCGACATCGGCCTCGCAGATCGCCTGCTTCTCAAGGCTAACGCGAAGCTGATCACGCAGCCCATCCTCGGTCATCCCGTACTGGGCAAGCGTCTTCTGCCAAATGTCGTCGCTGTTGAACGACATGCTGCTTTTCAAGCTGTTGAACTGCTCGTCAACCTCGTCGGATGCGGGAGTGAGCCCCAGCTCCTTCGCGCGCGCTTCGACAAGCAGCGCGGTGGCCTTCTCGTCGATCATCTGCCG
>CAVHFC010000053.1:0-16227 GCA_963635025.1 Eubacterium sp. CAG:786
CTCGCGCATCATTCGAGAGCGCCGAAGGCGCGACACACATTTTCGAAACCGTAGGGATGCCGCCTCCGAAGCCGCATCCACCTTGCGTTGAAAATGGTGACGCACCTTCGGTGCTTTCTACTTGGGTGCGAGGCGTGCCTCGCACGAGATTTTGTCGTTAGGCTAAAACTTCATATCCATAACAACATGAGGCCACCCGGTTCACTTCTGTGCCGGGGGGCCTCTTGGCTCTGCTACCTTGGAACGGTTCGCTTAGGGCGCAGCTGTTTGCGCAAACCTTATTCCGTCGGCTGTTCGATGGCTTTCATGGCCTCGATGACGCTGGCGAACAGCTCGTCAAGTTCCATGTCGTTGAGCTCGGCTCCGCGGGCGATGTTCTCGCGGCTGCAACCGGCGGCGAACTTCTTGTCCTTGTACTTCTTCTTCAGGCTCTTCACACTGAAGTCCTGCACCGACTTGCTCGGGCGCATGAGCACCGCCGCCTGGATAAGGCCGGAAAGCTCGTCGCAGGCGAACAGCACCTTTTCCATCTTGGCTTCGGGCTTGGGCAGCGCGGCGTTCAAATCGGAGTTGTGCGTCTGGATGCAGCGCGCCACCAGCGGGTTCACACCGGCGTCGGCAAGCATTTCGGCCGCCTTGATGGTGTGGTCGGCAACGGAGGGGAACTCCTCCCAGTCCACGTCATGCAGCAGGCCGACGATGCCCCAGAACTCCACGTTTTCAGGGTCGTGCTTCTCGGCGTAATAGCGCATCAGCGCTTCGAGCGTCTCGCCGTGCTTGAGGTGGAACTCATCGGCGTTGTGCTTGGCAAGCAGCGCATGAGCCGCCTCGCGGGAAATGCCCGCATCAAGCTTCTGCCCCGCAACTGGAGCCGCAACGCCCGCTGCCGGGTTCGCGATCGCGTCCTGCGCAGGCACCGCATCGGCCTCAGGGGCTTCCGCGGCGGCTTCGGCCACCTGGGCCTCGGCGACAGCGGCACCCTCGTCCGCCTTAGCCGCGACCTTGCGGTTGGGATTGTTCGTGTTGCGCTCGGGGCGCATATGCGGGAACAGCAGCACGTCACGAATGGCGGGTTGATCGGTCAAGAGCATAATCATGCGGTCGATGCCAATACCGATGCCGCCGGCCGGAGGCATGCCGTAGCTGAGCGCGCGAATGTAGTCGGCGTCGTATTCCATCGCCTCGTCGTCGCCAGCGGCCTTGGCCTCAACCTGCGCAACGAAGCGGGATTCCTGGTCGATCGGGTCGTTGAGCTCGGTGAACGCGTTGGCGTATTCGTGCCCGGCGATGACCAGCTCGAAGCGGTCGGTCAGGCGCGGGTCAGCGGGCTTGCGCTTGGCAAGCGGGGAAACCTCGACGGGATAGTCACACACGAACGTGGGATTCACCAGTGTGGACTCGCACAGCTCGTCGTAGAGCGTGAACAGCAGCTTGCCCGCGCCCCACTCCTCGTTCCACTCCAGGTGCTTCTCGTCCAGAATTCGGCGATACACCTCGACCGGCGTATCGATGTCAACCTGCTGCCCCACAACCTCGCTCACCAGCTCGGCCATGGAAACCGAACGCCACGTGCCGGACAGGTCGATCTCGCTGCCCTGGTACATGATCTTCTCGGTGTCGGAAACCGCATGCAGGCCGGCCTTGATGAAGCCCATCGCCAGCTCTTTCATGCCCTCGACATCGGAAAACGCGCAGTAGGCCTCAACGGAGGTGAACTCGGGGTTGTGCGTGGCGTCCATGCCCTCGTTGCGGAACTGACGGCCGATCTCGTAGACACGATCCATGCCACCAACGAGCAAGCGCTTGAGGTGCAGCTCGGTGGCGATGCGCAGATAGCATTCCTGATCGAGCGCGTTGAAGTGCGTGATGAACGGCTTGGCGTTCGCGCCGCCGAGCGTTTCCTGCAAAATGGGCGTCTCAACCTCCAGGTAGCCCTGCGCGTTCATGTAGGCGCGGCAGGCGGAGATGATCTTGGAGCGCTTGACGAACACGTCCTTGACGTCGGGGTTCATGACCAAATCAACGTAGCGCTGACGGTAGCGCGTTTCCTTGTCGGTGATGCCATGGAACTTCTCGGGCAGCGGACGGATGGACTTCGATAGCAGCTGATACGCGTCGACCGCGATGGACAACTCGCCGCGCTTCGTGCGCATGATAGCGCCCTCGGCGCCGATCCAGTCGCCCACGTCGAGGTCCTTCATCTGAGCGAACACCTCTTCGCCGAGCGCGTTCACGCGGCAGAACAGCTGGATATCACCCATGCGCTCGCGCAGCACCAGGAACATGATCTTGCCCTGGTTGCGCATGGCCATGATGCGGCCAGCTATTTTCACGCGGTCCTCAAGCGTTTCGCCTTCGGCCAGGTCGGCGTACTTTTCCTTGATCTCATCGACATGCAGATCGTAGTCGTAGCGGCAACCGTAGGGCTGCTCGCCGGCGGCATAGAGCGCCGCGCGCTTGGCCTTGCGAACCTCGATCGGGTCGTCTTCGATAACTTCAGGGGTGTTGCTCATGTTCGTGTCCTAGTGCTCGATGGAGAGGATCTTCATCTTGATGACGCGGCCGGTCGGGCCGGTGGTCTCGATCTCGTCGCCCTTCTTGTGCGCCAACAGCGCGGCGCCGACCGGGGACTCGTTGGAAATCTTGCCGGCGGCGGTGTCGGCCTCGGCGCCGCCCACGATGGTGAAGACGCGCTCGCGACCGCCCATGTCAACGGTGACGGTGGAACCGATGTGCACCGAATTGGAGCGCTTCGGGGCGGCAACGACGGTGGCCTCGGCCAGGATGCGGTTGATCTCGGCGATGCGCGCCTCCATCATGCCCTGCTCGTTCTTCGCGTCGTCGTACTCGGAGTTCTCGGAGATGTCGCCGAATTCGCGGGCAACCTTGATGCGCTCGCCGACCTCGGCGCGCTTCTCGGTTTCCAGGTAGTGCAGCTCCTCTTCGAGCTGCTGCTTGCCCTCGGGAGTGAGGATGTAGTTCTCGTTTGCCATGCTAATCACCTATCTATACGAAAAAGCGGCATGCGGCAGGATTGGCCTGTCGCATGCCGCGCTGAAACCTATGCGGAAGGGCTATTCGCTCTTCTTCTTGGCGGCGACGGTCTTCTTGGCAACCTTCTTCGGCTCCTCGTCGACCTCTTCCTCCTCGACGTCCTCGTCGACTTCCTCGACAGCCTGCTTGTCGTCGGACATGCCTTCGCGCAGGTTCTTCACGGTCTTGCCCAGCGCGCTACCGAGCTTTGGCAGGTTCTTCGGGCCGAAGATCAAAAGGATCACCACGAGGATGATCAGGAGTTCCGGCACACCCATTCCCAGAAATTTCATGCGTCCTCCAATTACTCGTTTCGTAAACGTTGCAACGCTGCAACCGTGCGAAAGTCAACGCGCTGAACTGTACCACACCGCCGTGCGAGCAGCCCTTATTCGATGAAATGCACACGCGCCGCGCCGCTGCGACCCCCAAGGGCATCGGCTTTGCCGACCCTCCCTTATGGCATGAAAAAGGCCCGGTGCACATCACCGAGCCTTGAACCATTCGAGATGGTCGGGATGACAGGATTTGAACCTGCGACCTCTGCGTCCCGAACGCAGCGCTCTACCAAGCTGAGCCACATCCCGATGCCGCTTTCGCAGCGACGGATATATTACCATAACGAATTCGTTTTCGGGAAAACTTTTTCGATTATTTCCGGGCTGAAGGCAAAGTAGGCATCTGACCTGCGTCTTCCGGTTTAATATCCCGTACGATGTGCAGGGAAACCGTTGCACAGAGACGCAAGTCGTCATCGTTTTCGCCGACGATACGCACCTGAGCAACGGAGCTGGTGCGACCCGTGCGCACGTTGCGTCCCTCCACGAAGATGCGCTCGCCCACCATGACGCCCTTGAGGAAATGCACGTCGGCGGTCTGCGTGACCACGTACTTGCCGAGTGTCCAGGGAACGGCGCATCCAGCGACGTCGACGAGCGACATCAGAAAGCCGCCGAACGCGTTGCCGAAGTAGTTGCCCGCCTTTTCGGGAACGGTGACCGCCGAACGCACGAACCCTCGCTCGATCGTCACCGGCTCGAAGCTTCCCAACCAGGCACGGTTCGTGTCGTACATGCCCAGCAGGCTTTCCCGCACGAAATCCTCCACGGGAGCGTTCGCGTCATTTTCGCGCTGCATGTTAGTTGGCCTCGCGCTGCTTCTGCTTGTTCGCGAAATGCTCAAGCGTGACGATCTTGGTGATAAACGTGCCTTCCGAGATCACATCGCCGGCGTCATCGGTGGCCACGACGTGCCAGAACTGCTTGCGCCCGCCATAGCTGGGGTCCTCGTGATCGAGCTCGGCCAGGCCGTGCAGCAGCCCCTCCTTGCCGGGCTTCTTGTGGCGGATGGTCGATTCCAAGCCGAACGGCAACTCCTTATCGAAGTCGGTGCGCAGATCGGCCCCGCGGCTTGCGCAGGATTCGAGCAGTGCGATGGTTGCGCCGCCATGCAGAAAACCGTGCGGCTGGAGAACGCCCTCGACGATGGGCATGGCCATCTCCACGCGCTCGGGGGTATCGACGGTGGTGGTGATTTGCAGCGTGTCGATCAAAGACATGTTCAGGACTCCTTCTGTTCTATGATCCGCGTTTGGCGTGCTTCGTCGGCAGGCAGGGGTTGCGTCTCGCCGGCGGAGGGATGCACCTCGTCGGCGGACGTCGGCGTCTCTTCGGCACAGGGCCGCTCCTGCTCTTCCCGTCGGTCGCGACCTTGCTCGCGTTCGCGGTCGGCGCGAGCTTCCTGCTCCAAGCGCGCCGCGGTGGCGGCGGTGCCGGCGACCGCGCCCATGTCCTGGTCATGCGCCGCTTTGGCCACGTCGCCCTTGAACGCCTTGGTGGTGTTGATGAGCACGGCACCGATGATGAACGGCATCCAGAACACGATGCCGCGATACACCACGCCGATGGCCGTGCCCGCCGCAGCCAGCTCGCCGAAACTGGTGAAGGCCACAACGACAACGGCCTCGACCACGCCGACGCCCTGCGGCGTGATGGAGATCATGGCGAACAAGGTTGCCACCACGTACCCGCACACGAGCGCCGGGATGTTGTCGACACCGAAACCCACGCCGACGAGCGCGAAGCACGAAAGCTCGCACAGGCTTGCCAGAAGCGAGCAGCCGTAGGCCTGCAAGGTCGGTTTGGGACTGTGGCCGATCATGTGCGCCGCTTCCGAAAAGGCCTGCGCGATGCGCTCCGCCCACGGATCCAGGGGCTTTTTGCGCACCTTGGCGACTACCTTGCACGAAAGGCGCTCAACCGGGCGCAGCACGCGCAGAAGCGCATCGGATTTCCGCCCGCCAAGCACGAGCAGGCCCACCATGGTGCCCACGAGCAAGACCACGATCATGCCCATGCCCAACCATACCGGGGAAAGCCCCACCGTCACTGCGAGGAAGATAAATGCGCAGATCATCAGCGTGCAGAACGCGCCGTCGATGGTGATTTGCATGAGCAGCGCCGCGCCGGTCGCCTTGCCGGCCGGGATGCCGCGCCGGCGCGCATCGTCGACGACAAGCGTCGTGCCGGCCAGGTTCATGGACGGCGCGATGGTGTTCATGAAGAACGTGCCGAACACGAGCGGCAAGGTGGACCTCGGCTCCATATGCTCGCCTACCGCCGCAAAACTGCGAGAGTACGCGAAGCTTTGCGCGAAGTATTTACCCAGCTGCGTCAGGATGGCGGCGAGCAGGAGCAAGGGGCTTCCCTGCTTCATCGTCTCGCCCAGTTCCACCAGCTGGTCGCCGCGTAAAAACACCACGGCCAGCACGATGATGAGCACCAAGCCCATCAGCAGGTTCTTCACGTTGAATTTCATGGCAGCCTACCTATCCGCACCGGACGCGGGATGCAGGAACTCGCGCAAATCGCTGCGCAAAATGAAGTCGGCTTCGGCAGCGCCCTGCTCGTTGTCGTCCAAGCGCAGGAACAGAAAACCGTAGCAACCGAAGCGTTGCGCCTCGAAGCGACGCATCTCCAGGACATGGGCGAAGCGAGCCCCCAGCGCCTCGTAATCGAATGCCGCCTCGCTGGAAATGTCCCCCGCAGGGGTGAGCAGGGACATCGCGAAGGCGCTATCCCCCGCATGGGAAAAGGCCGCGTCCCAATCGGGCAAATCGTTTTGAAGAAACGCTTCGAAGGTGCGGAAACCGAACGCGTACTCGGCGACGTCGGTGCCGCCAAGGCCGGCGAAACGCAAAGCGTTGAATTCGATGGGGCGGATGCGCCCGTCTTCCGATACGCGCAGCTCGGCATGGACCGGCACGTTTCGCGCGCCGATGCGCTCATTTACCTCCGAAAGCCATCTCTCGAACGTTTTGGCATGTGTGCGCACAATATCCGCCGAAGTGACGTAGAGGCGGTCGGACGTGTCGGCGGGACCGGCGAAGTCGTGACGCAGCACGTTGAGCACGTGCGCGCGCGCCGCATCGTCGAAAAACGCGTCGAGCGCGAACTCTTGACCGGTGATATAGCCTTCGAGGATGAAGTCCTCCCCGGCCACGACCGCATCGGGGTACATGCTGGCCCAGCCTTGGACCTGCGCCTCGATGTCCGCAAGGGCCGTGCGCCAATCGTCCTCGCTTCTTACCGCATGAACGCCCATGCTGCAAAACCCACGCGCCGGTTTGACGACGAAGGGAAGATGCTCTTCCAGTTCTTGAAACGGCATCTCGCGAAGCTGTTGCAGGGTTGCGCTGCGGAAAAAGAACCCCGGGTCAACCTCGGCAAGCGCCTGCCGCATGGCAACCTTGTCCTTGAAAAAGGTGATCGAGTGACGAAGGCTCTCGTTGTCGACATGCTCCCCGATCCAAGCAAGAGCGTTCTCGGAATTGGTGTAGAGTCGCTCCCCCGCACCGATCGCCGCGGCGGCCTTGTCCGCCGGCACCAAGTTCAGCGCACCGGCCGGGGCGCAAGCACGGGCGAACGCGTTGTCGAGCACCGGATGACCCGTGGCGCGAAGCCATGAGATGAGCTGGGGAGATGCGTACGGTTCATCCAATATGACCATGAATCCCAACCTCCCCTTCGCACCTTGCCGGCACGTCGATCCCATCAGCAATACCGTCAAGTATAACGCGACCCGTGCGCCTTTACGCCCGAAAGCCCCCGTAAGGCGCGGCCTCGGGTGCTACAGGCCCACCTTTGCCGCCCTGAAGACGCGTATGCGATCGCGCAGATTCACGACGTCGAAATACAGCGAGACGAAGAACACCAAGGTCAAGGGCGCGCTCACAAACCCGTTGCGCGGAGCAAGCATCCAGATGAGCGGAGCGCCGACCACCAAGATGGGCAGAAGCAAAAACACGAGCATGCTTCCCATGCGCTTGTACAGGCCGTAGATGATGGAAGCCATGACGTAAATGAACAGCCCCGTCGCCGCCGAGCCCACCAGGGAGAAAATGGCAAGTAGCGCGACCTTCGCGGCAACCACGCCCGCTTCCTGCTGCAAGCTCTTTTTCGCCTGCTCGAAGACGCTTTCGGAAGTCTGCTCGCTTGCCCGCGTTGCGCGCACGCGCACGAAGGGGTCAAACGGGTCGTATTCAACAGTGAACCCACCGAAAGGCCATTCGGAAGATGAGGAGCCTTGGCTGTTGGTGCTCGAACCGCCCGACGCGGAGGACCCCGCACGAGTAGCGCCGCTGAAGATGTCATCCCACGAGGTCCACACGTAGGTGGTCTGCCCCGTCGCGGCACCCGTGAAAGGCCAACCCGCGAACGGGTCGTACGAATCGCCGGCAGAACCGCCCGATGAAGACGACCCGGCGGGATGCGCGTACGGATTGCCCGCATACGGCCGTGGGTCGCGACGCGGGTCGAATTCCGGCGTCCAGCTGCGATTGATGAGGACGTCGCGCGCCTCGTTGATCTGCTTCGTCAGCTCTTCGGCGTCCGAACGTTCTTTGGAGTCTAAGGGAAATTTGTCCGGGTGATGGGCGATGACGAGCTTGCGATGCGCCTTCTTGATTTCGTCATCGGTTGCGCCGTCGGACAGTCCCAGTATTTTCAGTGCTTCTGATTTCTTCATAGGCCCGACTATACGGGACACTCCGAAGAGGATGCGCGACGGGTCGCCGATGTCACGTTTTCGTTAGATTCCCACCACGCACCCTCCTTGACGCGCGCCGTCGATCGCCTATCCCGCCCTCAGGCGGGCAGGTGCGAAAAAAGAGCCGAGCCCGTAACGGGCCCGGCTCTCGAAAGAAACGCACTTGTACATGCAGTTTAAATCTCCCAGCACTTGTCATGCGTCTTGGAAGGCGTGCGCACGTTGACCTCCTGGTTCTTCAGCGTCACGCGGCTGCCCGCCGGCACCGAGGCGATAACGAACGCGCTGCCCGCGATGATCGAGCCTTCCCCGACCACGGTTTCGCCACCAAGAACCGACGCGTTGGAGTAGATGGTCACGTTGTCCTCGATGGTGGGATGGCGCTTGACCCCGGCGAGCGCCTGGCCCGCACGCGTGGAAAGCGCGCCGAGCGTGACGCCCTGGTAGATTTTCACATGGCTGCCGATTTTCGTGGTCTCGCCGATGACCACGCCCGTTGCGTGGTCGATGAAGAAGTAGTCGCCGATCTCGGCGCCCGAGTTGATGTCGACGCCGGTGCCGGAGTGAGCGTATTCGGACATGATGCGCGGGATGAGCGGCACCTTCTGCATGTAGAGCTCGTGTGCGATGCGATACACGAAAATGGCGAAGAAGCCCGGATAGCTGAAGATGATCTCTTCCTTGCTCTGCGCTGCCGGGTCGCCGTCGAAGGCAGCCTGCACGTCGGTCATCAGCACGCGCTGAATTTCGGGGAGCTTACCGAAGAATGCGGCGCAGATCTCGTCGAGGCGCGCTTCAAGCTCGTCTTCGGGCAGGGAGTCGTCGCGGAACAGCAAGGCCTCGCGCAGCTGGCGGCGCAGGGAATCCTCGATGCGCACGAGCGTCTCGCCGATAAAGTATTCCGGATTGGTGCCGGTGGGCGTTTCGTCGCCGAAATAGCGCGGGAACATGACTCGCCGCAGGTCTTTCACGATACTGACTATTGCCCGCTTGTTGGGGAAATGCTTGTGCGGATCGGTGAAGAAGATCTCTTCCTTCTCGCTGTAGTTCTTCGCGATGCCGGCGACCACCGCATCGAGTTCTTCCTTGTTCAGCATGTATCCTCGCTCTCTCGTCATTGAGCGCCTATAAATTATTGCCTATCTTACCACGAGGTCTACTGGATATTGCAGAGGGCAATGTGACGAAACGGGGACTGGTTCATGTTCTTTTCCCTTCTCGTTGTACTGGCGCAAGATAGCATCATCCCCACGCGTTACAATGAATAGTTAGTTTCAACATGACAGGAGAGGGAGGATTGCACCGCACACCATGACGCAACAGCACGTTTCCATCTCACACATTGCATTGTCGCTGGCGCTTGCCACCAGCCTTACCGCCACGCCCTTCGCCGCGGCGCTCGCCGAGAGCACCGCAGACGCCGCGAGCGCAACCGAAAAGACGGCCGCAGCCCAATCGGATGAAGCAGCCGATAGCGAGGAAGAAACCGTCACGATCGACAAGGAAGCCTGGAAGGCGACCGAAGAGCGCAACGCCGAAATCGTGGAGGCCGCCAACGAGGCACAGCTGGTCGGCTCCTCCGTTCTCAAAGATTACCTGGCAGGCGAAAAGGTAGCCGTCAGCGCCTTTCTCAAGATCGACGTGAAGCGCCTAGTCTCGATCGACGAAGATCTTGCAAAGCTGATCACGGCCGAGCAGAAAAAGATCACCGGAGACGATAGCGATTCCGAAACCGCCACGCCCGACGACTCCGCAATCGGCGGGTCGGATGCGAACATCGATAGCGTCGTCACCATCGACACCGCTTCAAACCCTGCTGCGGTAAACGCAACCGAGCAAGCCACGGAAGTGGAAGACGCTCCCGATGATGTGGTTGCCACAAAGGAAAACACCGATCAGGAAGAAGACGAGATCGTCTACGTTGCGCGCAACCTGACCACCGAGCAGTTCATCGAAACCATCGGCGAGGATGCGCGTCAGCTGTGCCAGGACAACGACCTGTACGCTTCGGTCATGATCGCTCAGGCCATCGTCGAATCCGCTTCGGGCAGTTCCGGCCTTTCGTGCAATCCGTACAACAACCTGTTCGGCATCAAGGGCAGCTACCAGGGCAAGAGCGTACGTATGAAAACCCAGGAAGACGACGGCGAGGGCAACCTGGAAACCATCGTCGCCGAGTTCCGTCGTTACCCCACGCTCAAGGATTCCCTGAGCGACTACGTTTCGCTTTTAACGGGAAACAGCATCTACACACCCGTTAAGAAGTCGAACGCATCAACCTATGAGGTCGCTTGCGACTATCTGCAGGGTCATTACGCCACATCCACTTCCTACGCAAAGACGCTCAAAGCGTATATCGAAGCCTACGATTTGACGGCATACGATGAGGCATCCGCGGAGAATCATGTCGTAAAGGCGGACACCCTTGAGTCTGTGTTGGTGCCAACCGCAACGCACACAACCTATCAAACCGAAACGAGCGACTGGGGGCTGGATGACGGCATCGTCATTGAAGATACTCCCCGTCAGCTAAGCCCTTGGATTGCGGGCGTGCTGGCAGCGGGCGCGGCTGCGCTTTTGGGTACGGGTGCGTTTTACCTGTACTGGCGCCGTAAAGTTGAGACCGAATGTGCATCGCGCGGCAAGCATGCAGCCGTGGCGCTCGAATCCGCAAACACGGAAGAGATCGACATGGGTGCGGGCGCATCGAAGCTTGGGGCGCATGCCGGCATCGACCGCACCAATGATGAGGAGAAGCGCGCTTCCGACGTCACCGAGCAGATTCTCCCCTTCGAGTAAGCCAACGTGATGCCCGCTGCGCGTCGCGTTGCAGGCATCACGTTCGAATATCCCCACACAAAAGAAGGCCGCATCAAGTGGCCTTCTTCATTGTCTCTAGCGAAGCGAGCATGCTCTGAGGTGGCAGAGGGAAGCTAGATTTCGCGCTCCACTACCTCGGCTATCGCCTTGGCGTGCGCCTCGGCCGTCTCCTGATCGGCAGCCTCGACCATCACGCGCACCACCGGTTCGGTGCCGCTCGGACGGAGCAGAACTCGCCCGTCTTCACCGAGGGTCGCTTCCGCAGCCGCCACCGCAGCGGCGATAGCTTCGTTATCGTTTGCTGCATGCTTGTCGTTCACGCGCACATTGATGAGCGTTTGCGGGAAACGCGTCATGATGCGCGCCGCTTCGCCCGCCGACTTGCCGGCACGCTTGCATGCGGCGAGGAACTGCAACGCCGTGACCAGACCATCGCCTGTGGAATTGTGCTCGAGGAAAATGGTGTGGCCGGACTGCTCGCCGCCGATGACGAAACCGCCTTCGCGCATAGCCTCCAGCACATAACGGTCGCCCACCTTCGTTTGAATGAGGTTGATGCCCGCATCGCGCAGCGCATGGGTAAGCCCCAGGTTCGCCATCACCGTGGAAACGGCGGTGTCGCCGGCAAGCAGCCCGCGCTGCTTCAAATCAATGGCGCACACGGCCTCGACCATGTCGCCGTCGATCTCGTTGCCTTCGGCGTCCATCAGCATGACGCGGTCGGCGTCCCCGTCATGGGCGATGCCAACATCGGCGCCGCAGCTTGCAACCAGCTCGCGCAACGGCTCAAGATGCGTTGATCCGCACTTGACGTTGATGTCGGTGCCGCAGAAATCCTCGTTGATGACGGTCACATCCGCACCAAGGCGGCGCAGAGCTTCGGCGCTTGTCATGCATGAAGCGCCATGCCCCACGTCAAGCGCCACCTTCAAGCCCGCAAAATCGATGCCCTGCTCGACAACCGTGTTCACGGCATGCTGAATATACATCTCGCACGCGTCTTCCACGGGCACGGCCACGCCAACTTCATCGCCACGGGGAAGCTCATCTAAAGCTTCTCCCCCGGCAGCCATGAAGGCCTCGATCTCGTCCTCGACCGCATCGGGAAGCTTGAAGCCCTGACCGTCGAAGATTTTGATGCCGTTGTACTCAGGCGGATTATGCGATGCGGATATGACGATGCCGCCATCGCAATGCAGATTGCGCGTGAGCAGGGCAATAGCGGGCGTGGGAATGATGCCCGCCAGAAGCGCGGTGCCGCCCATGGACATCACGCCCGCCGCCACCGCGGATTCAAGCATATCTCCGGAAAGACGCGTGTCCTTGCCGATCAGAATGGTGCGGCCCTTGAACTTGACCGCGGCCTGACCGAGCAGAAACGCCATGTTGCACGTAAGCTCCTTGTTCGCGATGCCGCGAACCCCATCCGTGCCGAAGAGTCGTGCCATATTACTTTCCCCTTTTGACAAATTGCGGATGCAGGCGTACGGCGCCCTTGGGGCGCTCCTCGTCCGTCATGCGATTGTTAAGCTCGGCCGCAAACTCATCGATTCCGATGCCGTAGCGCTCGAGCACAACGAGTAGATGGTACACCACGTCGGCCGCTTCATAGCGAAGATGGTCGCAAGCGGCATCGCTCTTCGCGGCAAACGCCGCGCTCATACCCGGATGCGTCGCCTCATGACCAGCCAGCCCGGCCAGCATGGCCGAAGCAGCCTCAACGTCCTTCGCCGCAAGCGCCACCTCGTTGGACTCCTCCACTACCTTCTTCAGCGGGGAATCGGCGTTACCCGTGAGCAGACGATGCGTGTAGCTTTCCTCCCCTGCGCTTCGACGAGCATGGATGGTTTCCGCAAGCGCTTCAAGCGTTGCCCCGATCTGCGAAGCTGGAGCCTGTTCACCATCGGGAATGTAAGTTTTATCGGACATGAATAACCTTTCGAAAGTAAGCGAGCCCATGCGCCGCGAAGCAATCGGTTCGCAAGTTCGAATACCTCTTGCCTTGCCGCTCATGGCGGCTGTCGCGCTGCGCCTTCGGCAGTTCAGCCAAGTTTGAGCAGTAACGCAAAAGGGGGCGCGCCTTTGCGCGCCCCCTTTCAGTTGGCGTTATTCTTCGCCGTTAGCCTGAGCCTCGTTGGAGGCCTGCTCGTCTTGACGGCTGGTAAGGCCGAAGCCAAGTGCCCCGTTGCCCAGAAGCTCGTCGAGTTCCTCAAGGTTGCGGTGGTAGCTGCGCGGCGGCAGCGCCTCGCCGAGCATATCCTCGCCCTCGGTGTTGAAGGTCGGCGGCTCGTCGCCACCGATGAGGATGGTGTCGTCAGGGCTGAAGACCATGTCGAGCAGCTGGCTCATGTCGTCAGAGGAAGCGCTCAGGTCGTCCTCGATGACATGCAGCAGATTGTGAGCCTCGAGGCCCACCTTAAGCTCCTCGATGGCCTTCGCACCGATGCCCTCAATGCGAAGCAGGTCGTCCTCGGTGTGGCCCACCAGGTCGGCAACGGTCTCGATGCCGGCCTCGCTGAACTTGTTCGCCCAACGCTGAGACACGCCCAGATCATCGTAGATGTACAGGCGAGCATCCTCGTCGGACAACTGCGGGCCGCGATGGCCGAGCGAAAGGCCGCTGTAGTAGCTGCCGTAGTTGGCGCCCATGTTGAGGTAGCCCTCGCCGTCGAGCGACCAATCCTGCGGCTGCGGGAGCAGGTCTTCGATCTTGCGCAGGTCGTCGGGCGCGTAGTCGGGCAGCACATCGCCGGTAACCGGTGCGGTCGGCTTGCCCTTGTAGGTCAGGCCCACCTCGCGGTAGCGCTTCAAGCCGGTGCCGGCCGGAATCGGCTTACCGATGATGACGTTCTCTTTCAGGCCGGCCAGGTGGTCGACCTTGCCCTCGATGGCGGCGTCGGTGAGCACCTTGGTGGTCTCCTGGAACGAAGCCGCGGAGAGGAACGAGTCGGTGGCAAGAGAGGCCTTCGTGATGCCCAGCAGCAGCGGCTGACCGACCGGCGGGTTCTTACCCTCGGCGATAAGCTCGTTGGCAACGTTCTCGAACTCGAAGCGGTTGACCTGGCGTCCCGGCAGGAAGTCGGAATCGCCCGCGTCAAGCACGGCTACCTTGCGCAGCATCTGACGCGCGATAACCTCGATGTGCTTGTCATTGATGTCCACGCCCTGGGAAACGTACACGTCCTGAACCTGCGCGACGATGTAGCGCAGGGTCGTGTTCGGGTCGGTCAGGCGCAACAGGTCGTGCGGGTTGACGGAGCCCTTGGTCAGCTGCTGGCCGATGCGAACCTCGCAGCCATCCTCCACGCCGGGAAGCATGGTGGCGCGGGCCGAAACCTGATACTCGCGGAACTCGCCGTCGGCGTTGTGCACGGTGAGCGTCTTGGAGTTCTTGTCGGCAGAAATCTGCAGCGTACCGGAGATTTCCGCGAGCACCGCCTGGCCTTTGGGCTTACGGGCTTCGAAAAGCTCCTGGACACGAGGCAGACCGTGTGTGATGTCCTCACCTGCGACGCCGCCGGCGTGGAACGTACGCATCGTCAGCTGGGTGCCAGGCTCGCCGATGGACTGGGCTGCGATGATTCCAACCGCCGTGCCGATGTTGACGGGACGCGACGTGGCCAGGTCCCAACCGTAGCACTTCTGGCATACGCCGTGCTCGGCATGGCAGGTCATGACCGTGCGGATAACAACCTCTTCGATGCCAGCATCCTCGAATGCCTTGAGCTGATCCATGGCGGTGATGTAGGTGTCGCCAGCCATGACAACCGTGCCGTCGGTGCCCTTCGCATCCTCGAGCAGGCAGCGGCCGATGAGGTTCTCGTCGAGCTCGCCCTTCTCGTTGTGCAGCGGGTAAGGCACGCCCATGTTCGTGCCGCAGTCGATCTCGCGCACGATAACGTCCTGCGCGACGTCGACGAGACGACGGGTCAAGTAACCGGAGTCAGCAGTACGAAGAGCGGTGTCGGCCATACCCTTACGGGTGCCATGCGTGGAAACGAAGTATTCCAACACCGACAGGCCCTCGCGGAAGTTCGACTTAACCGGAATGTCGATCGTGCCGCCCTTGGTGTCGGCCATCAGACCGCGCATGCCGGCGAGCTGACGGATCTGCTTGATGTTGCCTCGAGCACCGGAGTCGGCCATCATGAAGATGGGGTTGAAGTGATCGAAGTTCGCGGCCATGGCCTCGCCGACCTCTTCGTTGGCATCCGTCCAGATGTCGACGACCTGCTTGTGACGCTCTTCAGGGCTCATGAGGCCCATCTCGTAGTCCTCGTCGATGGCGGCAACCTTCTGGTCGGCCTCGGCCAGGATGTCACCCTTGGTCGGCGGCACGGTGGCGTCGTAAACCGACACGGTGATGCCGGCGCGCGTGGCGTAGTGGTAACCAGTCGCCTTCAGGCCGTCGAGGATAGCAGGCACATCGGCCAGGTCGTAACGGTTCGTCACGTCCTCGACCAAACGACCGATCTCCTTCTTGTTCATCTGATAGTTCAAGAAGGGGTAATCATCGGGGAACGAGTCGTTGAAGATGATGCGGCCGATGGTCGTGCAGATGCGATCGCCGGCTTTACGGTCCTCGTACTGGCCGAACGCTACCGCAACCTGGGTGTCGCCGGTCAGGCGAACCTCGATCTTCGCCTGCAGGTCAACGTCGGCGCGAGCGTCGTATGCGTTGCGGGCGTCATCGAAGTCGATGAACACGCGGCCCTCTCCCGGGAAGCCGTCACGGGCGGCCGTGAGGTAGTAGGAACCGATGATCATGTCCTGCGTCGGCACCGTCAGCGGACGGCCGTGCGCCGGGGATTTGATGTTGTTGGCGGAAAGCATGAGCACGCGGGCCTCGGCCTGAGCCTCGGCGCCGAGCGGCACGTGCACAGCCATCTGGTCGCCGTCGAAGTCGGCGTTGAAGGCGGTGCAGGCCAGCGGATGCAGCTTGATGGCCTTGCCCTCGACGAGCACCGGCTCGAAGGCCTGGATGCCCAGACGGTGCAGGGTTGGTGCGCGGTTGAGCAGCACCGGATGGTCGACGATGACCTCTTCCAGCACGTCCCACACGTAGGAAGCGCAGCGATCAACTGCACGCTTGGCTGCCTTGATGTTAGCGGCGTACTCAAGCTCCACCAGGCGCTTCATAACGAAGGGCTTGAACAGCTCGAGAGCCATCTGCTGCGGCAGGCCGCACTGATGCAGCTTCAGCGACGGGCCGACGACGATAACCGAACGGCCGGAGTAGTCGACGCGCTTGCCGAGCAGGTTCTGACGGAAGCGGCCCTGCTTGCCCTTGAGCATGTCGGACAGCGACTTGAGCGGGCGATTGCCCGG
>CAVHFC010000054.1:0-16137 GCA_963635025.1 Eubacterium sp. CAG:786
CTGCGGAGGAAGTCCGTGGGAGGCCAGGGCGTCGCGCTCGCGGAGGGCGCTTTTCCATGCGCAGCAGCGCTGGGAAGCGCGCGAACAAGGCCCGCAGGGGGAGATTCCCCTGCGGGCCTTGTTGCGTTTAAGGGGTTCACCTTACTTGAGGGTCTGCCTCACCTGATGATTCCCGCGTGTGTTATATTCTTCTTCACCATATCGAAGCTCCAACCTTCATATTTGTTTGCAACAGTCTAAGAGGTGACCTTGCATGACGGTTTGCTCGAATTCTTTCCAAGAAACAGTTGATGCTCTGTGCGCTGGAAAGCCGGCGGTGTATCCAACCGAAACGGTTTACGGGTTGGGCGTTGCCGTGTCGTTTGCCGAAGACCCTTCGATTCTGTACGAGATCAAGCAGCGCGAGCAGCGCAAACCCATCGCCTGGCTTGTTGTCGACGTCGATGACCTGAACCGCTATGGCAAACACGTGCCGGAATTCGCGCAAGTTCTCGCGCGCACGTTTTGGCCGGGCCCGCTGACGCTGATTCTCAACGCCAGCGACGAGGTTCCTGCGACCTATCGTTCGGACGAGGGAACCATTGGACTGCGCATGCCGAATTGCGAGACGTCCCTGAAACTGATTTCGGCCGTTGGCTGCCCCTTGGCTACGAGTTCCGCCAACAAAAGCGGGTACAAACCTCCCAAAGCTTTTGACGACTTAAATCCCGAAATTGCTGATTGCGTAAGCGCGGTTTTGTCGGATGAAGATGATTTCTCGAAAAGCGGGGTGGGCTCTACCGTTCTCGATTGCACCGGCGATCATCCGGTGATGGTGCGTGAAGGGGCTATCTCCATTTCAGCTATTCGTGCGCTATCGTGACATTTGAGGTGCGCTTTCGAGCTCCTCGCTGCTACTGTAGGCTCGTTCAACGAATTCACTTCTTCGAAAGGACCACTCATGAAGATCAGCATTGCGAGCGATCATGCCGGTTTCGAGCAGAAGCAGCTTTTGGCCGATTATCTGCGAAGCAAGGGACATGAGGTGGTCGATCGCGGCCCTGCTGACGACAACCGAGTCGATTACCCCGATTTCGCTCAGCTTGTTTCCGCCGACGTGGTTGATGGCTCCGCGGATCGAGGCGTGCTGGTGTGCGGCACAGGCATCGGCATGGCTATCGCCGCGAACAAGATCAATGGGGTTCGTGCGGCCAACATTGTTTCCCCGGCGTTTGCCGCGTTGTGCCGCGAGCACAACGATGCCAACGTCATCACCTTGTCCGGTCGCTTTGTCGACCCGTCTGCGAACAAGGAAATCCTCGATACATTCCTTTCCACGGAATTCGGCGGCGGGCGCCATGCTGGTCGCGTCGAGAAGATCATGGCGCTTGAGGACAAGTAGATACTCGCAACAGTAAACCGTCTGCCGTTTTCTTTCGCCGCCCGTCTGTTGCGGAATGATTTCGGTACGGTGAAAAGCAGATGGGCTAATTAGGCTTGTGCTACAGTGGGCGATGTTTCATTTCCAACAGAAAGGGTACACCATGGCAATTGAGCACGTGAAGGAAACGGATCCGGAATTGGCCAACGCGCTGGGTCAGGAGCTGGCGCGCCAGCGTTCGTCCGTTGAGCTGATCGCATCCGAGAATTTCACGTCTCAGGCGGTCATGGAGGCTATGGGCAGTGTGCTGACCAACAAGTACGCTGAAGGTCTGCCGGGCAAGCGCTACTACGGCGGTTGCGAAAAGGTCGACATCGTCGAGAACCTGGCGCGCGACCGTGCCTGCGAGCTGTATGGCGCGAAGTTCGCCAACGTGCAGCCGCACTCCGGCGCTAACGCGAACCTCGCCGCCTACTTCGCCACGGTCAAACCGGGTGACACCGTTATGGGTATGAGCCTTGACAACGGCGGTCATCTGACGCACGGCAGCCCGGCCAACTTCTCGGGCAAGCTGTACAACGTGGTTTCCTACGGCGTTGACTCCGAGACTGAGACCATCGACTACGACGAGATGGAAAAGCTCGCCAAGGAGCATCAGCCCAAGTTGATCGTCGGTGGTGCTTCCGCTTATCCGCGCGTCATCGATTTCGAGCGTATGGCTTCCATCGCGCACGAGGTCGGTGCGTACCTGATGATCGACATGGCGCACATCGCCGGCCTGGTCGCCACCGGTGCGCATCCGAGCCCGGTGCCCTATGCCGACATCGTCACCTCCACCAGCCACAAGACCCTGCGCGGCCCGCGCGGCGGCTTCATCCTCACTAACAACGAGGACCTGTTCAAGAAGCTGAATTCCGCGGTGTTCCCCGGAAGCCAGGGCGGTCCGCTCATGCATGTTATCGCCGGCAAGGCCGTCGCGTTCGGCGAGGCATTGAAGCCTTCCTTCAAGGAATACATCGATCACGTGGTTGAAAACGCTGCAGCCATGGGTCAGGGCATGACCGACGGCGGCCTGCGTTTGGTGTCGGGCGGCACCGATAACCATTTGTGCTTGGTCGACCTCACGCCCGCCGATGTAACCGGCAAGGATGCGGAAAAGCTGCTGGAAAGCGTCGGCTTGACGGTGAACAAGAACACCATCCCCAACGAGCAACGCAGCCCGTTTGTGGCAAGCGGCATCCGCGTGGGTTCGGCCGCTGCAACCAGCCGCGGCTTCGCCAAGGACGACTTCTACGAGGTTGGCCAGTGCATCGCAGCGACGGTGTTCAACGCTGCTGACGAAGCGAAGCTTGCCGAGATCAAGACGAAGATCGACGCCATGTTGGAAGCGCATCCGCTCTATCCGGGTCTGGAGTACTAGTTCCAAGCTTTTCTGGGTTACACTAATGGCCGAGCGAGTTATCATCGTTCGGCCATTTTTTGTGGGCAATGGAGTGAACGAAGGGCGCATATGGCTGAAATTGTTGACCATCGACCCAGTTGGGACGAGTATTTCATGACGTTGGCGAACGAAGTGGCCACGCGAACGACGTGCCTGCGCAGAGCTGTCGGCGCCATCATCGTCAAGGATCGGCGCATCCTGGCCACCGGATACAACGGCGTGCCGACCGGACTTGCCCACTGCGCGCAAACCGGCTGCCTTCGTCAACAGCTGAACGTGCCAAGCGGGCAACGACACGAGATCTGCCGCGGTCTTCATGCGGAGCAAAACGCGATTATCCAGGCCGCACGCTACGGCATCAACATCACCGGCGCTTCCATCTACATAACCACCCAGCCGTGCGTGGTATGCGCCAAGATGCTCATCAATGCGGATATCAAGGAAATCGTTTACGCGAATCCGTATCCGGACGAATTGGCAATGTCCATGCTTTCCGAGGCCGGCATCACGTTTAGGGTGTATCAACCATAAGGGGTGATATCGGGGGTGAAATATGCGATAAGGGCGCACGAATATACGGTTATGCGAGAAAATGGCAACCGTTCGCAGGGAAATTTTGAGTATTTGACTTTGCACGCCGGCCGCATATAAAAATTCGGCTATCATCGGGATGTTTGCAATAGCGTGACAGGGCAAGCGGAAAGCGGGACATGGCAGTAGCAATAATCGTGGGAATCATCGTCGGCGTAGTGAGCGTCGTCCCATTCAACGTCGCCATCAAGAAGATTCGTACGGTTGATCCTACTTCGTCCCTCAACCTTCTCGGTCCTTTTCTGCTGACCATTCTGGTCTCGTTCATCATGCTTGTTGCGGGCTTGATCGTCTGCAAGCTTGCGGTGCCCGATGTGGTGCTGCCGTACGCTGCGGCTGAGTTGTTGGCGTTCATAGTTGGCGTTATCGCGTTCGGCGTGCTGATCGCGAAACGTCGGTAGAAAAGGATAAAGGAGAGGTTCATGTCATTCGAGCTCACGGGCAATCCGTTGAACGACATTTCCGCCCCGATCGAAGAGCTGAGCGAATCGTTCAACTCCACGTTCGTGGTGGATTTCGGCAACGGGTTCGGCATCACCCAGTACGTGGCGTGGTTGGTAGTCATCTGCGCTGTCGTGCTCATCGGCGTGCTGGTCGGCGTTCGCAAGATCAAGGTTCGCCCTTCCGGTAAGTTCGCCGGTCTGGTGGATTGGGGCTATGACGCCGTTTGCCGTAACATGGGCGAAGGCGCCATCGGTCATGGCTGGAAGAAGCACATGCCGTTTATCGCCACCATGTTCTTCTTTATCCTGATTTCGAACGTGATTGGCCTGATCCCGGGCGCTAAGACCCCGACGGGCACCCTGAGCGTTACGTTCGCTCTGGCACTGATTTCTTTCGTGTACTTCAACTTCTATGGCATCAAGGCCAAGGGTGGCTGGGGCTACATCAAGTCCATCGCCCCGTCCGGTCTTCCGGCTCCCATGGTGCCGATCATCTGGTTCTTCGAGTTCTTCTCGCTGGTCATCCGTCTGCTGACGCTGGCCGTTCGACTCTACGGTAACATGTTCGCGGGTCACATGATCCTCGGCATCTTCGCCATCATGACGCAGTTCTTCATTCTGGATGCCATTCAGTTCGCGAACCCGGCCGGCTTCGCCGCCATCGCGTGGGGCATCTTCCTGATCGCCATGTACGCGCTGGAGTGCCTGGTCGCATTCCTGCAGGCGTACGTGTTCTCCGTGCTGTCCGCCGTGTACGTTGGTCTGGCCACGTCCGAGCACTAGCATCGCGCGGGTCGCGCCCGCAACCCTGTTTGGTTTCGGCGGTGCATTCCTTTGGCACCGTGGAAATATAGTATCGGTAGTTTCCGGGAAGGCCTGGAAACGAACTTAGGAGGAAAAGTGGAAACGACTTTCATCATCGCAGCCCTGAAGGTTGTCGGCTACGGTCTTGGCACCATCGGCCCAGGCATCGGTCTTGGCCTGTGCGGCTATGGCCTGTGCGTCGGCTCCGCCCGTCAGCCCGAGCTGGCCGGCAAGCTGTTCACCAACGCCCTGATCTTCGGCGCTCTGGCCGAGGCTCTGGCACTCATCGGCTTCGTGCTGACCTTCATCTTCTAAATCGGCTGACCGGAAATTACTAACTAGCTGAGAGAAGGTGGAACGTGAAAGCAAACTTTAAGACAAAGCTGGCGAAGGCCGGTGTCGCAATGACGGCATCCGCCGCAAGCCTTGCATGCGCTTTCCCCACCCTCGCGTTCGCGTCTGAGAAAGAAGGCATCGCGGTACTCATCCCCGATATGAATGAGTTCGTGCCCATGCTGGTCGCCTTCCTGATCATTCTCGTCGTTCTGGCTAAATTCGGCTGGCCCGTGGTCGACAACATCATCACCACGCGCGAGAACACCATCAACGGTGCGATCAAGAAGTCCGAAGAAGCACAGGCCGAGGCCGAGCGCACGCTCGAGGAGTACAAGCGCCAGCTCGAGGAAACCAAGGCGCAGTCCGCCCAGATCATCGCTGAAGCGAAGAAGACGGGCGAGGCCGTGAAGGCCGACATCACCGCTAAGGCTCAGGCCGAGGCCACTGCCATGATCGAGAAGGCTCATGCCGCTATCGAGGCAGACAAGAAGGCCGCCATCGCCGAGCTGCAGGGTGCGGTCGCTGACACGTCCGTTGCCGTTGCTTCTCGCCTCATTGGTGAGGACCTGAACGACGACGAGCACCGTGCGATCATCGAGCGTTACGTGAACGAGGCGGGCAGTTTCAATGCCAACTAACCGCCATGTTCAAAAGGAGAAGGTAGCGACTTACGCATCCGTGCTTCTGGATGCCGCCCATGAGGCCGGTGGCCAGGACAAGGTGCTTGAGATTCGCGACCAGGCCGAGCGCATCATTCGCATCATGCGTTCGAACATGGATCTCTCTAGCTCTTTGCAGGAAGGCTCTTATACGCCCGAGCAGAGGAGCGGTCTGGTGCGCAACGTTTTCGCGCAGGCCGATCCGATCCTCGTCGAGGTTCTGGCTGTCATGGCCGAACGCGGGGATGTCGCGTTGCTCTCGCGCGTATGGGAGAGCTACGGAGAGCAGGTCGAACGCAAGTTGAACGTCACCGTCGTCGACGTAACCACCGTCGTGGCGCTTGACGATCATTTGCGCGAGGTCATTACGAAGAAAGCTGAAGCCGACCTGGGCACTAAAGTCGTTTTGCGTGAAAGCATCGACAAGTCCCTGATCGGCGGCATTTTGATGAGCGCCAACGGCAAGCGTATCGACGCAAGCGTCGCTTCGCAGCTCGAAAACGCTCGCAACGTGCTGAAAGAAACCACAGATGGAGGTGAATGCTAGTGACTGAAATCACCGCACAGTCTATCGACGAGGCGCTGCGCAAGCAGCTCGATGCGCTGAACACCAGTGTCGAATCCCGCGAAGTGGGATCCGTCATCCAGGTCGGCGACGGTATCGCTCGCGTTGATGGCCTGAAGAATGCGATGGCAGGCGAACTCCTCGAGTTCACCAGCTCCACCGGCCAAGTCGTCTACGGTATGGCTCAGAACCTCGAAGAGGACGAAGTCGGCGCCGTGTTGCTCGGTGACGTCGCAGCAATCAAGGAAAACGATACGGTGAAGACCACCGGTCGTCTGGTGGAGGTTCCCTCCGGCAAGGCCCTGCTTGGCCGCGTGGTGAATCCGCTGGGTATGCCGCTTGACGGCAAGGGCGACATCAAGTCCGAAGGTACGCGCCCCGTGGAGTTCAAGGCTCCGGGCGTTATCCATCGTAAGCCCGTGCATGAGCCCATGCAGACCGGCGTGCTGGCTGTCGACTCCATGATCCCGATCGGTCGTGGTCAGCGCGAGCTGATCATCGGTGACCGTCAGACTGGTAAGACCGCTATCGCCGTCGATGCTATCCTGAACCAAAAGGGCAAGGATATGATCTGCATCTACGTCGCCGTGGGCCAGAAGGCCTCCACGGTGGCCAACGTGCAGGAAACGCTGGAGAAGTATGGCGCGATGGATTACACCATCATCGTCAACGCTTCCGCATCCGATTCCGCGCCGCTGCAGTACATCGCCCCGATGGCCGGTGCTGCAATGGGCGAGTACTTCGTTTACAACGGTGAGGACGGCAAGCCGGCCGGCCCCGAGAACCCGGGCCGCCATGTGCTCATCGTCTACGATGATCTGACCAAGCAGGCTGTGGCCTACCGTCAGATGTCGCTGACGCTGCGTCGCCCGCCGGGACGCGAAGCTTACCCGGGCGACATCTTCTACCTGCATTCTCGCCTGCTCGAGCGTGCTGTGAAGATGAACGAGGAGAACGGCCTTGGCTCCATGACGGCTCTGCCGATCATCGAGACGCAGGCCGGCGACGTGTCCGCCTACATCCCGACGAACGTCATCTCCATTACCGACGGTCAGATCTACCTGCAGACCGACCTGTTCTTCCAGGGTCAGCGTCCTGCTGTTGACGTGGGCATTTCCGTGTCCCGCGTTGGTGGCTCCGCGCAGATCAAGCAGATGAAGCAGGTCGCCGGTACCCTGAAGCTGGACCTGGCTGCCTATCGCGAGCTGAAGGCGTTCACCCAGTTCGGTTCCGACCTGGACAAGGCCACGCAGGACCAGCTCAACCGCGGCGCCCACATGACGGAGCTGCTCAAGCAGAACCGCTTCCGCATGATGGACGTGTACGATCAGTCCGTTGCCATCTATGCTGGTGGCAAGGGTTATCTGGACGACATCCCGGTTGGCGACGTTGTGCGCTTCCGTTCTGAGATGCTGGAGTTCCTCCATGCGTCCAAGCCCGAGGTGTTCACCGAGCTGCAGAAGGCCGGCAAGTGGACTGGCGACGTCGAGAACCTGACCAACGCTGCGATCGAGGCTTTCAAGCTTCAGTTCGCTCCGACGGCGTAAGGTAGGTTGCGATGCCCAACCTTCACGACATTGAAAGGCGTATCAACTCCGTCACTTCGACGAAGCAGATCACGCGTACCATGGAAATGGTTGCTGCCGCGAAAATCCGCCGTGCTGGCGAGCGCGTGGCAGCGGCTACGCCGTACGCCGAATCCATGGTCGAAATGTTGGCCAACGTTGCCAAGCGTGTAGGTGGCTCCGAGAATGCGCTTCTGCGCAAGCATGACGAGGTTAAGAACGTGCTCGTCGTTGTCGTCGTGTCGGACCGTGGTCTGGCCGGCGGCTTCAACAGCAACGTGCTGCGCCACGTTGATAAGCTGACGAAGGCGAAGCAGGCGGCCGGCGCGAACGTGAGCGTCATCGCCTGCGGCAAGAAGGCCATCGGGTACTACACGTACCGCGGTATCGAGCCGAAGCTCGCTTTCGCCAACCTGTCCGCCGACCCGACGGTCGAGGAAGCCAACGAAGTTGGTGCCTACGTATCCGAGGGTTACGCGGATGGATCCATCGACGAGGTTATCGTGGTGTACAACCACGCTAAGAATGCGGCAGAGCAGCAGCTTCGCGAGGAGTTGCTGCTCCCCGTCGACACGGATAAGTTCGTTACCGCGGACGAGTCCGAGGGTGCTAGCGAGCATCTTGAGGGCGACGTCATCTTCGAGCCGAGCCCCGAGGCTGTTCTTGACCAGTTGCTGCCGGCATATGTGCGCACCACGCTGTATCACGCACTGATCGATTCGGCAGCTGCTGAGCAGGGCGCACGCCGCAACGCCATGATGTCGGCAACGGACAACGCCACCGAGATGGTTAACACGTTGACCAGATTGTATAACCGCGTACGCCAGGGCGCTATCACGACCGAGATTTCGGAAATCGTCGGTGGCGCTGCTGCTTTGGAGGATTAAATGGCTGAACATTTGTTTACGAAGGAGGAGGTCGAGGCCAGCAAGGGCGCTACCGGTCGCATCGTGCGTGTCGTGGGTCCTGTTGTTGACGTCGAGTTCCCTCCCGATCAGCTGCCGGCGATTTATAACGCGCTGACGGTTGATGCGAAGACCGAGGTGGGCGATATCCATGTCGTCCTCGAGGTCGAAACCCACCTGCCGGGTAACATCGTCCGTTCCGTCGCCATGAGCTCTACCGACGGTCTGGTGCGTGGCCTGGACGTGCAGGATACGGGTCATGCCATCATGATGCCGGTCGGCCAGGAAACCCTGGGCCGCATCTGGAACGTCATGGGCGAGCCCGTCGACGAGAAGCCGATGCCCGAGGTTACCGGCTTCATGCCCATCCATCGTCCTGCTCCCGAGTATGACGAGCTGGTTACGAAGACCGAGATCTTCGAGACGGGCATCAAGGCCATCGACCTGATCGAGCCGTTCGTTAAGGGCGGCAAGACCGGCCTGTTCGGCGGCGCTGGCGTTGGCAAGACCGTTATCATCCAGGAGCTCATCAACAACCTGGCTCAGGAGCATGGTGGCACCTCGGTGTTCACTGGCGTTGGTGAGCGTACCCGTGAGGGTACCGACCTGTACCTGGAGATGAGCGATTCCGGCGTTATCAACAAGACCTGCTTGGTTTACGGCCAGATGAACGAGCCTCCGGGAGCGCGTCTGCGCGTCGGTCTGGCTGGTCTGACCGAGGCCGAGTACTTCCGTGATCAGGGCCAGGACGTTCTGCTGTTCGTGGATAACATCTTCCGCTTCACGCAGGCCGGCTCCGAGGTGTCCGCACTGCTGGGCCGCATGCCTTCCGCAGTTGGTTACCAGCCCACGCTGGCAACCGAGATGGGCGACCTGCAGGAGCGCATCACGTCGACGTCCACGGGTTCCATCACGTCCGTGCAGGCCGTTTACGTGCCCGCCGACGACTTGACCGACCCTGCTCCAGCTACGACGTTTACGCACCTGGACGCCAAGACGGTTCTGTCCCGCTCCATCGCCGAGCTGGGCATCTACCCGGCCGTCGACCCGTTGGAGTCCACGTCCCGCGCTCTCGACCCGGCTATCGTCGGCGACGAGCATTATCGTGTGGCCACCGGCATCCAGGAGTTGCTGCAGAACTACAAGGATCTGCAGGACATCATCGCCATCCTGGGTATGGACGAGCTGTCCGAGGAGCAGAAGCTGACCGTTTCCCGCGCTCGTAAGGCGCAGCAGTTCTTCGGCCAGTGCTTCCACGTGGCAACGCAGTTCACCGGCCTGCCGGGCAAGTACGTTAAGATGGAGGACACCGTTCGTTCCTTCGCCGCCATCCTCGACGGCGAGTGCGACGAGATCCCCGAGCAGTGCTTCCGCCTGAAGGGCGGCATCGACGACGTGTACGCTGCGTACGAAGAGATGAAGAAGGAAGAAGCGTAGTATGGCTAGCTTCATGTGCGACATCGTCACACCTGCTGCAAAGCTTCTTTCTTGCGAGGCCGAGATGGTCGTCGTTCCGGGCGTCGAGGGCGAGATGGGCTTTTTGGCCGGTCACGCGCCCTTGGTGTCGGTGCTGGCCGATGGCGAGATTCGTCTGACGCCCGCCGCCGGTGGCGACGTGCAACGCTTCGAAGTCAAGGGTGGCTACGTGCAGGTGACTGACGACAAGGTGATCATCCTTGCCGACAGCGCTGAACCTGTGGCTGCTTAGTGGTCTGACTTGAGCAAGTAACAGCGGCCGTTTTGCGACTGCTGGCAACGCGATGGTCGTACCATAACGGCTGCACTTGCGGATCCCCCTGTCCATACGGGCAGGGGGATTTTTGTGTTTTGGGGTACCTGGTAGGTTGTATGGTTGGGTGGATGGGGCTTTCCGGCGCGGCTGTCTGCTCGGGTTTAGTCTAGCGGTTGCTGAATTGTCGTTTGCGTTGGCGGTGTTACGGCCGGCGTCCGCTGATCGCGTCTGCTGATCCCCGTAGGAGTTCAGTGAATAGTTTTTCCCTTGAGCTGCTCGCCTGATTGCCCGCCGTACAATCAGGCGAAACACCCGAGTGAAAGAAGGCCTCATGTCGTATATCCCCGTCGCGCAGAATACTCCGTGGCAACAGGCAACCGGCTTCGATAAAGCGAAAACCGCCGTGCTCGTCATCGACGTGCTCGGAGGTGCCGAGGGCGTGACGCCCGGTCTTGAGGACATGGCGAACAACAGCGTGGCCATCGTGAAGGCTGCTCGTGCGGCCGGGGTGCCCGTCGTGTTCACCTGCGATGCGCATCTGCCGGGCATCGATCGCGAGCTGGCGCTGTGGGGCGATCACGGTATCGCAGGCAGCGAGAGCGCGAAGCCCTTGGCGGCGTTCGAGGTGAGCCCCGCTGACTACGTGCTGCCGAAACGCCGCTACGACGGGTTCTTCCAGACCGACCTTGACTTGACGCTGCGCGAACTGGGGGTTGATACGCTCGTCGCGGTTGGCTGCGACACGAACATCTGCGTGTTGCAGACGCTGGCCGGCGCGTATTTCCGCGGCTATAAGAGTATTGTGCCCGCCGACGCGACGGCGACGTTTTTGGTCGGCACGCAGGAAGCCGGCTTGGAGTACTTCACGCGCTGCTACGACAGCCGCGTTACCACCACGGAAGTGGTTCTCGAACAACTTCGCTAAGTTGGCGGCGCCGTGCTTCGGGGGTCGGGCGCGGCGCAGGTGGAGGACAGTTGGCGGATAGTGCGCGGGCAGACGATTGGTGCTGGCGAGAAATCCTCGTTCCTGTATCTCACTCAGCTGACATTGACAAGAAAGCGGCGCTTCTGTAGCGCTATGCAAGCCGGAGGCGCTTGCGTGGCAAGTTTCTCGAGCTTCCGAACGACCGTGCAGGCAAATGGGCCTGTGATGGCAAGAAAGCGGCGCTCCTGTAGCCCGAATCACATACGGCGCTACAGGAGCTTATCTACATAATCGGAATTATCTCGCGCGTGGCGGGTTGTGAAGCGGCTTTATAATCTTGCGACAAGATAGCGATGATGCACGGTCGAAAGGATGCAGAGTGAGCACCACCGCACGTTTCAAAAACCGCAGCCTCTTCGTGGCGTGCACTGTTATCACCGGCGCGCTTGCCGGTGCGGCGGTGTGGGCATTTTTCAAGCTGATGGGCATAGGGCTTTCGTTTCTGTGGAGCGAGCTTCCCGCGAAACTCCTTGAGATGACGCAGCGTGCATTTCCCGACGTCGCGCAATCGATGCCCGTGCTGTTTTCGGGTGCGTTTGGGTTTTTGCCTTGGACGCTTTTGATGTGCGTGGGCGGTGGGCTTGTGATCGGGCTTTTCCAGAAGCGCTACGGCGAGCTGCCGGAAGACCTCGATGCCGTCATGGGTCAGGTGAAGAAGGAGGGCCGCTACCGTTACGACAACCTTGGCGCTGCGTCCGTTGCGGCGCTGTTGCCGCTGGTATTCGGCGGAAGCGTGGGTCCCGAGGCGGGGCTCACCGGCGTCATTGCCGGGCTGTGCACCTGGGTGAGCGACCGGATGCGCCGCTTCGGTTCCGATTTCCGGGATCTGACCCAGGCAGGCGTGCAGGCGGCTCTTTCCGCGGTGTTCACCGCTCCGCTGTATGGTTTTGTGGCGCCGCTGGCTGGCTCCGCGAGCGACATTCCCGAGCAAGTTAGCATCGTCGTTCCCAAGCGATGGAAGGTTGCGGCGTATCTGTGCGCAGTGGCCGGTGCGCTCGTCGCGTTTTTGGGGCTGGGTTCCGTTTTCGGCGGAGGAATGGGCCTGCCGCGTTTCGAAAGCTTGTCCGTGGGAACTTCCGAGCTCAGCTGGTTTATCTTGCTGGCAGTGGCGGGCTGCGCTGCCGGGTGGATGTTCCATATCGGAAACGCGTTGTCCGCCCGTCTGCGCGTGTGCCTATCGAGTCCGGTCGCGCGTTGCGTGCTTGCGGGCGCTCTGCTGGCGGTAGTGGGGACGGCGCTGCCGCTTGCCATGTTCGCTGGCGAATCTCAAAGCGAGATTGTTATGGAGCGGTATGCGCAAATCGGAGCCGGCGCGCTTATTACCACCGGCCTGCTGAAACCGCTGATCACCGCTGTGATCATTAAGCTCGGCTGGCGGGGTGGGCATTTCTTCCCGATCATCTTCTCGGGCATTTGCCTCGGGTACGGTTTCGCGCTTTTGTTGGGCATCGACCCGGTGTTTTCCTGCGCGGCATGCACGGCCGCTTGCATGGCGGCGGTTATGCGACAGCCGCTGATGGTGGCGCTGCTCCTGTTCATGTGCTTTCCGGTCAAGGGCGTTGTGGTGATGTTCGTTGCGGCGCTGCTAGCTGCCGCCGTGCCGCTCCCGCGCGCCATCAGGCCATAGGGCAGGGCCGCACGATGGCTTTTCCCGTTGTGGTGTTCGGCAAGGTAGAGGCTTCGGGTTCTAGCGGGCGTTATGATGGGATTCTCGTTCAACCTGCCCGCGCAACGAAATTCGGCGAAACATGCCAAGAATTGGGAATTGAGGGGCATGGCGTCGGTAGGTTAGTGTGTGCGTTTGCCGCGCTTCCGCTACTTCTTCCGGACCAGAAATTGCGCTTGCGATACGCAGACGCCGGCGAGGATTATCGCGACACCGGCCCATTCAACGGGGCCGATCGCTTCCCCCAGCACCAGCATCGCGACGAAAAGGCCTGCCGGCAGCTCGGAGGCGGCCAGCACCGATGTCAGGCCGGTCGGCAAATGGGGCGCGCCCAGGCTGAACAGCAGCACGGGAAGGAAGAACCCACATGCGCCAGCCACCAGGCCCAACGGCGCGATGCCATCGAGGAGCACGCCGGATACGATGAAGTCCGGGCAGATGACGTGCGACATGATCACCGCGCCGCCGCAGATCAATAACCCTCGCTGCGCCTGCGAACAGGCAGGTTGCACGCGCCCCGATAGCGCCAAAAACAGCGCGCAGCACACGGCTGCCACCAGCCCTGCCGCAATACCGCGCGGATCGCAATTCGAGAGGTCGGTGGCATACAGCCCGCTGGCGAACACGGTGCCGAACATGATGATCGCTGCGGAAACCACCTGGCTTATCGCCGGCGCGCGCCGCGTCATGATCACCTGGATCACCGTGCCTATCCAGGTGAACTGGAACAGCAGCGTCAGCGCCAGCGGCACCGGCAGCACGCTCATGGCGAACGTGTAGAAGATCGACGTCAGGCAGGTCGTTGCGCCAACGCCGGCCAGCTTCAGCATGTTCGCGAACCCGATGCGCGTCCACGTGCGGTCGCATGCGCGATCCCGCACGAGCAAAGCGGCGAACAGGGCGAACGCGAACCACATTTGGGCGGCAGCGATCTGAGCCGAGTTGAAACCCATGGCGTAGGAAATCTTGTAACAGGTGGCGTTGAATCCATAGCATGCGCCGCCGAGGAGCACGAACAGCACGGAGCGCCCCCGGATCGATGCCGTCGCCTTCGCGAAGAGAGCGTTGTCGGGCATGGTGAATCTCCTTCTCGCAATCGGAAAGCCACGCTGGCGTCATGCTCCGAGCGCGGCAAAGCGGTTGCGTGGCGAAAAGGAGATGGAAACATCTAGAAAAGTCCACGCGCGGTTATTCGGAGCGCCCATTGTAGCAAAAAGGAAAGCGAGGCCCGACAGCCAGCCTAAAGAAGCCCCGCAAGCCTGCGCGGCGGGGAAGGGCTGCCGAGGTCATCTTACCTCAGCAGCCATTTCCATGCGGGAATTACGTGGATGGTTCCTTCTTCGACTTCGATGTCCTCTTCCTCGTCGAGCGTCACGATGGTGGCGGTATCGTTATCGAAGCGTTTCATTGCCTCGCGCAGCGCGGACACTTCGCGACGCTTTGTGGACTCATCGGCTATGGCAAGACAGACCTGAACAAGCTTGTAGGCCACCCCGAACGCTTCATCGCCCTCGATGAAGTCGACCTCTTTCCCGGATTTTAACTTGAGAAGGGCGATGGAGCCGATGCGAGAGGAAGAGCGTCTTCTCATTTCCAGGTAAACAATCGTTTCGAGCGCGCGGGTCAAGCCGTCGCTCGTCGTCGGTCCCAGCGCGCACAAAAGTCCGGGATCCTCCGCATATATCTTGAACCCTCCGAGGCGGATTTTTTGGGCCGAATGGGAAAACTCGTAGACCTGATGAATCATATGCGCGTCCTCGAACGCGTCGATCATCTTGGTAATCGTTGCTCTTCCGGGAGTGTAACCAGCGCTTTTCCCGTTTTTGTCGATCTTGCTGATCGAGAAATCCCGACCGCTTGAAGCGAGTGCGATGCGTGCAAGATTCTGCGCATAGGTCGCATTCGAGAATCCGTGCCGCTCGACGATGTCGCGAGCGACGGTGAATTGCGCATAGCTTTGCAGAACGCTCACCCGTTCGTTATCATCAAGCTTCTGTATTCCGGGGAAACCGCCTTGGATCAGGTATTTTCCGCAGGCATGCTTCAGCGCGGATACCTGTTCTTTGCTGAAAGTGCCGCACTTTGCCGTGGCGTCGATGTTGTGGAAGCGCGAATACTCTCGAAAGCTTAGGGGGAGCAGCTCGTAGGAGATGGATCGTCCGCGGAACTCCGTGGCAACGTCAGTTGAGAGCATGCGCGAGGACGATCCGGTCACGTACATAGTTGCCTTTTCGGTGTCTACGATGCGACGAGCGGCGATGTCCCATTGCGGCACCTCCTGGATCTCGTCGAAGAAAAAGTACGCTCCTTCCTTTCGGCTTTCGGGGTGCAGCTCGTAATAGCTTTCCACGACCGAATCGATGGTGGAGGTGTGAAAGGGGCGAATCCTGTCATCGTCGAAATTAAAATAGCAGATTCGATCAGGGCTGATACCGCTTTCGAGCAGTTCCTGGATTTGTTGAAACAGCCGATATGTCTTTCCACTGCGGCGCATTCCGACCACCACTTTGACCAGGTTGCCCGGCTTCGGCTCGAATGGCTGGCCGAGGATCATGTCGCGGTTCACCATTTGTTTGAGGTGAGAGGGAAGGACGGTGGCATGGAAGTCGTGGATGAGGGCTTTGATCGTTTCGTCTTGCTTGTTCATACAGCGCCTCCTGTCTGACTGTAAGAAATCTTATCAGAAGCAACGGCAAAACTGTAATAGATATTTACAGGTTTGCGCAGAAACTGAAAGGAATTGTCATGGGTCGCTTCGTGGGCGCTTGCCGGGTGGTGGCCTTCCGTTTCCTTTAAAAATCGACGGCCTGTGAACTGCGGCGCTGGGCTGTTATCGCCCCTGAACAGCCCTTTATCCCAGCAAAAGTGCTATCATGCAATTATCTTTACATCCTTAAGCAAGAACGGGAGAAGACCATGAAGAAACTCTCGACCTACCAGGCGTCGGGGCTCTTTGCGCTCATCGCGGCGTTCGCCCTGGCGGCCTGCGCGCTCGCCTTCCCGGCGGCGGCGCTCGCCGAGGAGACCGGAGTCGCCCACACGGTCGACTCCAACGGCATGCGCCACTACTACAACAGCGTCGGCG
>CAVHFC010000055.1:0-15709 GCA_963635025.1 Eubacterium sp. CAG:786
GCCAGACCATCATCGCCGGCATGGGCGAGCTGCACCTCGAGATCATCGTCGACCGCCTGATGCGCGAGTTCAAGGTTGAGGCGAACGTCGGTAAGCCGCAGGTTGCTTATCGCGAGCGTCCGGGCCACGAGGTCCTCAGCGCCGAAGGCAAGTTCGTCCGTCAGTCCGGCGGTCGCGGCCAGTACGGCCATGCGGTCATCAACATGTATCCGCAGGAGGCCGGCAAGGGCTACGAGTTCGAGAACAAGATCGTCGGCGGCGTCGTGCCCAAGGAGTACATCCCGTCCATCGACAAGGGCATCCAGGAAGCGCTCAACACGGGCGTTCTGGCTGGCTACCCGGTCGAGGATGTGCGCGTCGAGCTGATCGACGGTTCTTACCACGACGTCGACTCCTCCGAGGCTGCCTTCAAGGTGGCCGGTTCCATGGCCATCAAGGACGCGCTGCGCAAGTCCGATCCGGTCATCCTCGAGCCTGTTATGGCCGTCGAGGTCGAAACCCCCGAGGAGTACACGGGCTTCGTCATGGGCGACATCCCGTCCCGCCGCGGCATGATCCAGGGCCAGGAGACGCGCAACGGTGCCGTCGCCATCTCCGCGAAGGTTCCGCTGGGCATGATGTTCGGCTACGCAACCGATCTTCGCAGCGGTACGCAGGGTCGCGCTACCTACACGATGCAGTTCGACTCTTACCAGCCCGTTCCGAAGAGCGTTTCGGAAGAGATTATCAGCAAGGCCGGCGGCAACGCGTAATCGCGGTGTCAGTCGATAGCTAACGGAGGAAATGAAAGTGGCTAATCAGAAGATTCGCATCCGCCTCAAGGGATACGATCATGAGATCGTGGACCAGTCCACGAAACTCATCGTCGACACCGCCCAGAAGACGGGTGCAAAGGTTTCCGGTCCTATTCCGCTGCCGACGGAGCGCAACCTGTTCACCGTCGTCAAGGGCCCCCATGTGAACAAGGACTCGCGCGAGCAGTTCGAGATGCGCACCCACAAGCGTCTTATCGACATCCTCGAACCCACCCCGAACACGGTGGATTCCCTGATGCGTCTCGATCTCCCTGCCGGCGTCGACATCGAGATCAAGCTGTAAGGGGTGTCAACTAGCATGATTAACGCTATCTACGGTAAGAAAATCGGTATGACCCAGATCTTCACCGAAGACGACAAGCTCGTCCCGGTGACCGTGATCCAGGCTGAGCCGAACAAGGTGTGCCAAGTCAAGACCAAGGCCACCGACGGCTACGAGGCCGTTCAGATGGGCTTCGGCTACATCAAGGAACGTCGCGTGAACAAGCCGATGGCGGGTCACTTCGCCAAGCAGGGCACTTCCGCGACCCGCTACCTGCGCGAGGTTCGCGTCGAGGATGCTTCCGAGTACAAGGTCGGCGACGAGCAGACCGTGGCGGCTTTCGCCGACGTGAAGTCCGTCGACGTGACCGGCACCTCCAAGGGTAAGGGCTTCGCCGGCGTCATGAAGCGCTACGGCTTCGCCGGCGGTCCTGGCGGCCATGGTGCTCACTTCCATCGCGCTCCGGGTTCGGTGGGCATGTGCGCCACGCCGTCCCGCGTGCTGAAGGGCCTGCGCCTGCCGGGTCACATGGGTTGCGACACGGTTACCGTGAAGAACCTGACCGTCATGCGCATCGACGAGGAGCAGAACCTGATCATCGTCAAGGGCGCCGTCCCCGGTGCCAAGAACGGCATCGTGCGCGTTCGCATGGCCTAACCTGGACATACTTTAAGGAGTTTCTACTACCATGACGACTATCGAGATCAAGGACGCAAGCGGTAAGAAGGCCGGCGACGCCGACCTGGCCGCTTCCGTGTTCGGCATCGAGCCGAACGTGCCCGTCATGCACCAGGTTGTGCGCGCTCAGCGTGCGTCTTGGCGTGCCGGCACCAGCAACACGCTCACCCGCGGCAAGGTTCGCGGCGGCGGCAAGAAGCCTTGGCGTCAGAAGGGCACCGGTCGTGCTCGCCAGGGCTCCATCCGCTCCCCACAGTGGACCGGCGGCGGTGTCGTGTTTGGCCCGCATCCGCGCAGCTACGCCTTCCGCGTGAATAACAAGGAAGTCAAGCTGGCTATGCGTTCCGCCCTGTCCGCGAAGCTGGCTGACGGCCAGTTCACCGTGGTCGACGCGTTCAACTTCGACAAGCCCCACACCAAGGATGCCGTTGCATTCCTGAAGGCCATGGGCTTCGAGGGCCAGCGCACCACCCTCGTCATCGGCAACGACGACGTGAACACGTTCCTGTCCTTCCGCAACATCAAGAAGGTCAATGTCCTTCCCGTCGCCGAGGCGAACACCTACGAGCTGCTCGACAACAAGCAGCTGGTGTTCACGTCCGAGGCCCTCAAGCGCATCGAGGAGGTGCTCGCATAATGAAGGATCCCCGCGAGGTCATCATCCGTCCTATCGTGACGGAGCACAGCTACGACCAGATGGAGAACAACGTGTACACCTTCGAGGTGGCCAAGGACTCCAACAAGATTGAGGTTCGCCAGGCCATCGAGGCCATCTTCGACGTGCATGTCGTGAAGGTGAACACCCTCAACGTCAAGCCGAAGCCCAAGCGCGTCCGCTACTCCCAGGGCAAGACCCGTTCCTGGAAGAAGGCCATGGTCACGCTGAAGGAAGGCGAGACCATCGAGCTGTTCGGTTAAGCCGACGCATTTGTTGCCGTTTGGCAACGATTAGGGTTAACCTTTGTAAGCGCCCCGGAATCATCCGGGGCGCTTTCGTTATAATTGCAAGGAAATCAATGGCGCATGTTTGCGCCGTTGCCGCATGCTCGCAAGAAGGTCGGGTGGTTTCCTTGGCATTCGTCGAATTCAACGATGTTCGCAAAGTGTATAAGATGGGCGAGGTCGAGGTCGCCGCTGCAGATGGCATGTCGTTTCATTGCGAGCGCGGCGAGTTCGTCGTGGTCGTCGGGCCTTCGGGTGCCGGCAAAACCACGCTTTTGAACATGCTCGGCGGCATGGATTCATGCACGTCGGGAACCATCTTCCTCGATGGACGCGAAATCAGCGCCTTCAACGAAAAGCAGCTCACGCAGTATCGCCGGGTGGACATCGGATTCGTTTTCCAGTTCTACAACCTGGTGCAGAACCTCACTGCGCTAGAAAACGTCGAGCTGGCAAGCCAGATCTGCCCCGATCCACTTGATGCTGCGGAGGTCCTTTCCGAAGTGGGGCTTTCGCACCGCATGGATAATTTCCCCGCGCAGCTTTCCGGCGGTGAGCAGCAACGCGTGGCAATCGCCCGTGCGTTGGCGAAAAACCCGAAGTTGCTTCTGTGCGACGAGCCGACCGGTGCGCTCGATTACAAGACGGGCAAGGCCATTCTCGCGCTTTTGCAGAACACCTGCCGTTCAACAGGGAAAACCGTGGTGCTCATCACGCATAATTCAGCATTCTGCGACATTGCCGACCGCGTGATCCACGTGCGCGAGGGCCGCGTGGCCTCCATGTCGGTCAACGCTTCGCCCGTATCTGCCGAAACGGTCGAGTGGTAGCGCATGGCCAGCGCATTCACGAAAGATGTTGTTCGTTCCATCAGCCATTCGTGGGGCCGGTTTCTGGCCATTGCGGTGATGGCGGCGCTTGGCTGCGGCTTTTACGCCGGCTTGCGCATGACCGGCCCCGATATGCGTCTTGCGGGCGACGAATACTATGACGGCACGTCGCTTTGCGACCTTCGCGTCGTGTCCACCATGGGACTTACCGACGACGAAGTCGACCTGATTCGCGCAACCGATGGCGTTTCGGGCGTTATGCCGGCGCGCGAAATGGACGTTATCGCCGACATCGACGGGCAGCAGTACACCACCCGCGTCCATTCGCTTGCTGTTGAAGCTGTCCAAGCGAGTAGCTGCGACGATGGGGTGAACGTTGCTTCCGACGATCCTGATTATTTGAACCGACTCATTCTCGAGGAAGGCTCCTGGCCCGCCGGTGCCGACGAATGCCTGCTTTCGATCGATACCGTGTGGCTTACCGACGTTGCTGTCGGCGATACGGTTCGCATGGTCGAAGGCACGCAGGATCTCAACGACACGTTCAGCGTGAAGGAATATCGAGTTGCCGGTTTCGTCCGTTCGTCGTATTACACCTGCTCAACCAGCCCGGGGACGACGACGCTGGGCTCGGGGCAGCTTGCGGCGTTCATGTACGTGCCTGACGAAGCGTTTTCGGAAGATTTCCCGGTGACCGAGGCGTTTGTTTCCGTCGAAGGCGCGGCGGGGGAGACCTGGCCCTCGCATGCGTATCAAGGGCGCGTCGACGAGGTGGCGTCGCGCCTTGAAGCCATATCGGGCGATATCGCGACCTCGCGTCTGGATGGGCTGCGCGAAGACGCGCAATCCGAGCTCGATGAGAAGAAGGCCGAGCTGGCTGACCAGAAGGAAAGCGCCGAGCGGGAGATGTCCGAAGCGCAGGATACGCTCGACGATGCGAAGAGCCAGCTTGATTCAGCGGCCTCGCAGCTTTCCAGCGCGGCATCGCAGTTGGCGTCAAGCCGTGCGCAGATAGCCTCCGGGGAGCAGGAACTTTCCGACGGCGAAGCCCAGTACTCCTCGGGTGTCGAGACGCTGGCCCAAAAGCGCGACGAGGCTGAAGGTGCCATCGCGCAAGCGCAGGCGAAACTTGACGAAGCGCAGGAAACCTACGATGCCGCGATGAGTCAGCGAAGCCAGCTTGAACTTCAGCTTGAGCAAGCTCGCGCAACCTCGCTCGCCGACGTTGCAGCCAGGCTTGAAGCCGCTATCGCGCAGATAGACGAGCAAACCGCCGGGGTGCCAGAGCGGCTCAGCGCGGGTCGTGCGCAGCTGGATGAGCAGCGTACGCAGGCGCAAGCCCAGCTTGACGCCGCGCAGGCTGAGCTCGATAGCGCCCGTGCGCGCCTCGATGCGGCCTCGCAGCAGCTTGCCAGCGGGAAGAGCCAGCTTGCCAGCGGGCAAGCGCAGTACGAGTCAAGCAAGGCGCAGTACGAAAGCGGCAAAACGCAGCAGCAAGAAGGTCAGCAGCAGCTTGATGAGAAGCGCGCGGAAGCCTCTGAGAAATTCGCCGACGCGCAGCAGCAGATCGACGAGGCGCAGGCCGACATCGACGCCATCGCCGATGAGGACATCGACGTCTACGTGCTCGACCGGACGAAGAACGCGGGCGCGGAAAGCTTCCGTTCGGACGCCGGGCGCATCGACCAGATAGCCCAGGTGTTCCCCTTGCTGTTCTTTTTGGTTGCGGCATTGGTGTCGCTGACCACCATGACGCGCATGGTCGAGGAGGAGCGCGTGTTGATCGGCACCTACAAGGCGCTGGGATATTCGGCGGAGCGCATCACCTCGAAGTACGTGGTGTACGCGGTGGTCGCAAGCGGCGTCGGCGCCGTGGTGGGCATCGCGTCGCTGTCGCAGTTCCTCCCGTGGTTCATCGTGAGCGCGTATTCGATCATGTACGCCGTGCCCTGCTGCCCCACGCCGATCGATCCGGCGCTCGCGGTGCTTTCGGCAGGCCTTGGTGTGGGCATCACGGTGCTCGCCACCGGATTCGCCATGGCCGCCACGCTGCGGGAACGTCCGGCAGCGCTGATGCTGCCGCGTGCGCCGAAGGCCGGCAAACGCATTCTGTTGGAGCGCATTCGACCATTGTGGCGGCGCATGTCATTTAGCTGGAAGGTGACGGCGCGCAACCTGTTCCGTTATAAGCGGCGTTTCTTCATGGCGGTGGTCGGCATCGCGGGCTGCACGGCGCTTCTGTTGACTGGCTTGGGCCTGCAGAACGCCATCAACGACATCATCGACAAGCAGTACGGCGACCTGTATCGCTTCAACACCATCGTGCGCCTCGACGACGAGGCGACCGTGCAGGAAAAGAGCGCCGTCGAGGACCGCACCGGCAAGGATTCGCAAGGTGAGTCGATGTGGGTGCGCGTGGAGAACAAGATCGTGCGCAGCCAGGATGGCACGGCGGAACATCGGGTCGACGTGACGGTGCCCTCTGACCCGGACAATTTCGGCAACTTCAATGTCATGCGCGAACGGGTGAGCGGAGCCTCGCTTGCGCTTGACGACACCGGCGTGCTCGTCAGCGAGAAGCTCGCGCGGCAGCTGTCGCTGTCGGTGGGCGATACGGTGGACATCTTCGATGAGGATGCCGTGGGCAACGTGACCGGGCAGGCGCGCAGCGTGCGGGTTTCCGGAATCATGGAAAACTACGTGGGCCAGGCCATCATCATGACGCCCACGCTTTACAAGCAGGTGATGGGCGAGGAAGCGGTCTTCTCCACGCTGTACGCGAATCTTTCCGACAACGCCGAGGTGCGCGATGCCTTCTCGCAGGACGTGCGCGCTATGGACGGGGTGAAGACCTGCACGTTCAACGACGAGACCATCGGCAACTACCGCACCATGCTGAAAAGCGTCGACAGCGTGGTGGTGGTCTTGGTCGTGGCGGCGGCCCTGCTTGCTTTCGTAGTGCTGTACAACCTGACGAACATCAATATCACCGAGCGGCTGCGGGAAATCGCCACGCTGAAGGTGCTCGGCTTCACGCAGCACGAGGTGAACGCCTACATCTATCGCGAGACCTTGCTGCTGGCCGTCATCGGTGCCGCTATCGGCTTGGCGCTCGGTGTGGTCATGGAAGGCTACGTCATCACCACGGCCGAGGTCGACCAGGTGATGTTCGGGCGCGACATCCATGCGCCCAGCTTCGCCATCGCGTTTTTGCTGACCATGCTGTTCTCAGTGGTGGTGACGCTGGCAATGCGCGGGAAGCTGCGTCGCATCGACATGGTGGAGAGCCTGAAGTCAAACGAGTAGCTTGCCTGTGCGCGGTGCGGTGGCGCCCTTGCGTTACAATAGCCGCTAGCTGCATTTCGGCAGCTCTGTTTTAAGCTGTAAAGGGGAATCACTCTATGAAGGTATCCGAGAAGAAGCTCGAGGACGGCCGCATCCAGCTCGATGCCATCGCCGCGACGGCGGAGGTTGCCCAGGCGCTCAACGTGGCGCGCTATTCGTTCTGCGCGAAGATGGGCATCCAGGTCAAACCCGGCCAGGCACCCGAGGCGGCTGCTCAAGAAGCGCTCGGCGTGAAGGATCTTGATACGGTTTGCCAGCAGATGGCTGTCGACTACCTGGTGCCGTTCGCGGTGGACAAGCGCAACCTGTGCCCGGCGTATCCGCCCAAAGCTCAGTTCGGCGAACCCATTAAGCGCGGCCACACGTTCGAGTTCACCCTGCAAGTGGTTCCCAAACCTGCTTACGAGCTTGACACGTACGAGCCCGTCACCATCACCGTCGAGCCGTTTGCTTTCGACGAGCGTGCGGTGGACGCCGAGCTGAAGAACCTGGCGGAAAGCTTCGCCACCTTCGAGCGCGACGAAGCGCACCCCATCGGCGAGCACGATGCGGCGTTGATCGCCATCGAGGCAAGCCAGGCCGGCAAGCGTCTGGACAACCTTTGCACCGACGGCCGCACCTACATCATGGGCATGCAGCTGATGCCCGAGGAATTCGAGCGCAATCTCGTCGGCATGACCGAGGGCGACGTGAAGGAATTCGAATTCACCGTCCCGAACATGCCCGAAGACGATAAGGAGCCCTTCAAGTGCACCGTCACCATCAAGGAGCTGCAGCATAAGGTCGTCCCGGAGGTTGACGACGAGTTCGTGGCGAAGAACATGCCGATGGTGCGCGATGCGGCGGCCTTGCGCGGCAGCATCGCCGAACGCCTGCGCGCGAACGCGGCGAACGAATACAACGAGATGAAGCTCTCCATGGCGGCCGAGGAGCTGGGACGCCGCTTCAAGGGCCGCATCGACGACGAGGTCTACGAGGCCATGCGCGACACGCTGCTGACCAACATCAAGATGTCTTTGGCCCAGCAGGGCGTCTCCTTCGACCAGTTCGTGCAGGCGCAGGGCGGCGAGCAGCAGTTCGGCATGATGCTCATGGTGCAGGCGCGCCAGATGCTCGTGTCCGGCTACGCGCTCGACGCGGTGTTCCGCCACGAGAACATGGAGCTGACCGATGAGGACATCCTGGCATCGTGCCGCGCGATGAATCCCGCAGACCCTGAATCGGTTCGCCGTCAAATGGAGGGCAACGGCCAGGGCTTCGTGCTGCGCGAGACCGCTGAGCGCCTGAAGGCCAACCGCTGGCTGCTCGAACATGCCCAGGTGGTTGAGAAGGAACAGCCCGCAAAGGCGTAAGCCCGCGCGAATTTGCCTCGCATCAACCGATCAGCCCGACCAGCCGGGTCAGCTAGGTCAACCGACCAACCCGGTCATTCGCGAAGAAAACGTGAACCCGCCATGCGCTTTCGGGCGCATGGCGGGTTCCGTGCTATTATGCAAAGGCTTGTCTTCCGCCTTGGTCGGAAACCAAGGCATAGTCAAAAGGAGTAACCAGACATGAAACAGGGAATCCACCCGGAGTACGTTGACTGCACCGTCAAGTGCAGCTGCGGCAACACGTTCCAGACGCGTTCCACCAAGCCTGAGCTGAAGATCGACATCTGCAACGTCTGCCATCCGTTCTACACGGGCCAGCAGCGCTTCGTCGACACCGGCGGACGCGTGCAGCGCTTCGCCGACAAGTTCGGTTCCGCCAAGGAGCAGGTGGCTGCTCGCGAGGCTGCCCGCAAGGCCGATCGCGCCGCGAAGGCCGCCGAGGCTGAGGCCGCTCGCAAGGCTGAGCGCGAGGCTAAGGCTGCTGCCAAGGCCAAGCGTGCCGAGGAGTACGCCAAGAAGGCTGCCGTTGAGGCTGAGAAGGCTGCTGCCGCCGAGGCCGCTGCCGCTGCTGAGGCAACCGAGCCCGAGGCAACCGCTGCTGATGAGGCTGCCGTCGACGCTCTGGTCGAGGAGAAGGCTGCCGAATAACGGCAGGATTCTCATCCGGTCTGAAAAGGAAACCCCGTCACGTTCGTGGCGGGGTTTCTTGCGTCTGGGGGGATGTTGCCGTTTCGGTTCGCCGGCGGCTGTGGTTGCGAACGTCGAGAGCCCGGACACCGGATACCGGGCGATTGTCGTGCGTTGCGCGTCGAGGTCTGCGTGTCGAAGCTTGCCTCGCGCGATGCCTATTCGCCTTTCAAGCTGGCCATCACGAGCGCTTCGCCGAAAAGCGGTCCGGAACCGTTGCTCACCGCGAACTTCGCCTTTTCCGGGTCGTTCACCACGCTGCCCGCCAATTCATGCACACCCCACTTCAGCAGAAACGGCGTCATGACCACGCTTGGACCCACCATGACGGTGCAGGCGTTTTCGGCCAGGTTGAGCAGGCGCGGCGCCGTCTTGTTGATGAGCGTCACGCCGGTGATGAAGGCGAAATCGGCTTGCGGCATGACGTACTCGCATGCGGGGTCGGGCGTGTCCAGGCCGTCGCGGCAGTTGCGCTCAAGCACGGTGAGGTTGGCGTATTCGGCGATGTCGGCCACGTGGGGGAAGTGCCCGACCACCACCACGTTGGCGTTGCCGCCGAGCGCTTCTATCGCAGGGCGATAGGCCTGAAAGGCGTCCTTCGGGCCGCCGCCCCGTTCGCCATCTGCTGCGTGGCCGGAGGGCATGTCGTAGGTGCACCCCAGCGGATCGAGCAGCTCGCGGCGCGAATACCAGGCGTTGAGCGCGGCGATCCCCAGCGTTGCCTCTTCGAAGCACCAGGACTTTGCCAGCTCGGCCACCTGACGCAGCTCCATGCCGCGCAAATCCATCTTGTAGGTGCGCTTGCCGCCGCCGCGCGTGGTGAAGGCCACGCCCATTCCGCAATCCGCTTCAACGTAGGACCAGTGCAGCCCCAGGCAGTAGTCGCGCACTTTGATGCCCTCGGGTATCTGCCCGATCAGGTGGTTGTACAGCTTCCAGTTCGATCCGCGCTCGTAGGTGCCGGGAAACGAGATGGGACCTTCGGGTGCTTTGAGCGTGGAACAGGGTTTGGCGTCGGTCATGGTGTTCCTTCCGTGTGGCGGTCTTGGCGGCTGCAGGTGAATCATCTTCGCCTATGATATACCCTCGGCTATTCAGAGGGCTTTCGGGAAACGAGGATGCGATGCTGTTCATTCTGACGGGAGATGTGCAAATCGGGAAGACCCGTTGGCTGGAGAAGCTGTGCGCCGATCTGTCCGCGCGCGGCGTTGCCGCCTCCGGTGTGATCGCGCCGGGGCAGTGGGTTGCGCGCGCGTCGGATGAGCCTTCGGGCCGCCATGGTTTCGACGGGGCGGGGCGGTTCAAGAAGCTCGGCATCGACAACGTGCTTCTGCCGCAGGGGCGACGGATCGAATTCGCCCGCCGACGCGATTTGGCGAGCGCAGGAGACGGGTTTGCCGACGGGGGGCAGGCACGCGCCGCCCAGCTGGGATGGGCGATATCCGATGAGGCCATCGATGAGGTGAATAAGCATTTCTCGCGTCTTGCGCAGCAGGCGAATCGGGTGCAGCGGATGGCCTGCCTGCACGATGAGGGCGCGCAGGCCGAGGGTGTCGCCGCGCAGGCCGAGGGTGCTACCGCACCCGGCTTGCTGGTCGTCGATGAGCTAGGGCGATTGGAACTCATGCGCGGATGTGGCTTGACGAGCGCGATGGAACTGCTCGATCGGGGGCCAACGCGCATGTTCCCGCACGCGCTGGTCGTGGTGCGCGAAACCTTGCTCGATGCGGCGGTTGAGCGTTTCGAGCCTACGTGGGGCAGCGCCGTCGCGATCGGTCCGACCGAAGAGGCCCGCACTCAGTTGTTCGAGGCGTACGGGTTAGCTTAGGGTCAGGAAGCCTTAAAAGAACACCTTCGCCGCGTGCTGATAGAACCCTTCATCCTTGTAACGCAGCAGGATGGTGTCGCCGCCGCGCTTCACGTACAGGTGCTTGATGGGGCGCTCGAGCTCGACAAGCTCGCCGTCGACGAACAGCGTAGCGTCGCGCCCCGCGGCGTTTTCCGACAGGTCCATCTCCACCACGTCGGAAGGCCCCGTGACGATGGCGCGGGAATGCAGCGTATGCGGGGCGATGGGCACCGCCACCAAGCCGGAGAACCCCGGCGCCACCAGCGGCCCGCCGGCGGACAGCGCATAGGCGGTCGACCCGGTCGCGCTTGCCACCACCAGGCCGTCGGCGCGCATGTTCGCCAACGTCGATCCCGACACGCCCAGGTCGAACCCGATGATGCGCCCGTTTGCGCCGCGCGTCACGGCCACTTCGTTCAAGGCGAAGAAGCTGCGCGAGCCGCAAGCCTCCTCGCAGCCGTCGCCCTCTTCGTCGGCGTAAGGGTCCGCCTCTCCCTCGCACACGATGCGGATATCCAGGTTCGTGCGCCGCTGCTGCTCGCAATCGCCCGCAAGCGCCGCTGCCAAAGGCTCGATGACGCCGTTTTCCGAGGGATTCGCCAGAAAACCCAGCGTCCCGTAATTGATTCCCAAGATGGGCGTGCCCGCATAGCCGATCTGCCGCGCCGCGCGCAGAAGAGTCCCGTCGCCGCCAAGCGCCACCGCCATGTCGAACCCCTCGTCGCACTCCTCGCGCAAAGAAACGCTCGCCTGCGCGCCGACGAGGTCGGTGGAGTTGGCGAGCGTGAAATCGATCCCCTGCGTGTTCAGGTACGTTGCCAAAAGAAGCGATGCTTCCATGGCTTGAGAGTTGGAATTGTTGCGCACGATGAGGATGTGCATGCGGTGCCTCTTTCCGTGTTTGCTATGATTGAGCCATTATACCCAGAGAAGAAAGCTCCATCCCATGCCAGATAAGCTCGCACGAGCTCGACACAGGCGCGCTGCCGAAGAGCCTGCCGATTCGCAGGGCGCGAAAGAGGCCGTCGAGGAATCTTCTTCCGCATCGGCGGCTGCCATCGGGTCGTCCGCGGCGCTTATCAGCATTTGCACCATCATCTCGCGCATCACCGGTTTTGCGCGCACATGGGCTATGGCCTTCGCGCTTGGTTCCACCTTGCTCTCCAGTTCCTATCAGGTTGCCAACAATCTGCCCAATCAGCTCTACGAGCTGGTGTGCGGCGGCATGATCGTCACGGCGTTTCTGCCGGTGTACATGTCGGTGAAGAAGCGCCTCGGGCAGCGCGCCGGCAACGAATACGCTTCGAACCTGCTGACGTTGGTGATAATCCTGCTCGGCGCGGTGTCGCTTCTTTGCATGCTGTTCCCCTCGGCGGTCATCTATACGCAGTCGTTCTACTCCGACCAGGCCGAAATGACCGTGTCGGTGCTCTTCTTCCAGTTCTTCGCCATTCAAATCGTATTCTATGGCTGTTCGGCCATTGTGTCTGGCTTGCTGAACGCCAGCCGCGACTACCTCTGGTCCTCCATTGCGCCGGTGGCGAACAACGTGATCGTCATCCTGACGTTTTTGGCGTACACCCTCGTGGAACCGGACGACCCCAACATGGCGCTGTATATCATCGCCATCGGCAACCCCGCCGGCGTGTTCGTGCAGATGGCCATCCAGCTGCCGGCGCTCAAGCGCAACGGTATACGCATCCGCCCGCGCGTGAACCTGCGCGACCCCGCCTTGCGCGAAACGCTCGGCATCGGCGTGCCGGCGGTCGTCGTCATGCTGTGTTCGTTCGCGGTGGTGTCGGTGCAGAACGCCGCCTCGTACAACTTCGCCGACAACGGCCCGTCCATCCTGGCGTATTCGCGCCTGTGGTTCACGCTGCCGTATTCGTTTTTGGCGGTGCCCATTACCACGGCCATGTTCACCGAGCTGTCCGACATGCGCGCCGAGGGCAACATGGAGGGTGTCAAGCGCGGCATCGTGGGCGGCACGAACCAAATTCTGTTCTTCATGATTCCCTTCGCCATGTACTTGGCGGTTTTCAGCCTGCCGCTGGTGACGCTCTACCATGCCGGCGCGTTCACCATGGAAAGCGTTACCTCGATCGCGTCGTATCTGGCGGTGTGGGCCGTTGCGCTGCCGCTGTACGGCGTGAACACCTACTTGCAGAAAACGTTTTCCAGCCTGCGGCGCATGGGCGTCTTCGCCGGTGTGAACGTGCTGGCGGCGGTCGTGCAGATGGGGTTGACCATCTTCGCGGCCAACAATGCCGCAACCATGCCCATCGAGTCCGTCGCCGTGGCGGAAACTTTGTTCTACCTGGTGTCGGATGTGTGCCTGTTCGCTTATCTGCGGCGCAGCTTGGGCGCGTTCGGCCTGCGATCCATCGCGCGCGCGGTGGCGATGGCCCTTGCGCTCGGTGCGGCGGGCGCGCTTGCGGGCGGCGGCGTGCTGTGGCTGCTGCAGGTGCTGGTGGCCCCGCTTTCCGGCTCCATCTTGCAGGCGCTTGTGTACGTGGTCATTGGCGGCGCGGTGTCGCTCGCGGTCACCTTCGTGCCGGCCTGCAAACTGCACGTGCCCGAAGCCGCTTTCGTGGATCGCCTCGCCGGCAAAGTTCTCAGCAGGCTCAACCGATAGCTGCCCGCAGCCGCTGCGAAGCCGATCTCTCCGCGCTCTTCTTCACACGAAAAAGCGCCCGCAACCAAAGTGGTTGCAGGCGCATTGTTGTTTAGGCTCGTTTACATAACGACTCGCGTTCCCAAAATTCGTAGGGCCGATCCATGGATCGGCCAGGCCGCCAACGAAGCAGGGAAGGAAATATCTCACCGGCCGGCACCCCGGTCACGCCCCGGTCTCCCCGCAACCAAACGCGCGCTAGCGCGACCCCTATCGATGAAAATACCGGCGCTGCTCGTACTTAGGCTCGCAGCATACGTTGATGCCGAGCGTGCGGTAGAGCTTCTCGTCGGCGGGACCCAAGATGACGCTGAAGAAGGCGTCGCAGCCGCGCAGCTTGTCCGCCGCCTCGATGAGCTTGCGCGCCACCGGGTCGGTCGCGCTCGTCACCGACAGGGCCTGCAACGTCTCGTCGGAATGCAGGCGCGGGTTCGCCGAATGCAGCGTCTTCGTCTTCAGCTCGCAAATCGGCTCGATGACCTCGTCGGATATCACGAACAGGTCCTCGTCCACGCCGGCCACGCCCTTGAGCGCATTCATCAGCAACGATGACGCCGCGCCGAGCAAGTCGGACGTTTTGCCCGTCACCACGCGCCCGTCCGGCAGAACCATCGCGCCCGCCGGGCCGCCGGTCGCCTGCTCTTTGAGCAGCGCCGCGCTTCGGGCGGGGGAATAGCTTGCGTCCACACCGGCCTGGTTCATCAGCAGCTCAAGGTGCTCCACGTATTCGTGATGCAGCCCCGTGCGGCGCTCATCGACCGCTGCGCTGAAGTAGCGGCGCACGATCTCCATCTTCGCCGCCTCGCGGCACGCGTCGTCGTCGACGATGGCAAGTCCCGCCATGTTCACGCCCATGTCGGTGGGGGACTGATACGGGCTCTCTCCCAAAATGCGCTCCATCATGGCCTTGAGCACCGGGAAAATCTCGACGTCGCGGTTGTAGTTGACCGTGGTCTTGCCGTAGGCCTCCAAGTGGAACGGGTCGATGCAGTTCGCGTCGTCCAAGTCGACGGTCGCGGCCTCGTAAGCGATGTTGACCGGGTGCTTCAGCGGCAGGTTCCAAATGGGGAACGTCTCGTACTTCGCGTAGCCGGCTTCGACGCCGCGCTCGTGCTCGTGGTAAAGCTGCGAAAGGCAGGTGGCCATCTTGCCTGATCCGGGGCCGGGCGCGGTGACCACCACGAGCGGCTTCGTGGTTTCGACGAACTCGTTTTTGCCGTAGCCCTCGGCGGACACGATGCGCGGCGTGTCATAGGGGTAGCCGGCGATGGGGTAGTGCAGGTAGCTTTTAATGCCCAGGCTGTCCAAGCGATGGCGGAATGCCACGGCGGAGGGCTGGTTCTCGTAGCGGGTGATCACCACGCCGGCCGTGGCGAAGCCCATCGACCGGAAGATGTCGAGCAGACGCAGCACATCCTCGTCGTAGGTGATGCCCAAGTCCCCGCGCACCTTGTTCTTCTCGATGTCGTTTGCGCAGATGGCGATGATGATCTCAACATCGGCGGACATCTGTTGCAGCATACGGATCTTGCTATCGGGCTCAAACCCGGGCAGCACGCGGGAAGCATGATAGTCGTCGAAGAGCTTGCCGCCGAATTCCAGGTACAGCTTTCCGCCGAATTGGCTGATGCGCTCCCTGATATGTTCGGCCTGCAAGGCCAGATACTTGTCGTTGTCGAAACCGATGCGCATGGGCGAACCTCTTTCCCTATAGGCAACGTGAAGCCCCTTATTCTGCGCGGCGCGAGCGCAAGGGACGTGGAACCGGTTCAGTATACGGTACACGTTAGGGCACGAAGGTGCGCAGGGTCGATCACACGCGAAAAGCGAACGGAGAGGGTAAAGGTTGCGATGGTTTCGCGTCGTGCGTCAGTTGATGGGGCGGCGCTGGTGCGCTTAGGGACTTCGGCGGCTTTTTCGCTCGAAGAGCAGTGATGGTAGAGAATCAGCTGCTGCGGTCGTCGCTTACCGAAAAAATAACCCCCCCCCTAATTCTTTGCGCTGTCGGTATCCGCTTTCGCGTGCAGGGTTAACCTCGGTTTCAGGCGCACCTGGATTTTTTTGCGCACTGGCGTTGGAAACTCGGTGAGCCGCAGGGCAGGTGCAGATGCGTCGCCCTGGGCATTGACAGACAGAGTAGGGAGGAAAGGAATGGGAAGATCGGCAAAGAAGGCATGGTCAGTGGCCATGTCGCTCACCATGGCGCTGTCCATGGTGAGCACAACAGCGCTGCAAGCGTTCGCCGACGAGGCAA
>CAVHFC010000056.1:0-3193 GCA_963635025.1 Eubacterium sp. CAG:786
GCGCCGTTGATTTCTTTGAGTGCGACCCTCGCCCCCCAATGTGGCGGGATTGTGTCTTATTTCCTAGCTGGCAGGTGGGTTGGGCGGCATCGCACAGTAAAAGAGTATGATTTCATCCGCTTTTATGGAAAAGGTTCCTTGATGGTGTCCGAAGCGACCCTTCGATTACCACCAAGGAACCTGCGACCAGGAACGTTGATCCGCTCGTTGGCTTGCGCACTAACTGCACTTTCGTTAGCTGTGTGGCAACGTGCGGATTTTTTGTTCCCGGCTGCAGGATTTGGAAAGAGGAATCGAATGCCATCGACAACCGATGCTGCGCAAAACGCGCAGGTAGGCGGCTCGCAAGCCGCCGCAGGCAACCGCGCCGCGGACCTGATGCGCCGCATGGACGCCACGCAGCCAACCGCAACGTTCAAGAAGGTCATGGCGCTGACCTCGGCCGGCGTGTTCGTGGACGCCATGGACGTCTACCTTGCCGGCGGCGTGAAGAGCACGCTTACGGAAACCGGGTTCGCTACCGACGGCCAAACCGCCACGTTTTTGTCCGCCGGCTTCTTGGGCCTGTTCATCGGCTCGCTTATCGCCGGGCTCATCGGCGACAAGCTCGGCCGCCGCAAAGCGTTCCAGTTCAACCTGCTGCTGTTCGGCATTGCCACCATCTTAGGCGCGCTTTCCCCGAACATGACGTTCATGATCGCCATGCGCTTCTTTGTGGGCCTTGGCCTGGGGTCGGAACTGGTCACCAGCTTCAGCATGATCAACGAGTTCGCACCCGTGGCGCGGCGCGGGCGTTGGTGCGGCATCGGTTCGACCATCGCCAACTGCGGCTCCCCCATCGGCATGTTCTTGTGCCTGTTCTTCATCACCATGTGGAGCCCGCTTGGCCAGGAATCGTGGCGGTTGGTGTTCGCCGTCATCGGCGCGGCCGCCATTGCCGTGTGCATCGCGCGCCAGTCGATGCCCGAAAGCCCGCGCTGGCTCATCCAGCACGGCCGCCTCGACGACGCGGAGACCATCATCTCCCGCATCGAACGCGAAATGGAAGACGCCGGCATCGCACCAGCTGAGCAGGTTGTTTTCACGCAGAAAGCCATGGACTCCGACGCGCATCTGTCACGCAACCTGTTCCTTGGCATCGTGGTGGTCGTCGGCACGTCGCTGACACAGTACACCTACACCACGTTCGGCCCGTCCATCCTGAAGAGCGTCGGCCTGGCCACGCAAACCTCGCTTTTGTCCACCACCATCACCATGCTGGCCGCGCCGCTCGGGGCGCTCATCGGCGCGCTGCTTATCGAGAAACTCGGCCGCCGCGTGGAGGTTTCCGGCGCGTTTATCTGGGTGGCGGTGTTCGCGTTCGCGTACGCCATGGCGCTGAGCGCGGGCTCGACGGTGCTCATCACCGTGCTGGGCTTTTTGATGACCATCGGCTTCTACGTGTTGAACGCGTCGGTCATCGGCGTATACGTGGGCGAACTGTTCTCGACGAAGTACCGCTTCCGCGGCGCGGGCATCTCGCAGGGCGCCGGCAAGGCCGTCAACGTGGTGATGCCCTTCGCCGTCACGTGGATGCTGGCGAACCTGCAGCCCGGCGTCATCTACTTCGGCATCGTGGGCATCGCGCTCGTTGCCGCAGCCATCACCCTGGCCATCGGCCCCGAAACCAAGTCGCGCCGCCTGGGGTAGAAAAACGAGAAGCGCTTACTTGGGAACTTGAGAACCCGAAAACTTCCCAAGTTCCCAAGTAAAGTTCCTAAGTTCCTAAGTAAACTTCCCAAGTAAGGACGAGACCGCTAATCGTTGAAGGTGAAGCCTTCGCCTACTGTTTCCCGGGTGGTTTGCTTGAGCCAGGCGATCGGGTCTTCGAGGTCGGTGAGGGTCGGGTTCAAAGCCGCCAGCTCGTTGGTGTAGTCCTTCACCGCGTAAACCCGGAAGGTTTCGCCATCGGTATGGTTGACCAGCGGCGTCCACGTCACGTTCTCAACCGAGACGCTACCCGACTCGTCGCGCACGAAATCGCAGCTCAACATGCCCTCAAGGTCGTTCGAAGCCAACGGATAGTCGTGGCGCGTGATGAAGTTGCCCAGCGAATAGGCCACCAGCGTCTTGTTGCCGTTCTTGCCTTCGACCCACTGCATGGGGCCGATCACGTGAGGGTGCGATCCCAGCACGACATCGACGCCCAAATCAGCGAGATACTGCGCGTATTCCGCCTGCTCATCGTCGATATCCATCAGGTTTTCCGTACCCCAATGCATGGCGACCAGCACCACGTCCGCCTGCTCGCGCGCCCGCGCCACATCGGAGGCGATGCGGTCCTTGTCGATGAAGTTCACCGCATACGAAGGCACGTCGGATTGATCGAACCCGTTCAACCCGTAGGTGTAATCGAGCAGGGCGAACGTCATCCCGCTGCGCTCGACGGTGGCGATCTTTTTGGCATCCTCCTCCGACTCCGCAGTTCCCGTGAAGGCGACGGGCTTGGTCTTCCACAGCTCGCAAGAGTGCTCGTTCGCCCCGTAATTGCCCCAGTCGTAGGAATGGTTCGAAGCAGAAGCGACGAAATCGAAGCCGGTCGACACAAGCGCGTCGGCCATTTCGTCGGTGGTGTTGTACGACGGATAGCCCAACGGCCCGATCTCGTCCCCGCCGCAGGTGGTTTCCTCCTTGACGTACGCCAGGTCAGCCGACTCGATGTAAGGCTTGATGTACTCGTACAGGCTCGTGTAGTCGTAGACGCCGTCGCCCACTTCACCGGCCTGCGCGTCGGCGTACGCGCCGATTTGGTCTTCGGGAAGGTTGTCGCCCACGGCAACGAAATGCACCGTGGCCGGCTGCACCTGCGTTGCCACGGCTCCTTCGTCAGCGGCGGGGGAATCGCTTGCCGCGGTGGTGGACGCGTGATTCGAGCAGAAGGAGGCGCTGATGGCGATGAGAACGACGAGCACGATCAAGACCGCCAGCAAGACCGCCGGGGTGTGCTCGCGAGCGAGCGACGATATCTCGCTCAGGGAGAACTGGGACAAGGTTGCCCGCGAAGCCGAGGAGGTCGGATGGGAAGCAGTCGGTCGAGCGGCATTCGGTCGGCCGAAATTCGCCGGGCGGTTGGCATTCGCCGAGCGATGAGATGCGGAAGGACGCTGAGCCGCTGAGGGGCGAACCGTTGCGGGCCGTTGGGCCGCCGAGGGGC
>CAVHFC010000056.1:3233-5970 GCA_963635025.1 Eubacterium sp. CAG:786
GGGCCGTTGGGCCGCCGAGGGGCGTTGCTGCCCGCCGTTCGCCGGGTGCTGGGGCGCCGAGGGATGCGCCGCCGCAGGTCGCTGCTGCCCACCGTTCGTCGGATGTTGCGACGCGGAGGGCCGTGACCCGAAAGCATGACCGGCGCCAGCAGGATGACGCGGCGTCGGAGCCTGACGTTTCGTCGGCTTATGATTGTTGCGGGAATCCATGGCGACCACCCCTTCTAGCTCGCTCGATATCGCAATTGTACGCCGAAATACGAGGTAGCGGGGCGTTTATCGCACAAGCACGCTCGCTTGACCCACTTTAGCGCGCGAGCGGAAGCGCCCCGTTCTCGCTTTAAATTTTGTGTCGCGCCTAGCGGCGCTCTCTAAATAGGGTCGAGAAGCGCTTTCGCTCGACCCCACGAAAATCTAGTTATTGGGATAACGAAGTAACAAGCATTTCGTGGGTGCGAGATACCATCTCGCACCTAAATAGCCAGCGCCGAAGGCGCGTCAGATTTTTTAATATGCGGGCGGAATCGGTTATGCCGACCGTCAACCGCCCGCTTGCTCGTCCAAGAAATAAGTGTCGCACCTTCGGTGCTCTCGAGAAAGGGTTGAGCTGTCGCTCAACCCCACGGATTCATGTTGTGAGGGAAATGCTGCTCGAACAGCCCCGACTATTGCCGCTCTTGCGGCAAAAATACTGTCGCGCCTTCGGCGCTCTCTAGGGCGGTTCGAGCCATGGCTCGAACCCACGAATTTTTGCAGCAAGATGTAACGTTTTGGACCGTGATTTCGTAGGCGCGAGCCATGGCTCGCGCGGTATTCGGTCAGCATCCGAAGGATGCGTCACTCATTTACCGCGACGCCTCGAGGGCTAGCTGCGGGACAAGACGGCAGCGCTGGCGAGGATCGCGCTGACGCCTGCCGCGGTTGCCGCCGCTGCGACGGTGCCGCCGGCGGCGTCCCCGGTTGCCGGAATCGAGGTCGCCTTGGCGTTCGTGCTCGCATTCGCGCCGGCGCCCGAATTCGAACCCGTTGCTCCCCCGCCTGCCGCATTCCCGCCATCAGTCCCATCTCCACCGGGCGCAGGTGCGGGACCAGGCTCTTCCTCGTGATCGGTCACCACGATACGCCCCTGCCCCGCATCGGCAGCATAATCCTGCCCGATGGTTCCCTTGAGGTTCACCTGGATGTATTCCACCAGCGCATCGACGTCGACCCCCATGAAGTTCGCATCGGCGACGTTTGCCGGAATGGGCATGCAGTTGCCGCCCGAAAGCAAAACGAATGAGTTGCCCGCAAGGGTATATTCGGCCGTAGGGTCTATGTCCTGGCCGAACAGCCGCGCATGCTTGATGCGGCGTTCGCCCACGAACTCTTTCACCGCCGACGAGTCGTCCGTCAACACCACCGGTGTGGGGATATCGGTGCGCACGGTGTAGCTGAACCCTTCGCTGACCTGCAAAAGTCCACCAGAGGGATCGGGCAGCGTCATGGCACCAACCTCGAGCATGTCGAGGATGTGCTGACCCGTCACCTTCAAATAGCACAGCTGATTCATGTACGGATGAACCGACACCAAGTTGCCGTACGTCACCGTTCCCGCCTCGATGTTCGCGCGGATGCCGCCGCCGTTCGCCACGGCCACGTCGCACGGGGCGCCGCTGTTCGACGCGTAATAGAACACGGAGTCGGCGACGAAATCCCCCAGGTTCGTCTCGCGCTGGCGAACCGCCCAGGCCGTGTTGTCGCTTTCGTAAGCGCGCAGAAACACCTCGGAGGTTCCCACCGGCGACGCCTTCTTCACCTCAAGCTCAGCCTCGATCTTCGCCACCAGGTCGGATATGGTCGCATCTTCGCCGGCCCACTCCTCGATGAGCTCGGCCGAGACGCCATCGATGCCCGTCGCATCGATGGAGGCCGTCGCCGTGCCCGCAACCGGATCGATCTCGACGCGCCCGAAGCTTTGGAACTTCGTGCCGGTCTGCGTGATGATTACCTGCTTGCCGTCCTTGTTCGCGACCGTCTGGACGTACTTCTCGTGGCTATGCCCATCGATGACCACGTCGATGCCGGTCGTATGGGCGACCACGACATCGCTGCGCCACCGATCGATCGAGCCGGCCTGACCCAGATGTGCAAGCAGAACCACGTAATCGGCCTTGCCTTCACCGCGCGCCTCGTCGACCGCTGCCTGCACCGCGTCGTAGAGTGTCTGCCCGCTCTCGTCGCCGCAGAAGCCGTAGATGATGTTGCCGTCCTCGTCCTTGAAGCTGTCGGGCTTGGACGTGGTAAGCGTCGAAGGCGTGATGACGCCGACGAACGCGACGCGCACCGTGCCCGCCTCCGAGGGGAACTCCCGCACGCGGTACGCATCGAACACGCGCGTGCCGCCCGCATCCAGGAAGTTGCAGCACACATACGGCACGCCTTCGGTCTGGCGCAAGGCGAAGAACTGCTCCTGACCATAGTCGAACTCGTGGTTGCCCGGGGCGAGCACGTCGTACCCGCAGGCACCTATCACTTGAGCAGGGGCTTCTCCCTTCGTGAACACACCCTCGAAGTCGCCCTGCACGTTGTCGCCGGCATCGACCAAAGCCACGCTGTCCGCACTGTAGGTGTCGCGCTGGGTGGATGCGTAGTTGATGAGCGCCGCGTAACCGAGCTTCGTCTTCGCGTTGGAAAGCGCGCAGTGCACGTCGTTGGTGTGCACGATGACGATAGGGGCGCTTTTCGCAGCGGCGGA
>CAVHFC010000056.1:6266-15617 GCA_963635025.1 Eubacterium sp. CAG:786
ACCCTACGAAGTTTTGAGGCAAAGCATATTGCTCGGCCCTCGAATTTTTACTGCAAAGCGCAGCGTTGTGGACCGTGATTTCGTAGGCGCGAGCTACAGCTCGCGCAGCAATGGGCCAGCGCCCGAAGGGCGCGTCACACCCTTGGCCGCAGGCCGGGCGGCGCGGCACGCCCTTGGCCGCAGGCCGGGCGGCGCATCGCGCTCTTTACCGCAGGCCAGCCGGTGCGTCATGCCCCTTCAACCGTCGCGCTATCCTTCGTACACCACTTTACCAGCGCAGATGGTGCACTTCACGCGGCCGTGGAGCTCTTCGCCGATAAACGGCGAGTTCGCGCCCTTCGACGCGAAGGTGCCGGGGACCGTCCAAGCCTCGTTCTCGTCGAAGATGACCAGATCGGCATCGGCCCCCTCGTCGATGTAACCCTTGTCCAGGTTGTAGAGCTTCGCGGGGTTCAGGCTCATCTTCTCCATCAGCTGCATCACGGTCAGATGCCCCTTGCGCACCAGGTTCGTGATGCCCAAGGCCAGCGCCGTCTCCAGCCCAACGATGCCGCTCGGAGCCTCGGCAAACGGCCTCGCCTTCTCCTCGGCGCTGTGCGGCGCGTGATCGGTTGCGATGATGTCGATGGCGCCGTCTTTAAGCCCCTCGATGATGGCGTAACGGTCGGCGTGCGTACGCAGCGGCGGATTCATTTTCGCCATGGTGCCCTTTTCGAGCACCGCTTCCTCCGTCAGCGAGAAATGGTGCGGCGTCGCCTCGGCGGTGACGCGCGCGCCGAGCTGCTTGGCCAGGCGCACCATCTTCACGGAGTTGCCCGAGCTGATGTGCTGGATGTTCACGCGCGCGCCGGTGTGCAGCGCCAGCATGCAGTCGCGCGCCACCAGCACGTCCTCGGCCAGCGCCGTCGCCCCGCCAAGCCCCAGCGCCTCCGACACCGCGCCGGCGTTCACACCCGGCGAGGCGATGAACGCCTTGTCCTCCTCATGGAACGACAGCGGCAGATCGAGCTTCGCCGCGCGCTCCATCGCTTCTTTCACCAGCGCCTCGTCCATCAGCGGAATGCCGTCGTCGGTGAATCCCGCCGCGCCGGCCGCGGCAAGCCCTTCCATGTCGACGATTTCCTCGCCGGCAAGGTTTTTGCTGATAGAAGCGCAGGTAAGCACGTTGATCCCGCACGCGGCACCCTTGTCTAGCACGTAGCGCAGCGTCTCTTCATTGTCGACGGCGGGCTTGGTGTTCGCCATGCACACGACCGTCGTGAACCCGCCGGCCGCCGCCGAAGCCGCCCCGCTTTCGATATCCTCTTTATAGGTGAAGCCCGGATCTCGGAAATGCACGTGCACGTCCACCAGCCCCGGCGCCACGATGCAGCCCTTGGCCTCCACGATGCGCTCGTAGTCGTCCGTGCGCTGGTACTTGCCGATCTTCGCGATCTTGCCGTCCTCCAGGACCAGGTCGAGCACGTCGTCAACGCCGCGCTTCGGGTCGATGACGCGGCCGTCTTTCACCAGGATCATCGCGCTTCCTCCTTCAAGTGCTGGTAAATCACCTTCGCGCCATCGCAAATGGACTCGATGGTGGTGAACTCCTTCTTGTTGTGGCTGATTCCCTTGACGCAGGGGATGAATACCATGGCCGTGTCGCAGATGTGCGCGAAGGACATGGCGTCGTGGCCGGCGCCGCTGATCATCGAGCGATGCGGGATATGCAGCTCCTTTGCCGCGGCGAGCAGCTTTTGCTGCAGGTCAGCCGACATGTCGATAGGCGGGATGTCGGACGTTTTCTGCCGGAAATATTTCAGGCGGCGCTTCTCGCAGATGCGCGTGCAGGCAGCCTTCAAGCGCGCCTCCATGCGGTCGAGGCTCGCCGAATCGATGCCGCGCATATCGACGCCCAGCTCCACCTCGCCGGGGATGACGTTGAGCGCGTTGGGGTGGTTGGTGACCACACCCACCGTGGCGACCGACTGGTACATCGACTCCGACTTGCCGATTTCCTCGATCTCCAAGATGATCTCGGCCGCGGCGGCAAGGGCGTCCGAACGCATGCCCATGGGCGTGGCGCCGGAATGCTCGGCGCTGCCGTGGATGTCCACCTTGAAGCGGCGCGGCCCGGCGATGGTGGACACGATTCCCACCGCATCCCCGTATTCTTCCAGGACTTTCCCCTGTTCAATATGCAATTCGATATATTCCTGGATGCCGCTGATGCGCTCAGGGGAAAGACTGTAGCCCTTGCGCTCGAACACCTCGCGCAGCGTTTCGCCCTGCTTGCTCACCGCCTCGCCGATGTCGTGCTTGTAGATTTCCTTGGTGATAAGCCCGCTGCCGATGGTGCTGCGCCCGAAGTTGCTCGACTCCTCGCAGCGCATGGCGCCCACGCGAATGGGCAGGTCAAGCCCGTCTCGTTCGGCCCATCGCATGATCATAAGGCCCGCGATAATACCGGCCACGCCGTCGTAGCGCCCACCTTCGATAACGGAATCCAGATGCGATGCAACCAGGTAGTACGGCTCGTCCATATCGTGTTGCTTGCGATATAAGTAGGTGTTGCCCACCGCATCGGCGTAGTTGCCGAAACCCGCCTCGCCGCCCAGGGCGACCAGGGCCGCGTGCATCTCGTCCTCAACCTCGGTGTAACCCAGGCGCGTGACGCCGCCGTTTTCCGAACTGCCGATACCGTAGAAACGGTCGAACAGATATTCCGCGTACTCGATGTCCTCAATCGTGTGCTGCATCGCTCGTCCTCCTTTACAAGCGGAAAAAGACATTCTAGACCCATTCGTGTTACGGGAATGCAAAATTTCCGCGAGGAGGAAACCGTTCGGGAGGCAGCGCCCCGCGGGTTCGAAAATGGTGTCGCGCCTTCAGCGCTCTCAAATGCGGGTCGAGCCATGGCTCGACCCCACGAAATCTTGGCAGGCGAGTTAACCCAGCAGCCCCGACTTCGCGTGGATGCCATTTGCGCCGACACGAAACCCTACCGAAGAGCCAACCTCTCAAGCAAAATTTCGTGGGTGCGAGGCACGACTCGCACCTTAATCGAGAGCACCCGAAGGGTGCGTCAGTGTTTTCGCGCGGGGCGGGAACGGTTCGCGAGATCGATATGCCCCGAATTTTAAAAATGGTGTCGCGCCTCAAATACGGGTCGAGCCATGGCTCGACCCCACGAAATTCTGCTGCAAGCTATGACATACAGCACCCCGTATTCGTGGGTGCGAGGCACGACTCGCACCTTAATCGAGAGCGCGAAGCGCGCCACACTTTTCCCGGCGCGAGCCGGGTTCCCCAAACAGTCCGGCAACACATGCGCTCTAATCTATCGAGCCATCCTATCCTGAATATAAGGGAGGGAGCGGGATGCAAATGAGGCTCGAAACATGGGACTATTCGTCAAACGGCGTGTACTTCGTCACGTTCTGCACGCATCGCAGGAAATGCCTGTTCGGCAATGTTGAGCAGGCGCGAACGGCGCTCGACTCGCCGAAAATGATCCTCAACGGCAACGGTAGGGCGTGCGCGGGGTGCATAGAGGCCACGGGGACCGCGAGCCGCGGAACGTCGGTCGACGTCTTTGTCGTCATGCCGAACCACGTGCATCTGCTTATCCGCATACAGGACGCCAGGCCGGCGGGGCCGGAATACCGAAGCGCCTTGGCGAACGCCGTAGGCAGGATAAAGGCCGCAACGACCAGAGCCCTCCGCAAGCAAGGATATGACAGGCAGGTCTGGCAAACGGGGTTCTACGACCACATTTGCCGAAACGAAGCCGATTATCAGCGCATTTACCGCTATATCGAGACGAATCCGAGCAAGTGGCTTCAAGACAGGTTCTTCGAATGAGAAAGCCGTTGGGCAAGGGTTGATGGGCAAGGGGAAACTTGCCCTAGAGAAAACAGTGGCGCGCTTCGCGCTTTTTTATACTGCGCGAGTCGTGCCTCGCGCCTACGAAATACCTGATGGGAGCGATAAATTCAACAGCAAGGTGAAAACCTTCTCAAATTAGTGTTTTTGCGCGGGGCGGGAACGGTTCGCGCGTACCCGCCTTTTGGGATTTTGTGTCGCGCCTTCGGCGCTCTCCAATACTGCGCGAGCCATGGCTCGCGCCTACGAGTTTTACAGCACCATGCCTCGCGCCTCGTTTTCTTCGCGATGGAAACGCCCCCGGTTGGTTTTTCGTGGGTGCGAGGCATGACTCGCACCTTAATCGAGGGCACCCGAAGGGTGCGTCAGTGTTTTTATGCGGAGCGAAGACGGTTCGCGAGATCGTGACGCTCACCGCCGTTTTGCCGTTTTGAATAGCGTGTCGCGCCTTCAGCGCTCTCAAATGCGGGTCGAGCCATGGCTCGACCCCACGAAATCTTGGCAGAATGGTTAACAACAACCCTGACTTCGTGGGTGCGAGGCAGGGCGCACAACCGAATTCCAACGGATGAGTTGACTCATCAGCCCCAACTTCGTGGGTGCGAGCGACAGCTCGCACATAAACAGCCAGCGCCGAAGGCGCGTCAGACTTTTCACGATCCGAAGCGGTACACCGCTCGCGCGCTTTCGAATTATGTGTCGCACTAACGCGCTCTCCAGTACGGATTGAGCCATGGCTCAACCCCACACAATTTCAAGAAAGCAAACCCCCACAGGTGTTTTCATGCGGATACGAGCGAAGGTTCGCTGACTCGCGAAGAATATCCGAAACATGCGACACAAATTTTCTCGGGCATGTTCGTACCGTTCGCGTCTCAATGGGCGCTGACTGAAAACGAGAAACCAATCGAGGGGAAAATACCCTATAGTATCGGCATGATTACTATTCAGGAAGACAACTTGCCCGCCTCGCCAGCCTCGCCCGCAGCCGAGCGCGCAACCGGGCAGTCAAAATGGCAAGCAAGGGAGGCAATGATCATGAGGCGTATCCACGTCCAAAGCATCAGCGTTGCCACCATCGTCGTCACCATTGTGCTGGGAACCGTCTGCGCGGCGACGTTCGTCGCAGGTTGGAACCAATTTCAAGCACTGCACGCCGAAACCGAAACCTACATTTCCAGCGAGAAGAACGCCACCCAGCTGCAAACCGGCTCGAACACCTTAACCGAGCAAGTGCGCCTGGCCGCCATGACCGGCGAGGAAAAGTACGTCGACGCCTATTTCCAGGAAGCGAACGTCACCCAAAGCCGCGAGCAGGCGCTTTCCAGCCTGAAAGAGGAGTTCAAGGGCACCGACGCCTTCAATTCGCTGCAGGCCGCCATGGACGAGTCGAACGACTTGATGCTCACCGAATACCACGCCATGCGCCTGGTGGAGGAAGCGAACGGCAGCAGCGCGCAAAGCAAGTACCCCGAGCTGCAAGAGGTCCAGCTCACCGACGAGGAAGCATCCCTTTCCAACGAGGAAAAGCTCGCCCGTGCGCAAGATTTGGTGTCGAACCAACACTACGAAGCGGCGCGCACGAACATCAAGTACCAAACCAACCTGTGCATCTCCGAGCTGACCACCTCCACGCGCAACAGCCAAAACCACGCCGCCACCGCCTTCAAGGACATCTACCTGAAGCTCGAGATATTCGTGATCCTGTTCGCCATCTTCACCCTGCTCGCGTGCTTCCTGGTTCGCAAATCCATCGTGAAGCCGATCATGACGTTCAACGAATGCATTCGCACGGGAGCCGAATTCCCCGTCACCGGCGCCGGCGAACTGCAGGTATTGGCCGAAACGTACAACCAGGTGCGCGAGGAGAACGAGGCCACGCAGATGCTCATCAAGCACCAGGCCGAGCACGACGCGCTGACCGACCTGCTCAACCGCGGCTCCTACGACAAGCTGCTCGACCTCTACGAGTCCAGCGGACGGCCCTTCGCGCTCATCCTACTCGACGTCGACATCTTCAAGCACGTCAACGACACGTACGGCCATGCCTCCGGCGACGCCATCCTCAAGCGCGTGGCGAACCTGCTGAAAACGGCTTTTCGTAGCATTGACCACATCTGCCGCACCGGCGGCGACGAATTCGCTATCATCATGGTGGAAATGACGCCGGATCTGCGCTACACCATCCAAGAGAAGATCGACGCCGTCAACGAACAGCTTGCCAAGCCCGAAGCGGAGCTGCCGAAGGTGTCCTTGAGCGTGGGCGTGGCGTTTTCCGAGCGCAAGAACCCGGGCGATAGCATCTACAAGGATGCCGACCTGGCGCTGTACCGCACGAAAGAGAACGGCCGCAACGGCTGCACGTTCTTCGAGGACTTATAAAGCAGGAGAGCAATGACCGAACAACTAAGCTCCGCGAACCCATCGCGAACAGGAAGCCATCCCGCCGGACTGACCGCCGACGAGGTGGCTTCCCGCATTGCGGCGGGCGAGGTGAACGTCGACACCGGCGTGAAAACGCGATCGCTTCGCACCATCGCACGCGAGAACATCTGCACGCTGTTCAACGGGATGAACGTGCTGCTGGCGGCGTTCGTGCTGTTCACCGGGTCGCTGAAGAACGCGCTGTTCATCGTCATCATCATCTGCAACACCATCATCGGCATCGTGCAGGAAATCCGCTCCAAGCGCACGACCGACCGCCTCTCCATCGTGGCAAGCTCGAAGGCCACCGCCGTGCGCGACGGGGCGCACGTTGAGGTGCCCATCGACGAGCTGGTGCGCGACGACGTGATCATCCTGTCGCGCGGCGACCAGGTGCCCGCCGACTCCGTTGTGCTTTCAGGTGAATGCAGCGCGAACGAAAGCCTGCTCACCGGCGAGAGCGACCTCATCAAGAAGCGCCCCGGCGACGAGCTGATGAGCGGTTCGTTCGTGAACGCCGGCACCGTGCACGCGCGCGTGACCCACGTTGGAGCGGAAAACTACGCGGCGAAGATATCGGCCGAGGCCAAGCAGCATAAAGCCGTGAACTCCGAGATCATGAACACGCTCAACGGCGTTATCAAGTACGTGAGCTTCTTCATCCCGCCCATCGGCATCCTGCTGTTCGCGCGCGAGTACTTCATTTCGGGAACCGACCTGGACAGCGCGATCCTTTCGACCGTGTCGGCGCTCGTCGGCATGATCCCCGAGGGTCTTATCCTGCTCACGTCCACCGTGCTGGCGGTCGCCGTCATGCGCCTGGCGAAAAGCCAGGTTCTGGTGCAGCAGCTGTACTGCATCGAAACGCTCGCGCGCGTCGATGTGCTGTGCCTGGACAAGACGGGCACCATCACCACCGGAGACATGGAAGTTGCCTGGGTGAAGCCTGTTGCCGGCGGCGGCGCGGCGGGCGGCGCACCCGGTGCGGTGGCCGAGGCCGACTGCGCGCTCGCCTCCATTGCCGCCGCCGACGACAGCCCCAACGAAACCGCGCGCGCCATCATCGCGCACTACGAGGGCTCGGGCGTTGCCGCGCAAGCCTGTGCGCGCACCATCCCCTTCAGCTCGGACAAGAAGTGGTCGGGCGCGGTGCTTGCCGATGGCGGCTCGTACGTGATGGGCGCCGCGCAGTTCATCCTGCAAGACGCTTACGATCAGGTGCGCGAACAGGCCGAGGAGCTGGCAAGCGAAGCGCGCCTGCTGCTCGTCGCGCGCGTTGAGGGCTTCGACGCCGAGGGCGACATCATCGGCGTGCCCGTGCCCATCGGCTTTATCGGCATCCGCGACCAAATCCGCTCGACCGCCGCCGAGACCATCGGGTACTTCAAGGAACAGGGCGTGCGCGTGATGGTCATCTCCGGCGACGACCCGCGCACCGTTTCCGGCATCGCCGCCAAGGTTGGCGTCGAGGGTGCCGAGAACTTCGTCGACGCCACCACGCTTGCCAGCGAGGCCGACCTGGAAGCGGCACTTGAGAGCGCCAGCGTGTTCGGACGCGTGAAGCCCGAGCAGAAGAAGGCGTTCGTCACCGCGCTGCAGAAGGCCGGCCACACCGTCGCCATGACCGGGGACGGCGTCAACGACACGCTGGCACTCAAGGCGTCGGACTGCGGCGTGGCCATGGCGGCCGGGTCGGACGCCGCGCGCAACGTGGCGCACCTGGTGCTGGTGGACAACGATTTCGCCAGCATGCCGAAGGTCGTCGCCGAGGGGCGGCGCTCCATCAACAACCTGCAGCGCTCCGCCTCGCTGTTCCTGGTGAAAACCCTGCTGTCCATCACCGGCGCCGTCGTGTTCCTGTTCGCGCCGTGGCAGTACCCCTTCCAACCCATCCAAATCACGCTGATCAGCGCGTTCGCGATCGGCATACCGTCGTTCGTGCTCGCACTCGAGCCGAATCACGACCGCGTGAAGGGCCATTTCCTGGAGAACGTCATCGTGCGCAGCATCCCCGGCGCCGCAACCACCATCATCGCCGTTATGGTCATCAACGCCGTCGGCTACAACGTGCTGGGGCTTGACTACGGGCAGGTTTCCACCCTGTGCACGCTGTGCATGGCGTGGATCGGCGCGAACCTGGTGCTGCGCCTGTCGCTGCCCCTGACGCCTATCCGCGTCGCGCTGCTGGTCGTGGTCGTCGGCGGCACGGTCGGCGGTGCGGCGATCGCCCCCGGTCTGTTCGCCATTTCGCCGTTCACCTTCGACATGACGCTGCTCTACCTGCCGTGCGTCGGTTTCGCGACCGTGCTCTTTCATTTGCTGTTCTGGAAACTTGATGCCTGGCACGCCGCGCGACAGGCCAAGTTAGTGTAGATTATACGAACCGTCATGAAACGTGCGCGGACGGAGGCGACGCCCGCGCACGCAAGAACATACGCAAGGAGGACCCATGACCACCTACCAGCGCCTGCTGAGAACAACCAGCATCCTGCTCGTCGTTCTCGGCTTCGTATTGCTCGCGTGCGTGATTTTGGCGGGCATGGTGGCAACGTTTTTGATTGCCGCTTCCGACGGATCCGCGAGCATCAGCATCGACTTTTCGATTCCTGATTCCGACCCTAACCAGCTCATACCGATGCTCGTTATGATCCCCTTCGTGATAGCGGAGTGCATCATCGAGATCATAGCCGGCTTCATGGGAAGCAGGGCCGCCAAGCATCCTGACAAGGCGAAATCGGCCATCGTTTGGCTTTCCGTCTTCGTCGCCATCGAGATCGTTTCCACCATTTATTACTCCGCTACCGGCAGCTTCAACGCCGAAAGCGTCGCCATCACCTTGGTCCCGATCCTTTTTGCCGTGCTGGGCATCGTCGGCGCGCGCAACATCGCCGCAGGGTTCGCCGAGGGCACCGTTAAGGACATTAAAGACATCAAGGGAGATGCCTACAAGTCGGAGCTGGGCTTCATCCGCGTTATCCAGGTGCTCTTCCTGCTGAACGTCTGCATGTCGCTGGTGATGTGCTCCATGATGGCCAGCAGCAGCTTCACCTTCTCGTTCTCGCA
>CAVHFC010000057.1:0-15304 GCA_963635025.1 Eubacterium sp. CAG:786
GTCGTCGACGAGCACGGGGTGCTGCTGGGCATCGTTACCGTCGACGATGCGTGGGACGCCATCGAGGACGATGTGAGCGGCGAGAAGACCACGGCGTCGGTGCTCAAGTGGGTTGGCATCGGTATCGGTGCGGTGCTGTTTTTGGCCCTGTACACCTTGGTGCTGCTGCAGATCGTCGGCTTTCAATGGAGGTAGGGCATGGTGTTGAAGCGTTCCGGGAAAACCAGCACGGTCGCCAGCGTGAACATCGATGCGAACAACCCGCGCGAGCGCGCGAGCTTCAAGACGGGCGAGGCGGTGCGCACCCCTGAGCAGCAAACGGCGCTGGCGAACAAGGAAGCCGCCGTCGCTGCTGCAACGAATGATGGGACGGCGGAAGGTTCCGGCGCGGGCGTGAAGCAGAAAAGCAAGCTGCTGCTCATCCTGGCTGCGCTCGGCCCCGGCATCGTCACCGCCATGGCGGGCAACGATGCTGGCGGCATCTCGACGTACTCCACCGTTGGCGCCAGCTTCGGGTTCGCCACCTTGTGGGTTATCCCGGTCATGTGCATCCTGCTTATCGTGGTGGAGATGACCGCTGCGAAGATGGGTGCGGTCACCGGCAAGGGCTTCGCGGCGCTCATTCGCGAAAGCTTCGGCATCCGCCTGACCGCACTGGCTATGTTCGCCCTGCTCATCGGCAATGTTTGCACCACGTTTTCGGAGTTCGCCGGCATCGCGTCGGGCATGGAGATGTTCGGCGTCACCAAATACATCGCCGTGCCCGTTGCCGCCGTGGCGGTGTGGCTGCTCATCGTCGGCGGCAGCTATAAGCGCGTCGAGAAGGTGTTCCTTATCTTGTCGCTGGTGTTCCTCACCTATGTTATCGCGGCGTTCTTGGCGGAACCGAACTGGGAAGACGCCGCCATCAACACCATCGTGCCGCATGTGGTGAGCGATCAGCAGTTCATCTCGCTCGTCATTTCCATGATCGGCACGACCATCGCGCCGTGGATGATGTTCTTCAACCAAAGCAACGTGGTGGAGAAGGGCGTGACGACCGATGATATGTTCACGCAGAAGGTCGACGTGGTTTCGGGCACCGTGGCCGCATGTTTGGTTGCCTGGTTCATCATCGTGACCACGGGAACCGTCCTGTTCCCGCAGGGCATCACCATCGAAGACGCCGCCGATGCAGCGCGCGCCCTGGCGCCGTTTGCGGGGCAGTATGCCGAGGCGCTGTTCGCCATCGGGCTTATCGCGGCGTCGTTCTTGGCTGCGTGCGTGCTGCCGCTCACCACGGCGTTCGTCATTTGCGAGGCGTTCGGCTGGGAGGCCGGCGTGTCCTTCAAATGGAAGGAAGCGCCGCTGTTCAAGAGCATCTTCACGTTCGTCATCGTGCTGTCGGCGGTGATCGTGCTCATCCCGAACATCAACCTCATGGGCGTCATGCTGATGGCTCAGTTCATCAACGGCCTAGTGCTGCCGGTGTTGCTGGTGTTCATGGCGCTGATCTCGTCCGACAAGCGCGTGATGGGGAAGTTCAAGAACGGGCGGGTCTCGCGGATCCTCATTTGGGTGACCGTCGCCATCGTCACGGTGCTCACCGTTATCCTGCTGGTTATGCAGGTGTTGGGAATCGGGTAGAGCGCGTGGGCGCGCATGGGGCATGTGGCGGTTGCGAGATCGTCGGTTGTCTCGGGCCGTTTGAAATAGAGTGACGCGCCCTTCGGGCGCTGACCGAGTGCTGCGCGAGTCGTGACTCGCGCCTACAGAATTCCGACGGGATGAGTTAACCTAGCAACCCAAACTTCGTAGGCGCGAGGCATGACTCGCGCAGCAATAGAGAGCGCCCGAAGGGCGCGACACCGTCCTTAAATCGTGTCAGTGCCGTTTTGCAGGCGCTTTACCTCTTCGAGCATCTGGCGCGCGACGAATTCGTTGTCCGTCTCGTCGCTGTGCATGTAATCGAGCAGCATGGAGAGCGTGAGCGCTTCCATGTGGGCTTCAATACCCCGCTCGATTAGAGAATAAGCAGCGGAAATGATATTGGCCAGGTCGTTTTCGCCGTCGCTCGCACTTTTGCGTTTCGCACGTTTCTTGTCGTCCTGCAGCGCGTTGACCACGTCGAGCACGCTGATTTCCGAAGGATCCTTCGCCAGGCTGTATCCACCGTTTTTGCCAGGCCGTGCGACGATGATGCCCGCATTGCGCAACAGCTGCGCGAGCTGAATCAGGTAGTCGCGAGGAATGGACATGTCCTCAGCTACGTCACGCGAAGAGCAGACCGTTCCCTTTTCGGCGAGGTACAAAACCGCGCGCATTCCGTATTCGGTCGAGGCCTTCAAACGCATAACCCCCTCACTTCCCCCTTTGACGCATGCACAAAAGCATGCGATCGATCGTTTGAGCGCGCAAGCGGGCCTCTTAAAGGACCCGGGGCGATCGAATTTCGGCGAATGCGCGTTCTGCTGACATTCCCATCGCCTATTCGGTGCTCCTTGGCTGCCGCATGGGCTGTTGCCCCTACTATATGCGGAATGGTTAAAATACCACCCACGGAGTTTGGTATTTCACAAAAGCTGTCGGGATTATTCGATTAATTCCTATAAATTTACTTTCGAATAGCATTCATGCAGTTCAACGGCGCAACAATCCATCGCACGAGATAATTAACCACCTGAAAAATAAAGGGGGCGAACACATCCGAAAACGTGCTCGCCCCCTTGTTCGCGCAAGGATTCGTTAGTTCTTCTTCGCGCCGTAATTCGACCGGTGCAGCACCGAAGCTCCGATGACCACGAGCACCAGACCCACGACAAGGCTCAGCCATGGGTTGGCGGTGAAGCCGGCGATGATGTAGCAGATGAAGCAGCACACCATCACGAGCGTGGCGTAGGGCAGCTGCGTTGCCACGTGGCGCAGGTGGTTGCACTTCGCGCCGGCCGAAGACAGGATGGTCGTGTCGGAAATGGGCGAGACGTGGTCGCCGTAGACCGCGCCGGCCAAGGTGGAGCCGATGGCAACCAAAAACAGCGGGTCGTCGGCAGGGTAGACCCCGATGACGATGGGGAGGATCAGCGCGATGGTTCCCCAGCTCGTGCCCATGGCGAAACCGATGAACGCGGCGACCACGAAGATGATGCATGGCAGGATGGCCAGCGGTACGCCGATGCCGGTCAAAAAGCCGCTCACGAATTCGCCGGTTCCCAGCATGTAGCGGCAGCAACCGCCCAGGCTCCAGGCCAGCACCAGGATCATGATGGCGCCGACCATGGACCGCACACCTTCGGAAAGGCTCTCGACGAAGCCCGAAAGCGTGGTAAGCCCGCGTGGGAGGAACATGGCGCCGGCGACGCAGATGGCAACGGTCGCGCCGATGCACAGGCCGCCGACGGGGTTCACGCCAACGGCTTCGGAGAAGTCGACGCCCTCGAAGAAGCCGCCGGTGTACATCATGCCCAAAATGGAGAACACGATAAGCGTCAAGATGGGAATGACCAGGTCATATACCTTGCCCTTATCGGAAATGTCGAGGCCCTTGTATTCCTCCATGGCATCTGCGGCGCTCATCTCGACGTCGGATTGCTCGGTGACCACGGACTCAAACGCGGTGTGATCGCAGGGATCGGCGCTTGCGGCCTCGGACAGCCCCATGCTCGACACCTTCTCCAGCGTGCTGCCCCCATCGGGGATGTCAGCTCGTGCCGATTCCTCGGCCTGACGCATGGGTCCGAAGTCGTTCTTCCCGGTAATGAGCATGAAGAACACGAAGAAGATGGTGAGCAGCGCATAGAAGTTGTAGGGGATGGACTGCACGAAGGTGGTGAAGCCGTCGTCTCCCAGATAGCCGCCGACGGCCACGGCCCATGACGACACCGGCGCGATGATGCAGACCGGGGCCGCCGTTGAGTCGATGATCCAGGCGAGCTTTTCGTGACTGATGTGGAAGCGGTCGGTGACGGGGCGCATGACCGCGCCGACCGTCAGGCAGTTGAAGTAGTCGTCCACAAAGATGATGATGCCCAAAATAGCGGTGAGGATCTGCGCCATCTTCGCATTCTTGATGTGCGTGGAAACCCATTCCGCATAGGCTCGGCTGCCGCCGGCGGTCGCCACCACCACGGTGAGCGCGCCGAGCAGCGCCAGGAACAAAAGCAGCGCGCCGTTGCTGGATATCTGCAGCGCCATAACGGTGGGCACGTCGGTGAACGACGCCACCAGCTGATCGATCCCGGCACCATCAAGCGAGAACTGGTAGATGACCATGCCGACGAACACGCCGACGGTCAGCGACGAGTACACCTCTTTGGTGATGAGCGCCAGCGCCAGCGCCAGCAGCGGAGGCACAATGGACCACGCGCCCGTGCTGATAAGCTCGTAGGCTTCTTCCATAGCCTTTCCCTTTCTTGTTGAACATGCGCGTTGCAGGTTGGCTGCCGCGCTTCGCATCAGTATAGCGATGCTTGGCCCTGCCGCCGGCTTAAATCCGCTGATGGGGGAAATGTCGAAACGGAAGGTGACATCGCCGGGCGCGACCGCCTGCGCAGACGGAAGGCGGATGCGGCAGGCAGGGTTGCATCCGCTGACGAAATAGAGAACCGCCGCTTCCAGCAAAACAACTATACTAATCATGATGTTCCAACGTCTTGATTGCTTATGCACAGGCCGCAAGGGAGCGGGGGGGGGAAGATGGGCAAGGGTTCATATAAAGCGGATTCCGATCGGCGCAGCTCTTCAATGTCAAATGACGGCCTGTCCGCTTCGCAGCGTCACAGAGGCAAGGAATACGTCGAGGGATCGCAGGTTCTGCTTTCGTATCTGGATAATCTTCTGCACAACCCTGCATCGGCTTCGATCGAAGTGGATAAGCTCCCCGCAGTTCAGCGCCCTTTGGCGAGCAAAATCGAGAAACTCGGTCTGTTCGTGCGCGAGGTGCAGGACATGACGCAGGACCTTGCGCACGGCAAGATCGAGGGAGACTCCGAGCCGTTCGTCGACCATGAAAATCCGCTCATATCCTCCCTGGACGGCATTCGCTCCAACTTGGCGCAAGCCCTTGCCGTGATGGAAACTCTTTCGGCTGGCGACGAAGCTCCGACCTGCGCTTGCAAGGACGAGTCTTCCTCCAACGAGTTCGTCGAAGCGCTCAACGAGGCTGCGGCCGACATGAACGACCAGCGCCGCCAGCTTGAGCGCAGCGCATACACCGATGCGCTCACCGGCGTTGGCAACAAAGCGGCTTATAACCGCTCTTTGCAGCTGCTTTGGGAGCGCGGGGAGGAATTCGTCGCCGCGTTCATCGACATCGACAACCTGAAGTACTGCAACGACCATTTCGGCCACATCGAAGGCGATGCGTACATCTGCAAGGTTTCCGAGTATTTGAATTTGTACTGCGAGGAGAAGGAGGAGCTGTTTCGGCTCAGCGGGGACGAGTTCGTCGTCTTGTCGGCGGGGTCGAGCGAGGCGAAGCTCGCGCTGCGTCTTGAAACGTGCCGCTCGCAGTTGCTTGCGGCGACGCAGGGCGAAGATGCGCGCATGCCGTATTCGTTCAGCTTCGGCGTTTCCCGCACCGATCCTTCCGCGGGCGATATCATGCAACAGGCGACCATGGACGCCGATCGCAAGATGTACAGCTACAAGGTGCGCAACAAGCCGAAAATCGAAGGGTTCGACAACGGTTCGGTTAGGCTTTCCGCTATTGGCGTCAGCTTGAACAAGCGCGTGTTCGACGCCCTGTCCATGTCGCTTGAAGGTCGTTATCTGCTGATTCACAACCTGGACGCGAAGGTGGCGTGCTGGTCCCATTCGGCGGCGCGCGATATAGGGCTTCCCGAGGAATACGCGGGCAACCCGGTGCCGCTGTGGCTTGAAACTGTGCATCCCGACGATCGCGAGATGATGGCGAAGTTCTTCGAGCAGATTGCCGACGGAACGCGTCATTCGATGAACCTGCAGTATCGCGCCCGCAACGCGCAGGGGACATACGTGATCTGCGAGTCGCGCGGATACCGCTTGGATTCCAACGGACCGGAACCTAACCTGTACGTTGGCTACGTGGTGAATCGCGGCATTGCCGACGGAACCGATTCCGAGACCGGCTTGGGCAACCATCAGGCACTGATCAGCGCCATTGGGGGCTATCGAGACGATGGAAGGCCCGTGGGGCTCATCATGATCACCATCGATGGTCTTGCCGAAATCAACCAATCGCTGGGTTATGGGGCCGGCAATCAAGTCATTGGCGAAGTGGTCGGACGTGTTGAGTCGGTCGCTTCGAAGACGGCGAACCTCTATCGCGCGCACGGCACCCAGTTCGTGCTGGTTCGCGAAGATGTGTCGCTGGAAGACACCTATCACATCAAAGAGCTGCTGATCGACTGCCTTTCCAAGCCCTATGAGATCGAGGGCCACATGGTTGATCCGGTTGTGTGCGTGGCTTCCGCGCATTATTCGCGCATCGACGAGCAGCCGGCGGCTATCCTGGACGTGCTCGAGCGTCGCAGCAAGATCGGCATGCTGCGCGTTAACCCTGACGGAGGCCGTGGCCGTGCAGGTTCCTCGTCTGGCGAAGACGGGTTTGCGATGGGAGTGGATGCGGTTACGGGATTGCCTTACGGCGGGTGGTTCCTGCGTTTGGCGAATGCGTTCCGAAAAGATCATGCGGGCGATGAGCTTGGCCTGGTCAAAATCGATCTGGGGAACTTCCGCACCTTCAACGAATGGTATGGGAGGAAGAAGGGCGACGAGCTTCTGGCTGATGTCGGTTTGACCTTGCGCCGATTCACCGATGAGGGTTTGGGCGTTGCCGGCTACTGGGGTCGAGACGACTTTGGGCTGGTTGGCTCGTATGGGCGCGATTTCGCCCACGAGGTGTACGATCGCGTTTGGGAAACCGTGTCGCGCTATGACGAAGCGGTGGGATTCCGCCCAGCGATCGGCCTGTATCGGCTCGGCGACGACGAGGATGTGGACATGGAACGCTTCTCCAAGGCGCGCTTCGCCTGCACAGAGGCAAAGCGCATGGACGATCCTCGCATCAAGCTGTTCAATCCGCTGGATTACCAGAAGGCGGAAAGCAATCGCAAAGTGGTTGACAATTTCGAGAAAGCCCTGGTGGACGGCGAAATAAGCTTCCATGTTCAACCGCAGTGCGACATGTTCACGGAAAAGATCGTCGGCGCGGAGGCCTTGGCGCGCTGGAGCCGTCCGGACGGGACGAGCGTTTCCCCGGCGGTGTTCGTGCCGGCGCTTGAGGACGAGGGCCTGGTGCCCGAGTTGGATAAGTTCATTTGGATGAGGGTGTTCACCTGGATGGGCGCTCGCCTGAAGAAGGGGCTGCCGTGCGTGCCCGTGTCCATCAACGTGTCGCGGGTTGATGTCGCATCGTTCGACGTTGTGGCCTATCTGGTGCGGCTGATGAAGATGTTCGAGGTGCCGCCACGCCTGATCAGCATAGAGGTGACCGAGACCAGCTACGTGAAGGATTCCGATTTGATCGCGCGTTTGATATCGGCGCTGCGTCGGATCGGGTTCCGCGTGTATATGGACGACTTCGGGTCAGGCCTGTCGTCGCTTTCCATGTTGCACAACATCGAGACGGACGTGATCAAGCTTGATGGGCGCTTTTTGCCGAAGTCGGAGGACGACAGCGAGCGCGGCGCCGGAATCATCAGGTCGGTGCTGGAGATGGACAAGTCGCTGTCGATCCCCATCATCGTTGAGGGCGTGGAAACCTCCGAGCAGCTTGAGCTGTTGCGTTCCTTGGGCGGGCGCTATGCGCAGGGGTTCTACTTCTATCGGCCCATGCCGCCGGAGGACTTCGATGCGCTGCTGGATGGGGCGGGCGACGTCGTCGACGAGGCCGGCATAGCGGCGGGTTCGGCGCCGGCCGGTGGATCGGTGTCGCAAGTGCCGCAGGCGATGGACTTTCCGGAACTGGAAGACCCGAAGTAGGGAATGGGGTCGCCTGCGCGTTCCGTCCTGCATTGTAAAAGTCTGACGCGCCAAAGGCGCTGGCTATTGATGCGCGAGCTCTCGCTCGCGCCTACGAAATCGCAATCGAAAACGTATTCTTAGCCGCAAGAACTCGCAATCGAAAACGTATTGTCTTGCAGCAAGAATTCGTAGGGTCGAGCGAGAGCCCGACCAGGCCGCAGGGGATGTTGGGATAAAGCCGCCTAGCCGGCCGGCTCATGAGAGATTTCGCTCGATCTTATGAAACCGCAGCCGAAAATGTATTGTCTTGCAGCAAGAATTCGTAGGGTCGAGCCATGGCTCGACCAGGCCGCAGGGGATGTTGGGATAAGTTAGTCTAATCGGCCGACTTGCGAGACAGAAAAGGGACCCGCTTGTGCGAGTCCCTTTTTGATGCTTGCGCGCGATCGCGGCTGCGCGCTGCGCTTAGTACGAGCTTGAGGTGCCGCTGCCGGAGGTGGATCCGCCGTTGCTGGAACCGCCCGAGGTGCTGCCCGAAGTGCTGCCGCCGGAAGTGCCGCTGCCCGAGGTGCCCGAGCCGCCGGAAGTGCCGCTGCCACCCGAGGTGCCGCTACCCGAAGAGTAGCTTGAGCTGGAACCGTTGCTGACGATCAGGTGCACGGTCTTGTTCGCGGCGAGCGAGGAGCCAGCGGAAGGCGATTGGCTGATAACGTTGCCGGCTGCCACGCTGCTGCTGGTCTGGTACTCGGTGGTGACCTGGAACCCGGCGTTGTTCAGCGTGGTGATGGCGGTGCCTTCGGTGCTGCCAACGACGTTGGGTACGCTGGAGGTTTCAGGGCCCTTGCTGACGACCAGGTTGACGGTTCCCTCTGCTTTGAGCTTTTCATTGGCGGCGGGAGACTGGCTGATGACCTTGCCCGATTCAACCTTGTCAGAATACTGCTCTTCCACGGTGACATAGAAGCCCGCGTTGTTCAGCGTGCTGGTGGCGGCGCTGCGCGTCTGGCCGACGACGTTGGGAACGCTGCTGCCCTCGCTGCCAAGAGACAGGTAGTAGGTGACCACGGTGTCTTTGGCAACCTTCGAACCCGCCTTCACATCCTGGCGAGCCACGTGATCCTTGGCAACCGTGTCGGAGTACTCAGCTGTTCCGGCCTGGTACTTCAAGCCGTTCGCTTGCAACGCTTTCTTAGCCTCATCTGCAGTTTTGCCGGTAAGGTCAGGCACCTCTATTTCCTGCTTGCCTTGCGAGACAGTCAAGTTGATGGTGCTGTTCTTGGCCTTCTTCGTCTTCGCCGTCGGGTCTTGGCTGATGACCTTGCCCGAATCGACGGAATCGGAATAGGTTTGCGTGACCGTGCCCACGGTGAAGCCGGCGGATTGGATTTGCGCCTTCGCCTCGTCAAGCGTCAAGCCGGTGACGCTGGGAACCTCGACGGTCTCATCGGCCTTCGAGCTGCCTCCGGTCACGGCGAACGCCGCGATGGCGATAAGCGCTATGACCGCAACCACCGCGATGATGATGCCGGCGATCTTCTTGCCGTTGCTCTTCGGTGCGGTGTTATCCGAGCGGAAGGACTGCGACTGCGTGCCGTTTTGCGTATTCATGCCACCGCCTACGGCCGGCATGACCGCCGTGCCGTCGGGCATGTTGTTCATCGGGGGCACGACGCCGCCCATCACCTGCGTTTGCGCGCTGGTGAAACCATCGCCGAACATGACGGGACGGCCGGCGAGGTAGTCGTTGAGCGCCGAGCGCATGTCCTTGGCGGTGGCGAAGCGATCCATCGGGTTTTTCGCCATGGCCTTCAAGATGATGGCCTCAAGCGACGGGTCGAGCTCGGGGTTTATCTCGCGCGGGGGAACGGGTTCGTCCTGCACCTGCTTCATGGCGACGCTTACCGCATCGGGGCCGTCGAAGGGCAGCTGGCCGGTTGCGGATTCGTAGAGCACCACGCCGAGCGAGTAGATGTCGCTGGCGGCGGTGAGTTCCTTGCCTTGCGCCTGCTCAGGCGAGATGTAGTGCGCGGTGCCAAGCACGCTGGAGGTTTGCTCCTTGGTAGAGTTCTTGGCGCGCGCGATGCCGAAGTCCATCACTTTGACGTTGCCGTCGGGCTGGACCATGATGTTCTGCGGCTTGATGTCGCGATGGATGATGTCGAGGCCATGTGCCACGGAAAGCGCCTGGCAAACCTGGCTGCCGATTTCGGCGACCTTGCGCTGGTTGATGGCGCCGCGCTGCTTGATGGCGGTTTTCAGGTCGGAACCGCGCACGTATTCCATGACGATGTAGTAGGTGCCGTCATCCTGGCCCCAGTCGTACACGTTGACGATGTAGGGGCTTTGCAGGTTTGCCGCGCTTGCGGCTTCCTGCTTGAATCGTTGCGTGAAATTCTCGTCTGCGGCGTATTGCGGGAGCATCACCTTGACCGCAACCAAGCGTCCCAGGACGTTGTCCTGTGCGCGGTACACCTCGGCCATGCCGCCGATGCCGATGCGCTCGGTAATTTGGTATCGGTTGTTGAACACCCGGCCGATCATGTTTCCGGTCACGTCTAAACTCCTTTTGGTCACATGCGGGCTTGGTTAGTGATTCTCACCATAATACCGCGCCCCTTCTCGTTTATCTATAAAAGGCCTTGAACTTCCAAAGCTGTTTGCAAGATATCGTGGGCTTTTTGGGTGCCCACGCCCTCATCGCCGTCTTCGATGACGACGGCGACCACAACTCCTGCGTCATCGGCGGGAGCCATGCCCACGAACCAGCTGTCGTTGGTGGTGGCTTTCTCGGCCGTGCCCGTCTTGCCGGCAACCTCAACGCCGTCGATTTGCGCCGCCGTTCCGGTGCCGCTCTTCACGACGCCCTTGAGCACCTCGCGCACGCGCTTGGCGGTGTCGGAACTGATGGAAGAGCGCAGCTTTTCGGGCGTAGCAGTGAACGAGCGCTCGCCGTTGGCGTTGTAGATGCCGTCGACAAGGTAGGGCTTCATTTCGTCGCCGTTGTTGGCGATGGCACTTCCCACCATGGCCATTTGCAGGACGGTGGCCTGCGGGCCGGCGGGGCTTTGGTGGTTTAGTGGGTTGACTGGCTCGCCGGCGGCGGCCCAAGCGGTTTCCCATTCGGTCATTTCCGAGGGGTCGGCCATGAGCGAGGTGTGCATGGTGAGCGGGAAGTCGAAGGTTTGGTTGAACCCGAAGTTCTCGGCTCCCTTCACGAGCGCCTCGGCCCCGATCTGAATGCCCAGCTGGCCGTAGACGGTGTTCGCCGACCACCAGGTGGCCTGCTCAAGCGTTTGCGTGCCGTAAGAGGTGTTGTCGAAGTTCGACACGCTTGCGTTGCCGATGTCCATGGTGCCGGGCGAGGAATACCGGGTGGATTCGTTTGCCGTGTCGTTTTCCAGGGCCGTTGCGAGCGTGACCATCTTGAAGGTGGAGCCGGGTGCGTACAGCGCGCCGGTCGCTCGGTTGATGAGCGAGGAATCTTCGCTGGTCGATGTGCCGGAAAGGACGGCCTCGAAATCCTGCGTGCTATAGGTGGGCGAGCTTGCCATGGCGAGGATGGCGCCCGTCTTGGGATCCATGACCACCACGGCGCCCTTCGATCCCGAAAGCGCGTCTTGGGCGGCTTGCTGGATCTTCGAGTTGATGGTGAGGGTGACGTCGTTGCCCGCCGACCCCACGCCCGCCATGCTGTTGAGCACGTCGGTCCAGGTGGCGAAGTTCGTCGTTCCGGTCAGCGTGTCGTCGTAAGCGTCCTCGATACCCGATTCGCCGTATTGCTGCGAAACGTAGCCGACCACGTGGGTTGCCAGGTCGCCGGCGGGGTAGATGCGGTCGTAGCTGCCGTCGTCGTTGAGCACGCTGCGGGCGAGCACGATGCCGTCGTAAGTGGAGATGGTTCCGCGCTCGCTCTTCTGCTCCTTGGCCAGGGTGTGGTTGTTGCCCGGCATGGTTTGGTAGTTGTTCGCGTCGACGACCATGATCAGCGTCAGGTTGGCCACCAGCAGGGCGAACAGCGCGCTGCAGAACAGCATCGAGTGCGTGAGGCGCTTGCCCAAGCTGATGCGCCCGAGCACGCTGTTGGCGTGAAGCGAGGAGGTGGTGCCGCTGAGCATCTCGGTTTCGATGCCCGTTGCCTCGTCTCCCGCGCGCAAGAGGAAGCCGACGATGATGAAACTGCCCAGAAGCGATGAGCCGCCTTGGCTGATGAAGGGCAACGTGAGGCCGGTGAGCGGGATGAGGCGCGTTACGCCGCCGACGATGATGAACGCTTGCAGAACGATCATGCTGGTCAGGCCCACGGCGACGAAGCTGGAAACGTCGCTTTTCGCGCGCGCCGCCGTCAGGAAGCCGCGGATGGCGAAGCACAAAAACAGCAGCAAAACGCCCGCCGCGCCGAGCAGGCCGGCTTCCTCGGCGATGTCGGCGAAGATGAAGTCGGACTCCACGACCGGGATTTGCTGGAAGTTCTCCGTTCCGCCGGCAAGGCCGTTGCCGAGTCCCACGCCGAACAGGCCGCCGTCGGCGATGGAATAGATGGCCTGGCAAAGCTGATATCCGGTTCCCTGCGCGTCGGCGAAGGGGTTGAGCCAGGTGCTCACGCGCACCTGCACGTGGCTGAAGGCGCCGAACAGCGCAACGCAGCCGACGCCGATGAGCGCAAGGCCGATGATCAGGTAGAACTTCTTCCCCGTGGCCACGTAGAGCATGAGCAGGAACACGAAGAAGAACACCAGCGCGCTGCCGAGATCCTTCTCGAACACGACGATGAGCATGGCGATGCCCCACATGATCAAAAGGGGCAAAAGCGATCGGATGTCGGGCAGGCGCACAGGCCCGATGCGCACGGTGAACACCGAGAGCATCTCGCGGTTTTCCGCCAGGTAGCTTGCCATGAACAGCACGATGATGACCTTGGCGATTTCTCCGGGCTGGAAGGAGAAGCCTCCGATGTGCAGCCAGATGCGGCTGCCGTAGATTTCCTGGCCCAGACCCGGGATCATGGGCGAGAGCAAAAAGAAGATGCCCACGAGCATGAGCGTGTACTTGTAGTTCGCCACCTTGTCCAGGTTGCGGAACAACGCAAGCACGATGACCATGCAGGCCACGCCTACGAATAGCCACATGACCTGGCTTTGGGCCATGGTGGCGACGCTGGAGAACGGGGCGATGCGGGTGATGAAGGCGATGCCGATGCCCGAGAGCGCAAACGATATGGGAAGCAGCGCCGGGTCGGCCCCGGGTGCGAGCTTGCGCACGGCAAGGTGAGCCACCACGAAGGCGGCGAAGATGCCGATGGGCACGGACAGGGAATCGAATCCGACGGTCTGCCCCTCGCGGATGGCGATGGTGATGAACAGAAGCGCCACCATCGGCGCGGCGAGCAGAAGCAGGATGAGCTCTATGTTGCGACGTGTCATGGGCCGCTACCCTTGCGAGGTTTGACCGGACGCGCCGGACTGGCCGGCGTCGCTTTGCTGCGCGGAAGCGTTTTCAGTTTTTGAAGCCTCGGCGTTGCTTGATGATGCGCCTTCGTTTGATTTCGCCGTTGACGAGCCTTCCTCGCGGTATTTCTCCACCAGGTCACGTGCGGCGTCAACGTTGTCGCAGGAGATGCCCTCTTTGAGGTGCTCGACGGTGTTGGGCTGCAGCGAGCTGGTCGCAACATCGGTGGTTTCTATGTGCTGGGAAAGCGATATGCTGCCGATTTCCCACGGTTTGCCCTGGTAGATGGCAACCTTGTCGTTATCGATCCCCAGGTAGGCGACGGTGTTGAGCCATTTGTTCACCCCGAAGGCCGTCCCCGCGATGATGGCCACGAAGAGCAAGAACACCAGCGCCACGGCCCGCTTGGTTTTGCGAGCCATCTTCCGGCGGCGCTTTTCTGCGAAGCCCTCCACGTTGGAGACGATGACGGTGACGTTGTCGTGGCCGCCGGCTGCGATCGCCTCGTTGACCAGCTGGGAGGCGCAGCGCTGCGGGTCGCGCACACGGCGAAGCGTCGCCTCGATGGTTTCGTTTCTGACCATGGAGGACAGCCCGTCGGAGCAGACGAGCAAGCGGTCGCCGGCGTCGACGTTGATCTCGTAGATGTCGGGGCGCGTGTTGGGGTCGGACCCGAGTGCGCGCGTGATGACCGAGCGCTGGGGATGGTGGCGCGCTTCCTCGGGCGTGAGCTGGCCGGCCTCGATCATGTCGGCCATCAGGCTGTGGTCGCGCGTGAGCTGCTGAAGCTTACCCTGGTGCAGCAGATAGGCGCGCGAGTCGCCGACCTGCGCGATGAGCAGGCGTTCCCCTTCGAGCATGCAGGCGGTCATGGTGGTGCCCATGCCCTCGCGCCCGCGTCCGTCGCGGCTGGCGCGGATGATCTCGCGGTTCGCTTCCTCGACGGCGGCCTGCAGGGCTTGCCCGTCGGGGTGCTCGGGAGCCATTTCGGCCAAGACGTTCACGGCAATTTCAGATGCCACCTCGCCTGCGGCGTGACCGCCCATGCCGTCGGCGACGGCGAACAGCGGCGGGCGCACCACCAGGCTGTCTTCGTTGTGGTCGCGCACGCAGCCGACGTCGGTTCGGCTGCCGAACGACGTGACGGCGCCTTTGCGCGTGCGTTGGGTTGATCGGTAAGAAGAGTGCTTTCCACGTGCCATTATGCGTACCTCACACGAATCGCCACGTCGCCAACGTTGACGGTGTCCCCGTTGCGCAAGGCGGTGGGCTCGCTGATAAGCTGGCCGTTGACGGCGGTGCCGTTGGTCGACCCAAGGTCTTCGATGAACAGGTTCTGCCCCATGAGCGTGAAGCGCGCGTGCCTACCCGAAACGTAGCCGGCACCGATGACGATGTCGGCGCCGGGATTGCGCCCGACGATGACCGGGCCGCGCACCACGATGGATACGCCGCGCAGCTCCTTCGGCCCCCTCTCGACGGATAGGTTCCAGGTGCGTTCGCGCTTGCGCTGGCCGCGCACCGCCCCGATGCCCGTCTTCATGATGGCGAAGAGGAACAGGTACAGAAGCGCGACGAACAGAAGGCGAATGAGAAGAAGCGCGTAGTCGATCAAGGAGATTCCTTCCGAGTGTTCCTACGCCAACGTGAACACGAGGTCGGTCGTGCCGATGGAGATGTGGTCGCCCTCGTTGAGCGGCTGGCTCGCGATGGCGCGGCCGTTGACGTACGTGCCGTTGGTCGAGCCCAGGTCGGTGACGGTCCATACGCCCTGGCTGGTCAGCGTCAGCTCGGCATGGGTTCGCGAGACGTTGATGTCGGAAATGGTGATGTCGTTGCGGGATTCGCGTCCGATGGTGATGCGGGCGCTGGAAAGCTCGTAGGGACGGTTGGCGGCCGTGTCGATGAGGCGCGCGTGGCCGACGGCTGCGGCGCCGCG
>CAVHFC010000058.1:0-6397 GCA_963635025.1 Eubacterium sp. CAG:786
CTCCTGCTGGAGGTCGAAGATGTCGAGCTTGTCGTTTCCGGCGAGCAGGCCCAGCTTCATCCTCGGGTACTGTATGGGCGCGTGGCAGAACATCACGGCGCCAGCGTTGGTGAGCGTGCCGTTTGGGCCCACCATGCCGAGGCGCTTGAGCACGCTTGCCGCGTCTGTCGACCCGTCTCCGATGCGGCCCGCCGCCTTGCCCATCTCGATGAACTCGCGCACGGCTGTCTCGTCGACATCTTCGACGGGCCTGCCGGACGGCAGCGAGTCCCAGGGGTTGCGGGCGCGGTCGCGTTCGATGATTATCGCCGTCAGCTCTGACGCGGCCATCTGCTTGTTGGATGTTCCGACGCGCGTGAAGTACCGCCCGTCTGCGGAGTAGGGAGCGTCCATGCCGGAGAACGCGACGCGTATGTACGCCTCGCCGCCATCGCCGGTAAGGCGTTCTATGGTCGGGGATATGGATGGTTCAATTTTGTCGGATATCCAGCTCGCGATTTGGCGGATTGTGGCGTCCGTGACGTCTTGTCCAATAACCTTTCCGTTGTCTTTAACGCCGAAGTAGAGCTCGCCTCGGCCGTGTTTGTTGAGCATGGCGCCTATGGTCTGCAGGGCTTCCTTGTGCTCGCCTGTTGACTTCTTGAACTCGACGGTCTCGCTTTCGCTGCCTAGGTCCATCCGGGCTGCCTTCCTGTTTGCGTTTAATGTTTTGCATTATACCTTGCCGAGTTCGGTGTCTTGACCCTGTGCGCTGCCTATCGTTGCTTTCCTTTTCGCGCTCAATCTTGTTTTTTCGTCTCGACAAAAGGGATGCTCGTAGTCGGCATCTCATCAAGGGCTCCTACGGTGAGACCTACCTCATCGGCGCCGACGGCGAGAAGGGCAATATCACCTGCTGCGCATGATTCTTCGGGCCATGGGCAAGCAGTCTGACGACTTCGACTGGGTGCGCGACCGCCCCGGCCACGACCGCCGCTACGCCATCGACTCCACGAAGATCCGGCGCGAGCTGGGCTGGCGCCCGCAGCACACCGACTTCGCCGAGGGCCCGAAGGCCACCATCGACTGGTACGTGGCCAACGAGGCCTGGTGGCGCCCGGCCAAGGCCGCGACCGAGGCCAAGTACAAGGACCAGGGCCAGTAGGGGAGGCGAGGACCTCGTTTCTGCATCTGGTTGTCCGCAGTCGACCCGAAGCGCTTTTCCACAGCGGTGATGATGCCAAGCGATACGACGGCGCTGCCGACGGGTAGCGCGCCGACCCGCCGACCGCGCGCCGCCGCCTGCTACCCAATCAGGGCTGACGTCATCGCGAAGCCCACCGCCGCTGCGCCGAGGGTTCCCGCGTAGGTGGCGAGCAGGTAGGCGGCGCCGATGCCCGCGTCCCCCTGCTCGAAACGATCCACCGCTTCGCAGTTCATGGTCGAAAGCGTCGAAAAACCGCCGAGGAAACCCATGGTCAGCACGGTGAACGCTAGGCTGCCCAATGCGGTCGCCCCCGCGAGCGCGCAGCCGGCGATGGTGCACGACGTCAGGTTGATGGCCAGGGTCGGCCAGGGAAACGGGCCTTGGCATTTCGGCTTCAGAAACGTGGTCGCCTTGTGGCGGCACAGAGCCCCGATCGCCCCGCCGACCCCGACCAGCACGAGGGTCAGCGCATCCATCGCGAGCCTCCCTCGACCGCGTCGCTCCCGGCGCTTGGGGAATTGTTTCCGCCGGAATCCCCGCCGGTCTTTCCGCCGGTTCTTCTGCCATCGCCGCCGCAGCCGCGCTCGCCACTTTCGCGCCCGCCGCCCCCGCCGCCTTCGCAACCTGTCGCACCGCGCAGCCGCCCCAGCTGGTCGGCGACCAGCTTGCCCACCCAGGCGGACAAAAACGTCGTCACCACGGTCGCACCCAGGTACAGCGCGAACATTCCGTAGCGTCCCGCCTGTAAAAACGCGAGGTTTTCGGTGGAAAGCGCGGCGATGGTGGTGAAGGCCCCGATGAGCCCGATGCCCATGGAGCGAACGAGCGGCGTGGGAAGGTTGGTACGCCGCGCGATGAACTGGTTGATGATCTCGAGCATGAAGCAACCGGTGATGTTGACGATGAGCGTTGCCGCCGGGAATCCGCCGGCTGCGGGCAGAAGCGCCTCTGCCAGGTAGCGCAAAGAGGCGCCGATGAACCCCATGATAAGCACGAGCGGCGTGAGCGAATGCGGGTTACGCAAGGTTGTGCCGACGGCGTGCGCGAAATCTTTCTGCATGCATGCCCTCCCGTGCCCGGTATTCGCGTATAAAAGCCTATCCAGTATAGCCCTCGCTCGCGCCTCCAGCTACTCCTGCACCTTCAGCGCCAGCGTCAACGGCACGCGCTTGATGCGGCGGATGTGCAGCAGCGCCACCGCCAAATAGGTTGCGAACCCGATGGCGATGACCTCGGCGATGGCCGTCGGCGGCACGAAGATCTCGATGTTGCCGCTGTAGCTGTACAACATCGACTTGAAGATGAGCGTCAACCCGCCGATGATCAGCGGCTGGCACACCACCAGCGACACCGCCACCGTCAGCGTGATCGAGCGCACGTACAGGCGGCTGATCTCGCCATCGCGATAGCCGAACACCTTCATGTAGCTGATGGCGCGCGCCGATCGGTCGATGATCGACTTCGTGAGCAGGTACATGAACACCAGGAAAATGAATACCGAAAGCCCGATGAGCATGCCGAGCATGTCGCTCATCATGCCCACGAACTGGTCGCCGATGGCGTCCATATCGGCGGGCGTCAAATCGCTCGCGAAGTAACGCGCGTCCAGCTCAAGTGCCTCGTCGGAGGCGTAGGCGTTGAAGTATCCGGCATCGTTTCCGAAGAAGCGGTTGAAGTCGTCAAGGCTCATGTACGCGGCCATGTCCGACTTGCTGCCCCAGGTGCGCCCGTCTTCGAACGTGACGTCGTGCATGGCATCCTCGTACTTGTCGTACAGGCCGATGACCTGCCCGTCGGCAAAGCCGAACTTGTCGATAAGCCCGCTGCCAAACACCACGCGCCCCGTGTCTGTGCCGATGCCGTCCCAGTATCGCGAGCTTTCGGGCACGCCGTACACGGTGATCGTCTCCGTGCCCGCATCGCCGCCGCGGTCGTATTCCAGCGAACGCACGGCGTATTTCTCCGCCTGCGCGATCTTCTTGGCGCCGTTGTCGACCGAGTTCACGGGGTGCGTTGGGTCGGCGTCTGCGGCCTTAAGCTCCAGTGGGGCCTTCAGCGTGTACTGATGCTCGGCTACCACGCTTGTGCGCAAATTTTCGGCGAAATGCGTCATGGTCGGCAGCACGGCTAGGGAAAATAGCAAAAGCAAGCTGGCGAAACCGATCCCCACGAACAGCGTGGCGAAGTTCCCCAGGTTGCGCAGGAACACGCGCAGGCGGAATCGCGTGGTGAAGTTCAGCCGCTCGGATAGCGAAATCCCTCGCTTCACGCCGCCCTTGCTGGTTTCGTGGCGCAAAAACTCCAGCGGGGTGTGGCCCATTTTCCGCAGTAAGCCAAACAGCGTGATGACCACCAGCACGGCCAGGGGCACCACGGTGGTTTGCGCGAACACGTCCCAGCTCCAGGTGGCGTAGTAGGGCGGCAGGCTGTAGCTGCCGTAATACAGGTCGCGCATGGGCTCGCTCATCAGCGTGTAACCGGCCGCGTTGCCCACCGCGGCGGCCACCACGCCCACGGCCACCGGCAGCGCCAGGTAGTGCGTCACCAGCTCGCGGCGACGATAACCGCTGGCCAGCAGCGTGCCGATGATGGCGCTTTCCTCCTCGATGGTGCTGGAGGTGAGCACCACGAACACGAACGCCATGATGGCGATGATGATGTACAGAAGCACGCTCCACATAGCGGAGTCGCCTTCAACGTCGTCGGCAGCGTAGCCGATTCCCTGGTTGGCGCTCACGTCGGTGAGGTCTTCCACGTTGGCACCGGCTGCGGTAAGCGCGGCGACCATGTCCTTTTCGGCATCGGTGCGCTCGGCCACCGACAGGTCGCGGTCGGCGAAGGTGAACGAGTACGTGTACGCGGGCAGGTAGCCGGTGGCCTCAAGCGCGGCAAACCCGTCGTCGGAAACCTCGGCGACGCCGAAGGTGAGCGTGTTCACGGTGAAGGCGGAATTGTCTTGGAACAGCGCCTGGTTATCGGCGGTGGTCATGATGCCGCATACGGTGAAGCGTTCGCCCCAAAGCTCGACCGCATCGCCTATGGCCACATCGTTGTTGGTCGCGAACACACGGTCGATGGCGATTTCGTCGGCCGCTTCAGGCACGCGGCCTTCGGCATATGCGGCCAGGTTAACCTGCGTGCGGTGCGCATAGACGCGCAGGGTGCGGTTGCGGTCGTTCTCGCCGTTTGCGCTGGTGAAGTCGGCGTCGAAGGACCAGTTGCGGTAGATGCTCGCGCCACCCGCGTCGCCGTCGCGCGCCGCGTCGGCGGCGGCGTCAAGCTGCGCGTCGGTTGCCTCGAAAGCGCAGGTGAAGCGCCCGTCCTCGATGGCGTACTTTTCGGGCATCTCGTCGAGGATGACCTCGATGGAATGCGCCGCCAGAAGGAAGCCCGACGTCAACGCGATGGTGACGGACATCAGCAAGAAGATGCCCAGGTATTTCCCCAGGTTGTTTTTCAGTTCGCGCCCGAAGCGCTTGGCAAGCGGTGAAGCCATGGCGCGCCTCCTACCAGGTGAGGTCGCGGGCGGCCATGCGCGTGGCGTTCGCCGCGTCCTCGACCAGCTTCCCGTCTCGCAGCCGCAGCACGCGGTGCGCCATGTGCTTGATGGCGTCGTTGTGCGTGACGATGACCACGGTGCAGCCGTAGTCGCGGTTCACGTTCTCCATCAGCTCCAGGATCTCCTTCGACGTTTGGTAATCCAGCGCGCCGGTGGGTTCGTCGCACAGAAGCAGCCCCGGGTTCTTCACGAGCGCGCGGCCGATGGCGCAGCGCTGCTGCTGCCCGCCGGAAACCTGGCGTGGGAACTTCGCTCGGTGCTCGTAGAGGCCAAGCGATCGCAGAAGGTCGTCAACGGGCAGCGGGTTTGCGGAAAGGTGGGCGGTGACCTCGATGTTCTCGCGGATGGTAAGGTCGGGCACCAGGTTGTAGAACTGGAACACGAACCCCAGTTTCTCGCGGCGGTACTCGCCGAGCTGCTTGGGGCCAAGCGCGGTAAGTTCGGTGCCGCCGACGCTGATGGTGCCCGCGTCGGCGTCCTCCAGTCCGCCGATCAGGTTCAGAAACGTCGATTTGCCGCTGCCCGAGGGGCCTAAAAGTACGCAGATCTCGCCTTTGTTCACCGTGGTGGTGACGTCGTGCAAAACGGTCACACGCGCCTCATCTTCGCCGTAGTGCTTGTTGAGGTTTTCGACGACCAGATAGGGCGCGGACGGTGCGGTTGCTTCTCCCATGGCTGCTCCTTTGGACGATATGGTTCCGCGTGGGTGCGCACGCAGTTTACTTTGGAAAACAATGTATCATAGGTTACCCATGGGTTACAATTGACGTTTGCCGCCGACGTGCGTCGCCGGCTGCCGTTCGCTGCGGGTTTCGCTCGCCTTCTACTCGTGCCGTTTTGCGCATTGCTGGCAACCCGTTATAATTAAGCACTTATATGGAAATAAGCGCTCTTCGGTGCGCTTTTACGACTTTCAGCGTTGGGGAAAACGCTTTGCGGCGGCACGTGCCCGCTTGGAATCGGAGGAATAACATGGCGACGAAAACGAGTAGCGGACGCGCATCCTGGTCGGGAAAATGGGCGTTCATCTTGGCGGCTGCGGCATCGGCCATCGGTTTGGGAAACCTGTGGCGTTTCCCGTATCTGGCGGCGAAATACGGTGGCGGCGTGTTTTTGCTCACCTACGTGGTGCTGGTGGTGACGTTTGGCTTCACGCTCATGATCTTGGAAGTGGCCATCGGCCGTAAAACGGGGCAGAGCGCCATCGGTGCGTTCCGCCACTTCGGGAAGAAATATGCGTTCATCGGCATTTTCTCCTCGGCCATCCCGTTCATCATCGTGCCGTATTACTGCGTGATCGGCGGTTGGGTGCTCAAGTATGCCGGCGCCTATCTGACTGACGGACCGGCGACGCTTGCTGATGGCGGCACCTATTTCACCAGCTTCATCACCGGTGGCGGCGAGAGCTTCATCTGGATGGCGGCGTTTCTGGTCATCGTGTTCGGCATCGTCGCCCTGGGCGTCAAAAACGGCATCGAACGCGCGAACCGCGTGCTCATGCCCCTGCTCATCGTGATGACCGTGGGCATTTCGCTCTACGAACTGACCATGCCCGGCGCCGTCGATGGCCTTCTGTACTACGTCACGCCCGACTTCTCGAAGTTCAGCGTGCAGCTGGTGGTGGCCGCGCTCGGGCAAATGTTCTACAGCTT
>CAVHFC010000058.1:7307-9435 GCA_963635025.1 Eubacterium sp. CAG:786
TCCAGCGCGTCGTTGCGGTGGCGGTAGAACACGTGGCATTGCTGCGGTTCAAGCGTGCAGGTGCTTCCGTCTTCGCTGGTGGCCACGACCATGGCGTCAAGCACCCGGCGCGTCTGCACCTGGGCCGGGTCGTCGGGATCCCAACCGCCGAACTGCTCTTCGAAGAACAGCTTGATCAGGCGGTCGTACTCGCTTGCGGGAAGCGTGAAGATGACCTGATCGAGTTCGTTGGCGGGGTTGGGATTGCGCTGCATGCCGAATGTGACCACCTCTCCGTTCTCGAAGTGGTAGTCGAAGTTTGGGGGCAGTTCCGCACCGGCGGCAAGTTCGGTGATCAGCGGAATGGGGTCGTCTTCGGCGTCATCGCTGCCATCCGGGGCGATGCCCGCAACGGCGCGCTGATACTGTTCGAGCTGCTGCTGGATGATGGCCCATTCCTCGTCGTCGGTGATGGGGGTCAGGTCGATGCTGGCCAGGCCACCATCGGTGGGCACGACGAGCGTTTCCTTGTTGTATGCCGACGCGAAAACGTTCGTGTAGCCTTCTTCGCTCACTCCGCCATCGGTATAGACGACATAGCTTTTGGAGAAAAACGGGCTATCGAACATGAACAGCGCCTCGCACGTGGCGGTGTTGCCGTCCTGGTCGGTGATCTCGAAGCGCAGATCGTCGATCTGCGGGGTGTCCGGTGCGCTCATGCGGCGGTCCTTTCATGAGGGAAATTCGTCGCCTGCTATGGTAGCGCCTCTTTGCCGAAAGAAGGTTGAGGTTTGCCTGCGCTTCTGATTCTGCTGGATCGCGATGAGCGCAAAGATAAAAGTCTGACGCGCCCTACGGGCGCTGACCTAATGATGCGCGAGAGATGTCTCGCGCCTACGTAGAAACACCAGTTGAGAACACCTTTCTAGAATAATTCGTGGGGTTGAGCGACAGCTCGACCCCAACTCGAGAGCATCCGAAGGATGCGGCACGCATTTTTCGGACGAGCATGCGGACGGTTAACGGTCGGTATAACCGGTTCCGCCCGCGTGTAAAAAACTGACGCGCCTTCGGCGCTGGCCTAGTGATGCGCGAGTCGTGCCTCGCGCCTACGTAGAAATACCTGTTGAGGTTGCTTTTCCCGAAAATTTGTAGGGTCGAGCTATAGCTCGACCCTATTTAGAGAGCGCCTTTAGGCGCGACACACACTTCATAATGCGGCAAACTCGCTTGGCGCATCGGTGCAAAAACCCTTACGTCAAATTTGCCTTAGCGGGTCCTTCGACTTTTGTGGGGGCGCTGTATGTTCGCGAAGCCCTGCGGTTGCTTAGGTGCCTGACGATAAACGCGATAAGCGCCCAGACGGGGTAGGCTAGGAGGGAAAGCAGCATGAGGAAGTCCGAAGCGGCAAGCAAATCTGCGGCCTGCACGCTGGTCGCAGCCGCTGCGGCGGCGTCGGCGGGGCTGCCGGCGGCAATCCACAGCAGGTAGCTTGCGAACATGAGCGCGGTGTAGGTTGCCATGTATTTGGCGAAGTGGATCATAGCGGTTCTCATGGTCGGCCTCTTTCCCTTGCGTGGCCAAAGCTTGGAAAAGAGACTAGAAGCGCAATGTAAAGGAACTGTTCGGCGCCGGTAAATTGCCTGTTCGCAACCAATCTCATCGCGAGCTGCGCGCCGTTTGCCGCGCGCAGCGAGGGTTTCGCTTGAAAGCGCTGCGGGAATGTCTCACTATATAAGCTTACAGACGGTTGCAACACATCAGCAAGGAAACGCACCAACAACAACCGCGGGGGAGCCATGAATTATTCTGAGATCAAGTACTTCGACATCGCCAACGGCGAAGGCGTGCGCACGAGCCTGTTCGTGTCCGGGTGCCGCCATAGCTGCCCGGGGTGCTTCAACCCCGATCAGTGGGATTTCACGGCGGGCGATCCCTTCAGCACCGAGGTGCAGGATGAGATCATCGAAAGCCTCAAGCCGGACTACATCGACGGCCTGACGCTTTTAGGCGGCGAGCCGATGGAGCCGGAAAATCAGCGGGCGCTCGCGCCGTTCGTGGCGCGCGTTCGCCGCGAATTCCCCACCAAGACCATCTGGTGCTTCACCGGCGATCTGCTCGAAGACCTGCTCAACGAGGAAAGCAGCCG
>CAVHFC010000058.1:9837-15171 GCA_963635025.1 Eubacterium sp. CAG:786
ACGTTGCCCGACTGCTTGGCGACCACGGTGGTGCACACGGCGTCGCCGGTGATGTTGACGGCGGTGCGCGCCATGTCGAGGATTCGGTCGATGCCCATGATGAGCGCGATGCCCTCAAGCGGCAATCCGACGGAATTGAACACCATCGACAGCGTGATCAGGCCGACTGACGGCACGCCGGCGGTGCCGATGGACGCCAGCGTCGCCGTTGCGATGACGGTTGCGTATTCCACCGGGCCAAGCTGCACACCGAACAGCTGCGCGGTGAACACCACGGCCACGCCCTGCATGATGGAAGTGCCGTCCATGTTGATGGTGGCGCCCAGCGGGATGGTGAACGACGAGATGCGGCGGTCGACGCCCATCTTCTTCTCCAGCGTCTCGATGTTCAGCGGGATGGTCGCGTTGCTGGTGGCGGTGGAGAACGCGAAGGCCATGACCGAGCCGAACTTCTTCAGGAAGCGGATGGGGTTGAGGCGCGCGAACACGAACAGCAGCAGCATGTACACGACCAGGCACTGCACGGCCAGCGCCAGAAGCACGCCGAACATGTACTTGAGCATGGGCAGAAACGCGTCGAAGCCGATGTTGGCGAACGTGCGGGCCAGCAGGCAGAACACGCCGAAGGGCGCGGCGAGCATGACGATGGAGGTCATCTTCATCATGATGTCGTTGAACTGCTCGAAGAAGCGGTGCACGGTTTCAACTTTGCGGCCCATCAGCGACAAGATGATGCCGATGAACAGCGCGAAGAAGATGATCGCGAGCATGTCGCCGGAAGCGAGCGCCTGGATGGGGTTCTTCGGGATGATATTTAAGATGGTGTCGACGAACGACACGTCGCTGGAGGAGGAGCCGCTCAGCGTCGAGGTGTCGCCGCTGACCAGGCTCGACATGTCGACGCCTTTGCCCGGGCTGATGAGGTTGCCTACGGTCAGCGCCACGCACACTGCCAGCGCCGTGGTGCAGATGTAGAAGCACAGTGTTTTCACGCCGATGGTGCCCAAGGTTTTCGTGTCGCCGATGGACGACGCGCCGCACACGATGGAGCAGAACACCAGCGGCACGACGAGCATCTGCATGAGGCGGATGAAGCCCTGGCCGATGATGTAGAAGATGCCGTTGACGAACACGTCGTCGCGAATGGTGCCGGCGGGAATGAGGTAGTGGAAGATGACGCCGCACACAAGGCCCAGGCCCAGCGCGATGAGGATGCGCCCCGTAAGCCCGATGCTGCGGCGCTTGGGCTTTTCGCCCATGTTGATTTCGGTTGACAAAGCTACCTCCTAAATAGTGTCTTCGGCGAGGGCGGAAAGGTTGTGCGCTTTATTGAACGCGGCAAGGTCGTCTTCCCAGCTGGGCATGGTGAACACGCCGGTGAGGCGCGCCATCATGTCGTCGAGCTCGATGCGGTAGCCCTGCCCGGGTTTCGCGGTGCCGCGCAGGTTGCCCGTCGGTTGCCCGGCCAGCTGGAAAGCGCGTTCGAAGAACTCGAAGCGGCTGGTGATGCCGGTGCAGGCGGCATGGAAGGTGCCGAACTCGTCGGATTCCATGACGGCCACGACGAACTTGGCGAACGTGTCGACCGAGGTGGGGCAGGCGAACTGGTTCGCGGGAACGGGCACCGTTTTGCCGGCGCGCGCCGCACGCAGGCTGCGGGCGAGCAGGTCGTTGGGCAGCGCGGTGTACACCCAGCTCGAGCGCACGATGATGTGGCGCTCGGTCATTTCGCGCACGAACGCCTCGCCGGCCTGTTTCGACTTGCCGTAGATGTGTGGCGGGTTGGTGCGATCGAATTCGTTGAACGAGCTGTCGCTGTTTTCCGGGAACAGGTCGTCGGTTGACAGGTGCACGAGCGTCGCCCCGATCATGTTCGCCACGATGGCGAGGTTGCGTGCGCCGAGCGCGTTGACCTTGTAGGCTTTGTCCGGGTCGGCCTCCGCCTCGGTGCGGCTGGCGAGCGCCGCGCAGTTGATGATGAAGTCGGGACGGTACGACTCGGCGTAACTGGAAATGGCGGCAAGGTCGGTGACGTCGAGTTCGATGTCGGTGGTCATGACCTTGTAGCGGCTGTGATCCAAGCAATGCTCGATGGCTTGCCCCATGCGGCCGGCGGCGCCGGCAATCCATACGGTGTCCTGTGGCCCCATCCTCATGGGTTGCCTCCTTATGCTATATGCGGTGAGTGGCTGTGCTGAAATCGCGCAGCTTTCATATTCTACCGCCGAATGAGCTTATTCCTAGCTAAAAGGTCGGCGAAGGGGAGCATTTAACCGGTGCGCAATTTTTCCGTGGCGAAAGGTGCTGCGCTCGCTTGGCGCCTGCTTGTTTGTCAAGGGTTTTAGCCCCTCTTTTTTCTTCAAACCAACAAATACCGGGAAATGGGTATTTACGAAGAAAGAATCTCTGCCAAGCTGCTTTAAAATCAGCGTTTATTCTCGCGTCAGGCACATAAAACCACAAATCTGTACCGAAATAACCCGAAAAGGATCGTCTCCAAAAAGGGGGAGGCAAACCGCTTGCCGGCGAATTGCTACCGTTTGCATCGCAATAAAAATCCCCTGTCGTAAATGCTACTAACCTAGTCACAGAGGTTCCGGACCTTCATCCGAAACCGCTGCAAGCACCTTTTGCTTGTGCGCAAGGCTCTTCTGCGAGGCCCTGCGGGCAAACATCTTTCTGCGGCATGCGAGGTGACGAGACGCATGCGCTTGCGGCGGCAATTCCCGTTACAAGAAAAGATTCGCGTTTTGTGCAAGCGGCACCGAACGCTCACCTCTCGACGCATCGTTTGGCGTGGGGTTTGGCGGCGTACGTCTTGCCTGCTTGAAGATTGCGAAAGGGGATGTATCTCATGACACTGACCCGCAGAGGGTTTTTCAAAGCCACGGGCGGCGCTCTTGCCACCACGCTGGCGGCTGAGCTTTCCATGGCCACGCCGGCATTCGCCGAGCAAACCGAAAAGGAGTGGAAGCTCGAGAACACCGAGGAAGCGACGAATATCTGCTGCTACTGCGCTGGCGGCTGCGGCAGCCTGTGCTCCTCGCGCAACGGCGAGCTGATCAATCTGGAAGGCGACCCCGACCACCCCATCAACGAGGGCGGCCTGTGCCCGAAGGGCGCCACCATGTTCCAGCTGCGCAACGTCGTCGATCCGGTGACGCGCAAAGTCATCAAGAACCAAGATCGCGTCACCAAGCCGCTCGTTCGCCGTCCCGGCGCTTCCGAATGGGAGTCGATCACGTGGGACGAGGCCATCGCCGAGATCGCCCGCAAGGTCAAGGACACGCGCGATGCGACGTTCGTTGAGAAGAACGACGCCGGCCTCACGGTGAATTACACGCCAGCCATGGCAAGCTTGGGTGGCAGCCAGGAAAACTCCGAGGAGGAGTACCTGATTCTGAAGATGATGCGCTCGCTGGGCATCGTTGCCGTGGACAACCAGGCGCGCGTCTGCCACTCTTCCACCGTCGTCGGCCTGGCACCCACGTTCGGCCGCGGCTCCATGACCAGTCACTGGTCCGACATGGCCAACACCGATTACATCCTGCACTGCGGCTCGAACAGCTGCGAGAGCCACCCGACCTCTTCGCTGCACCTGCAGCGCGCGCACAGCAAGGGCGCGAAATGGATCGTCGTCGACCCGCGCTACACCCGCACCGCCGAGCAGGCCGACATCTACTGCCCCATCCGTTCGGGTACCGACATCGCGTTCTACGGCGGCATGTACCATTACATCATCGAGAACCTCATCGAGCCGGGGCTGGCCGAGTACACCGCGACGGGCAAGAATCCCGGCAACTACAACTTCGAATACCTCATCAACTACACCAACGCGTCCTACCTGCTCGACCCCGAGTTCGGCTTCGACGTGAAGAGCGGCCACTTCAGCGGCTGGGATGAGGAGACGAAGACCTACGACGTCGAATCGTGGCATTACCAGACCGAGTCGGTCGAGGAATGGGACACGTCTGCGACGGGCGACTACGCTTGGGTGAACAAGCCCGGCACGCCCGAATTCACCCCGCCGAAATTCACCAAGCCGAAGAAGGACGCGACGCTGCAGGACCCGATGTGCGTCTACCAGCAGTTCAAGAAGCACTACGAGCGCTACGACATCGAAACCGTGTGCAGCATCTGCGGCATGGACGCCGAAACGCTCGAGCTGGTGTACAAGACCTATTCCGAGTCGGGCGCTCCGGGCAAGTCGGGTACCATCCTGTACGCGCTCGGCCAGACGCAGCATAGCTACGGCGGCCAGAACACGCGCGCCATGTCCATCCTGCAGCTTCTGCTGAACAACATCGGCGTGCCCGGCGGCGGCGTGAACGCGCTGCGCGGCGAGCCGAACGTGCAGGGCGCAACCGACATGGCCATGCTGGTGGACGAGCAGCCCGGCTATCTGAAGTGGGCGAACACCACCGACCGCTCCACGTTGCGCAAGTGGCTAGAGTCGCAGACCTATTCCGCGGGCTACTACACCAACAAGCCCAAGTTCATGGTGTCGGCCTTAAAGGAATGGTTCGGCGACGCCGCAACGGTGGACAACGACTACGGTTTCGACTGGTGGCCGAAGGTCCCCTCGGGCAAGGGTGCGGTGAACTTCACGCACATCAACACGTTCGAGCTGATGGACCAGGGCATCATGAAGGGCTACTTCAACTGGGGCATGAACCCGTGCCATTCCGCCCCGAACGCCGGCTTCGTGCGCCGTTCGATGGCCAAGCTCGATTGGCTCGTGGTGGCCGACCAGGTGATCACCGAGTCCGCTTCCTTCTGGAAGGCGCCTGACATGAACCCGGCCGAGATCGACACGACCGTCTATTACCTGCCGTGCGCGCTCATCTACGAGAAGCCCGGCATGATCTTGAACTCCGGCCGCTGGATCCAATACCGCTTCCAGGCGTGCGAGCCGTGGGACGAGGCCAAGCCCGACTACGAGATGTGCGACCTCATTTGGACCGCCATCGTCGATCTGTACAAGAAGGAGGGCGGCGCGAACCCCGATCCCATCCTGAACACGAAGTGGGACTACTACGTGGACGGCAAGATGGACCCGCGCCCGGTTGCTTGGGCTTTGAACGGCTACCGCATTGCCGGGACCGATTGCAACACCACGACGGCGAACCCGAAGGTCGACCTGCTCACGGGTTACTCCGAGCTGGCAGCCGACGGTTCCACCGCGTGCGGCATGTGGATCTACTCCGGCTTCTGGAACAACAACGACGCACCGCTCGATGCCGCCGAGCAGCCCTGCGCAAGCCGCGACCTGACCGACCCGACCGGCCTGGGCCTGTACCCGAAGTGGAGCTACGCTTGGCCGAACAACCGCCG
>CAVHFC010000059.1:0-13309 GCA_963635025.1 Eubacterium sp. CAG:786
TGAGATTCTGCTACGCTTCCTACGATTGCTCCAAGCGGATAAAGCTGCGCCACGACGGTCGCGTGTACGAGCAAACGCCCGTGCAGCTGCTGTACGTTGACGGCTTCTACTACTTGATCTGCTACAGCGACAAGTACGATGACTTTGCCAACTACCGCGTCGATCGCATGTGCCGCATCATCATCGCCGACACGCGCGCGACCCGCAATGCGCGCATCGCCACCTTTAACGCCGAGGAGTACGAACGGCGCGTGCTCGGCATGTTCTCGGGGCCGAGCACGCGCGTGTCGCTCGTGGTTGAAGAGCGTGCGATGAACGCGGTGATCGATCGATTCGGCAAGGACGTGCAGGTCGAAGACAGGGGAGACGGCATGGCGAACGTGAGCGTCACCGTGATGGAGACGCCGGTGTTTTACGGATGGGTTGCCCAATTCAGCGGCCAGATAACCATTGACGGACCTAAAACGGTGCGGGAGGGTTTCGCGGAGTACTTGCGCGATATGCTGGCAACATACGAGGGATAGCGAAGGGACGCGGCGATGGATTTGCGCAGCTTGGATGCAACGTACGACGAGGAACTGGATTGGCAGGAGCGCGGTGCCGTCTCTTTGAGCATCGGTGCGAGCTATTACAACGAGGGGCTTGCAAGCGACGACCAGGCGGCGTTTGAAATCGCGCGGGCCTTCTATGAGAAAAGCCTGTCGTTCGGCAATCCTCAGGCGGCGGTGAACCTGGGCTATATGTACCAGTACGGTCGGCTTGGCGAAGAGGACATGGATACGGCTTTCGACCTGTATCAGCGCGCCGCGTTTTGCGAGTTTCCCGAGGCCATGTACAAGGTTGCTGATATGCTCTATTGGCGAAACGTCCCGTGCGAAGATGAGCAACATGCCGATGAACAGGCATTTCGTCTGTACATGAAGGCGCATCGGTTGGCACAGGGAATGTCGGAGCCCGATTGGCTTGGCAGCGCGGCGTTCCGCTTGGGAGGATGTTTCGAGTACGGGCGCGGGTGCGAACGGGATCCGCTTTTGGCGGCGGATTACTATCTGCAGGCCATCACCTATTTCGATTTTGCCATCGATGACGGGTTCGGCTATTACCGGAAGAACAGGTGTCGCTGTCAGCGCGCGGTCGATCGTTTGCGCGAGAAGGAGCTCGGCCTTGGGCATGTGATGGTGTGGCGGCCCCTGCCGGCAGGGGCGCAGAGCGACGGCAACGGCTTTTTCCGCGTTGAGGACAATGTGGCCTTAGCGCCGGGAAACTACCGCACGTACGATTGCGATTTCATTCTTGTGTCGGAAGAAGACGTTGCCGAAGCGCGCCGTGTGGATGGGCGCTCGGTCGTTGCGCAGGAGCTGCGCGTTTTGGAGTTCAACCTTGCGTTGTCGGGGAACCTGGATAATCGCAGCTTGGTTCGCATCACGTTCGATGAATTCGGCGTTGCGTTGGAACAGGAACTCGGTTTGGTCGGGCAGCGTCAGTTTCTGCAGCTGGGCGTGGAGGAAGCTGATGAGCTGCGCAACAAGCTTCACGTTTTCGATCTTGCTGCCTGGGATGATTTCTACGAGCCCTATGGCCCTGGCGAAAGAGCCGGCTTCGAGTGGAGCATGGAGGCGCTCAGCGACACCGGGGGTTTCTCCAGTAAGGGGTCGGATGCGTGGCCGTACCACCTGCCGCTGCTGTTCGAAGAGCTTTCCCGCTTTGGGATAGCCAACATGTGGACGACTGCGGAGGCGGCGGAATAGGACGGATGCCGGCGGGCGGGCCGGGGCTGGCCGCGACTAGCGACTAGCCCCGGCGGCGGGTGACGCTACCCCGGCGCCCCCGGACCGACCGCGCTTTACAGCCGAAACGCCTGAATGCCCTTCACACGAATGTCCTTCGCGCCGAAAAAGCTGCGCAAGCTGAAGCGGATGTCCTCGTCGTAGTGCAGCCCCTTCGTCTCGATGAACACCTCGCCGAAATCGGCCGAGTGGACGCCGCAGCCCTTTGCGCGCAGCTTTTCGGCTTCCGGCGCCTTCACGAATCGCGTTGCCAGCTCGGTCGTGTCCGCGCAGCAGCCGATGGCGCTGACGGTGTCCACGGCAATGCCGACATAGCCCTTCTTGCGCATGTAGTCGATAAGCGGCTGGTCAAAAGCGATGTGCATCGGCTGCATTACGCCATATCCTCCAGGCGACCGTGACGCTCGTAGCGGGTGATGCGGCTCGGGCGGTTATCGTCGTCGACGAACACGACGCGCGGTGGATTTGCGTCGGCTTCCTCGGCGCTCATCAGGGCATAGCACATGATGATGACCTTGTCGCCGGTCGACACGCAGCGCGCAGCCGCGCCGTTGAGGCAGATCATGCCGCTTGCACGCTCGCCGGCGATCACGTAGGTTTCGAAACGCTGGCCGTTGTTCACGTCGACGATCTGCACCTGTTCGTATTCGCGGATGCCGGCCGCGTCCATCAGGTCCTCGTCGACGGTGATGGAGCCGACGTAATCGAGTTCGGCCTGCACGACGGTGGCGCGGTGGATTTTGCCTTTCAGCATGGTAGAGAGCACGGGTTTGCCTTTCTGTGTTCGTTCGCGACCGAAATCGGTCGACTTGCAGGTTGGTGGTTAGGTGATTGCGCCCGGCCGCCGGTCAATCGTCGGCCGGGCGCGGCTTTCGCGGTCGCTTCCTTATTCCCCGAAGATGAAGTTGTCGATCAGGCGCGTTTTGCCGATATAGACCGCCATGGCAACGAGAACCGGGCCGTCGGCCTTCTCAACAGGCACGATGCCGTCCCAGGACACCATCTCGACGTAGTCGATGCGCGCAAGCGGCTCGGCCTCGATAAGCGCCTCCATAGCACCGATCACGGTTGCGGCCGAAGTTTCGCCAGCTTCCATCAAACGCGTGCCCTCGGCAACGGCGCGCGAGAGTACCAGTGCGGCGGCGCGTTCCTCGGTCGACAGGTACGTATTGCGCGAGCTTTTCGCCAAACCGTCGGCCTCACGCACGATGGGGCAGCCGATGACCTGGACGTTCATGTTCAGATCGCGAACCATGCGGCGCACAACGGCAAGCTGCTGCGCGTCCTTCTGGCCGAAGTAGGCGCGGTCGGCCTCGGAGATGTTCATGAGCTTGCTCACGACGGTGCACACGCCGCGGAAGTGCGTCGGGCGCGTCTTGCCGCACAGCTCGGAGGTGATGCCCTCCACGTTGACGAACGTGGAGGCGTCGGGCGCGTAGAGCTCGGAGGGTTCGGGATGGAACACGAGCGTGGCGCCGGCGCCTTCGATCAGTCGCTTGTCGGCTTCGAAGTCGCGCGGGTAGGTGGCCAGATCCTCGTTCGGCGCGAACTGGATGGGGTTGAGGAACACGCTGACCATCACGCGGTCGTTTTCGGCGACGGCGCGCTTGATCAGGCTTTCGTGACCTTCGTGCAGATATCCCATGGTGGGAACCAGGCCGACGCTGAGCCCTTCGGCCTTCCACTGGCGGATGACCTGTTTTGCCTCTTCGACGGTGGTTGCAACGGTGAGCATGACGATCCTTTCGAGTTGGTTTGTTTCGGTTGGCGGGTTGGTCGGTTGCGTTGTGCGGGCGCTACGGCCGGGTTGCGGCGGGGCGTTGCGGCCCGCCAGCGGCGCGGGCGTCTAGTACAGCTTCTCGAGCACTTCGTCGTCGATCTTGAACGTGTGCTCGGCGGAGGGGAAGGTGCCCGCGCGCACCTCTTCGATATAGGCGGCGAAACCTTCGCGCATGGCGTCGCCCACGTTGGCGAAACGCTTGACGAACTTCGGGGTGAAGTCGCTGAACATGCCGAGCATGTCCTGGTAGACGAGCACCTGGCCGTCGCAGCCCGCGCCCGCGCCGATGCCGATGGTGGGCACGTTCACGGCCTTGGTGACCAGCGCCGCGAGCTTCGCGGGGATGGCCTCAAGCACGATGGCGAACGCGCCGGCCGCTTCAAGCGCTTGCGCGTCCTCGATGATCTTGCGGGCCGTCTCCTCCGACTTGCCCTGCACCTTGAAACCGCCGAACGCGTTGATCGACTGCGGCGTGAGGCCCAGATGCCCCACCACGGGAATGCCCGCCGCGACGATGGCCGCCACCTGCGGGCATACCTCGGCGCCGCCTTCGAGCTTCACGCAGTTCGCGCGACCCTCCTTCAGCAGCCGGCCGGCGTTGCGCACGGCATCCTCGACGCTGACCTCGTAGGACATGAACGGCATGTCGCACACGATGAGCGCGTTCTTCGCGCCGCGCGCCACGGCGGCGCAGTGGTGGATCATGTCCTCCATGGTGACCGACAGCGTGTCCTCGTAGCCGAGCATCACGTTGCCGAGCGAGTCGCCGACGAGGATGGAGTCGACGCCGGCTTCGTCCTCGAGCTTGGCGGTCGAATAATCGTAGGCGGTCAGCATGGTGAGCTTGCGGCCGGCGGCCTTAGCCTGGGCGAACGTTGCGACGGTGCTCTTCATGGGGCTTCCTTTCGTGTTTGGTGGTGGATGGGTGCTTTCGTTTGTTTTCCGGGCGCGTGGCTCGGCGATGGTCAGGACGGCGTTTGCGCCTGGTGCGTCGGGCTTTCCGACGCCGGTGCCGTTGCCGATTGCGGGGTTTCGAGTGCGGATTTCAGCAGGCCCTCAAGCGGTTGGTAGTCGCGGTCTGGATGGCGGATCTTCGCCGCTTCGCATACCGAAAGCGATAGCGTTGCGTAGGTTCGCAGCGCCTGGCCGGAAAGCGCGTCAAGATGCGCGCGCACCGTGCCCGCGTCGCCGCGTTCGATGGGGCCCGAAAGCGCGCTGACGGGACCGCGGCGGACGATGGCGTCGCAGTTTCCGCTGAACAGAGGGCCGGCGGCGGCAAGCGCTTCATCGGCGGTGAAGCCGCAATCTTGAAAGAGACGCAAGCCTTCGAAGGCAAGCCCGCAAACCAGATTGCTCATGAACACCGAGGCGGCGTGATATCGAACCTTGTCGGCGGCGTCGATGACGCGATGGGCGTTTCCCGCGCGTTCAAGCAGCGCTTCGGCTGTGCGGACGGCCTCCGCATCGCCTTCGAGTGTGAAGAACGTGTTCGCCAGACGGTCGGGGATGGGTGCGGCGTCTTTTCCGGCTGAGGGCTTGGTTCCGGCCTCGCCGCGGGACTTGGCGCCGGCCTCGTCGTGGGACTCGGTTTCGGCCACGTCCCCAGCCCCGCCATGCGGCACGCCGGGCACCGCGGCCATCGGGTGCACGCTCGCGCATGCGGCGCCGGCTTCCCGGCAAGCGCGAAGCTCGTCGGAGGTGGCCGCCCCGCTGCAGTGGCAGACGATCTTGCCCGCCTGCGCGCCCGCAAGCTGCGCATTCGCCGGGTGCACGCCCGCTAGGCATGCGGCAACCTCTTCCCCAACCTGTGCAATGCTCGCGTCGGGAACGGTGATGAATATGATGTCGGAAGCGTCAAGGAGTGCCTGCAGCGATTCAAACGGCGTCGAGCCCGTGCACTGCGCCGCCCAAGCAGCGGCCGCGTCGGTGCGGCTGGCGTACCCCGAGATGCGCACGCCGCTTTTGCGCAGGTGCAATCCCAAGGCGAACCCGATTTTCCCGGCTCCCACGAACCCCACGCGCATTTGCGCGTCACGCTCTGCGGGGCACGGACCATGCGAGCTGGTCACCTTCGTGCCTTTCGTTTCATGCTGCGAGGCTGGATGCCTGGACCGTTCCGGGTCACCCGCGCTCCTTACGTCAGGGAAGTATAAGGTGCCCGTTCGCCGGGGTGCAAGGGTGCGGGCGGAATGATTCGCAAGTAAAATGATTGAGCCGGCGAAGCCCATAAGTGGGCTATGATGGCGATTGTAGTTTGTCAAGGATATGGAAACGTACCGGCGGGGCGCGCTTTGCGCAGGGGACGGAAGGCGCTCGCCGTGCGCCATGGCACGTTTTTCGGAAAGGGGCTTTTGTGAGAGATCATTCCCAGCATATTCAGTTGTCGCGCGAAGAGGCCGTCGAGCAGGCGCTTGCCGCGCTTGAGGCTCAGCCCGCTGGCTTCGGCTGGAGCGGCTACGGCGAGGGCGATTCTGCGCATGTGCGCGAGGTGGAGCGCAAGATGGTCGAGCAGGTTGCGCTCGCCGATTCCATAGGGCGCGTGCTGGCGCACGATGTGACGGCGCAAAACGACATGCCCTCCGCGCTGACCTGCGCTATGGACTCCATCGCGCTGCACTGGTCCGATTTCGTCGACTTGCCCGAAGGTGAGCTGCCCGACACGTCTGCGTGGGTGCGCGGGGTTGATTGGCAGTTCGCGAACACGGGCGTGGCCATGCCCGAGGGCTTCGATACCGCGATCGTGATCGAGCATGTGCAGGTTTCCGCCGACGAACAGCACGTCACCATCGACGCCGGTCCTTCTGCGCAGGGTGCTGGCACGCGTCCGGTTGGGTCGAGCATGCATCGCGGTGACGTGCTGGCGGCGGCCGGCACCGTGATCACGCCCGACATCGCGGCGCGCATCGGCAGCGGCAACAACGCCGTGGTGCCCGTGGTGCGCCGCCCGCGCGTGGCGTTCATCCCCACCGGCAACGAGCTGATGGCGCCGGGTGTGCCGTTCGACGTCGACCGTCCCGAGCTGTTCGCCGGACGCGGCAAGAACTTCGAGACGAACAGCATTCTGGTGCGTGCGAAGTGCGAGAAGTGGGGCGGGCAGTTCGTGCCGTTCGACATCGTGCCCGATCGGCAAAGCTCCATCCGCGACGCCATTGCGCGTGCGGTGGAGATCGCCGACATCGTGGTGCTCAATGCCGGGTCGTCGAAGGGGTCCGACGACTGGTCGTGCGAGGTCATGGAGGAAATGGGGCAGATGATCTGCCATCAGACCAACCATGGGCCGGGGCATCATTCCAGCTTCGCCATCGTCGACGGGGTGCCCATCGTGGGCATTTCGGGCCCGTCGGCGGGTGCGTCGTTCACGCTGAACTTCTACCTGCGCCCGCTCATGCGCGCGTTTGCGGGTCTTGAGCCCGAGGTCGAGCGCACGCCGGTGGTGCTGGCCGAGGAATTCCCGAAGCCGCCGCATCGTCCGGGCGGCCCGAAGGGTCCGCGCGGTAGGAAGGGCGGCGAAGAGCGCCCGATGGAGCATCCCGGCCACGAGCCCGGCAAGCCCGAGTTCTTCGGCATCAAGCTGCTGCGCGCCGAGCACGCCGCCGACGGCACGCTGGTGGCGCATCCCGTTGCGGGGCGCCCCGGCACGCCGGAGAGCTTCACGGCGAACATGTACTATATGCTGCCGAACGGCCCGGGCATCGAAGACCCCAAGCCCGGCGACGTGATCTACGCCGAATGGCGCTAAGGCGCTAACGCTGCTCCCAAAAGTCAAAAATTATTTGACTTTTGGGAGCGATACTGTTCTGGAGCCTGATGCCCAGGGCCTTCCGGTTCTTGCATTATGCGCATCAGGCGAATGGCGAATGCGCAATCCGCTATCGACTTCTGTCGAAAAGGAACATCGCCATATATAGCGGGAGGGTTATCTTCTTCCCGTCTTTTCCGATATTCCCGTCAATGAGCTTGTAGCCGACCTTGATGTTTTCCCGCGCGAGCATTGCGTTCAGCGATGCCGTTGATCCCCTGGACGCCTTGACCTCGACGGGCACGACGGCCGCGTCTTCTTCGGCGAGAAACTCGATCTCCTGCTTGGCGTTCTGCGAGATCCAGTAACGCAGCGGGATGTTCTTCTGCGCGAGCATTCCCGCAATCAAATTCTCGTACAGGCCGCCCTTCATGGGCCCCGTTAACGTGTTGTCAACGACTGCCCGCTTCATGCTGAAGTCGAACATGGCCATAAGCATTCCGATGTCGTTCGCGTAGAGGCGGAACCTGTCAGCTTGCGCGTGGGATGCCAAAGGGAACTCGGGCATGGACACACATTCGCATCGCAGCGCCATGTTCGCGCCGCAAATCCAGTCGACTGATCCCTCATATTTTCTAGCGCTGCTGCGCTTTTCGACAACGGAGTACTTGAAACGGGTGTTTTCCTTGGCAAGTTGCGCGGGGAGGGATAGGTAACATGATCGGGCTTTGACGCGCTTGCTTGCGGGGGCGTACTTGGCGATGTCGTCCAGGTAAAGCGCATGCAGCATCGTCTGCGCATCGTGGGCGGCTCCGAAGTCGGCGTTGCTGGAAAACGCTTCGACGACAGCGGGCATCCCGCCGATCGCCGCATATTCGCGAAGGTAGCGCATCATCGCTTGATGAATCGCTTGTGGCACCGCCTCCATGCGATCGAGAAAACCTTTCAGAAGGCTGATGGCGTCGCTTTGATACCCGCGCGCCCAAAGAAACTCTTCGAAGTCGAGCGGGTGCATGGTGATTTGCCGCTCGTATCCAACGGGCAAGGACGGTGCGTCCGCCATTCCCGTAAAGCGGATCCCGAGGAGCGACCCCGACCCGATGACGTCGAAACGACCGTCTTGCGCCAGGTATTTGAAAGCGGAACGTGCAGCGGGGCATTCTTGGATTTCGTCTAGGAAAATAAGCGTTTCCCCGGGGACTAATCGAATGCCGGGGATGAGCAGGGTCATGCGAGAGTATATGGTTTCGGCTGAAAGCGACTCAGAGAAGATTGCTTTCAGCTCGGGGTTCTTGACGAAGTCGATTGCGATGAAGTGCTCGTATTCCGCATTGCCGAATTCGGTGACGAGGAACGATTTCCCGACTTGTCGGGCGCCGCACAGAAGCAGGCATTCGTTGATGTGCGACCGCTTCCATTCCAGGAGCGTATGGTACATTTTGCGCTTTAGCATGACCTGGTCCTTTGCTGATAAATGCATCATTTCGAAAGTAAGTCACAGTATAACATGCATCATTTCGAAAGCTAAATTGGTGCTTGAGTGCATATTATTGAAAGCGAATCCGGTGTTCAGATGCATCATTTCGAAGGTTGATACCAGTATGGCGTCCGAAGGGGTCACGTGCGTGGCAAGGAATCGGCGTTTCTGTAGCGTTGCGTCGTTGCGGGGCCCTCTGGTGGCAAGTTTTGCGAGTTTCCGAATGGCCGTGCAGCCAAATGAGGGCGAAATGGCAAGGAATCGGCGCTCCTGTAGCGTCGTGCGTGTTTTGCGCTACAGGAGCTCGGGTTTCTTGCCATCGAAGGCCGTTTTCCCTGCATGGAGGTTCGGAAACTCGATTTTCTTGCCACGGCGCCCTATTTTTCTCGCGCGCTGCTACAGCGACGTCGATTTCTTACCACCACAGTTGCCTCCCCGGGCGCGGTGCTACGGGAGCTCGCAAAACTGCCGGCGCTCCTGGTGACATCCTCCTGCAGAGCCCTTTGCCCGCGACCCCTTGCGTTTTGGATCCTGCGCCCCTACAGTTTGAATCCCAGCGGGCTGCAGAACCAGACCGCTTTGCCGAGGACGCGCAGGGTGTCGCCGGGATGCGCGAAGTTGAGGATGCACGGCTCGAACGTCGGGTCGGTGGAGTCGGGCAAAAGCTCGATGCCGTTGTGCAGCAGGTGGATGCGCTTGATGGTGGCGTCGTCGTCATTGACGCACACGGCGAACACCCCTCCTTCGGCGCCCTCATCGATGGTCGTCGCGGGGTCGATGAGCACAAGGCAGCCGTTTGGCAGGCATCGGTTCATCGATTCGCCGTTCACCTTCAGGAAAAACGCGTCGGGGTATCGTCGCAAAACGCACGCAGGTGCGTCGATGTGCTCTTCAATCGGAATCATCTCAAGCGGCTGACCGGCCGATATGCTGCCGAACAACGGAGCGGTCGAGGCCTCGGTTGCGCCCGTTTGCCCCAGCAGGCGCTTGGCGAACCCTGCCTCGTCGCTGACGATATCGTCGAAGGTCAGGTAGGGAAGCGCCCGCAGAATCCGGTCGATGTTCGATTGCCGAGGCTTGGTCTTGCCGCATTCCCACGAAGAGATGGTCGTTTGGCTGGTTCCGGAAATCTCTGCGAGCTGAACCTGCGATAAACCGGCATCGACCCTGATTGCGTTGATGTTGTCGCCTATGTGGTTGCCTTGCATGCCGCCCCCCGTCCCTCGCTGTACAGGTTTTTCGTATGCATATGGCTCAAATGCTAACAAACTAGCTCGATATTCTGCGTTTGCTCGCGGCGAATACCCGTTAAACTTAGTTGCGCATCGGGTAGGGTGGAGAAAGGCGTTTCATGGACAGTTGGCTCAAACAGGCGAGGGAAGCGTCGGAGCTGACCGTCGAGCAATGCGCCGCGTCCTTGCGAAAGCCGGTGGGAGCGTACGTGGAGCTTGAGCAGCGCCCTGGGCTTCTTCGCCTGAACGAGGTCGCCACGCTGCAGCGCACGTTCAACGGCGAAGGGAAGCGCATCGTGAAAGCCGCGATGCAGGAGCTGTGATTCGGGCTCGTCTGGCACCTCCGATATCGTTGTCGTTCGTCGCCTTCGTTTTGGCCGGCTCGTCGTGTGAGCGGGAAAATTCAACCGTCAGCTTGGCATAACTTTTCGGTACAAGAACCGTTTTGGGTTTCCGATTCTTCTCAGTTGTGGGACAATAATATAGTTATTGCGTAAATAGCGGCGGCAGCAGGCCGCCGCTTGCGTGTTCGATCTAGGCAGGAGAAGTTTGCATGGCGCAGCAAAACGCTAAAGCCAAAAAGAAGAAGGGCGGCAACGTCAATCGCCGCAACGTTTGGCTTCTGGTGCTGACCACCGTTCTGGTCATCGGTTCCATTTTCATGTTCACGCCCCCGAAGGACAAGATCAATCAGGGCCTGGACATCCAGGGTGGTCTGTCGGTGGTGCTTTCCGCGAAAAGCACCGACGGCGGCACCGTTTCCTCGGAGGACATGGAAAAATCGCGCTCCATCATCGAGCAGCGCGTGAACGCCCTCGGCGCGTCCGAGGCCGTGGTGCAGCTGCAGGGCACCGACCAGATCCTCGTGCAGATCCCGGGCCTTTCCGACACGGAAACGGCGCTGGCCACCATCGGTAAGACCGGTCAGCTTGAGTTCGCCCGCCTGGATTCGTTCACCGACTCCGACGTGCAGACGAAGATCGAGAACGGTCAGTACGGCACGAGCGGCACCGTCACCGACGACTTCGGCAACACGTTCTCCTCGGAAACCGTGGAGCATCTGAAGGTTGAATCGGGCACTTACACGCCGCTCATCACCGGCAGCAACATCACGAAGGTCGACATCGGCCGCGCTTCGGAAACCAGCACCGATTACTCCGTCAACGTGACGCTCGACTCCGCCGGCACGCAGGCGTTTGCCGAGGCCACCAAGGAACTGGCCAGCTCCAAGGGCAAGATCGTCATCATCCTTGACGGCGAGGTGCAGTCCGCGCCCGCTGTGCAGTCCGAGATCACGGGCGGCCAGGTGTCCATCACCGGCGGCTACGACAAGGACAGTGCCTCCTCCATGCAGACGGTGCTCGAGTCCGGTTCCTTGCCTGTGAGCTTCGAATATGCGCAGTCCCAGGTCGTTGGCCCGACGCTTGGTCAGGACGCGCTGACCTCCGGCGTGCTGGTTGCCATCATCGGCCTGGCGCTGGTTATGCTCTACCTGCTGGTGTTCTATCAGGGCCTGGGCCTGCTCACCGCCGCGGCCATGGCCGTGTTCGCGGTGCTTTACCTGGGTCTGTTGGCCGTGCTTTCGCACTTCGGCCTGTTCAGCCTGTCCATGGCGGGCATCGCCGGCGTCGTGCTGACCATCGGTATGGCGGCCGACTCGTCGATCCTCACGCTCGAGCGCTTCCGCGAGGAAATCCGCATGGGTCGTTCGGTGCGCGCCGCGTCGGTCACGGGCGTGCGCCATGGCATCATGACCTCAATCGACGCCGACTTGGTCACGCTTGTTTCCGCCTTGACGCTCTTCTTCCTGGCATCGGCTTCGGTCAAGGGCTTCGGCTTGACGCTGGCGCTCGGCATTATCTGCGACATCGTCATGATGCTCGTGTTCAAGGCTCCCATCATCCGCCTGCTCGCTCCGAAGGCCATCGCCAAGCATCCCGGCTTCTGGGGTGTGAAGGACTGCGAAGAGGCCGCGCCGTACTTCCAGGGTGAAAAGCCTGCTGAGTCCCGCAAGGACGTCAAGGGCCGCTTCATCAAGCTTGATATCGACCTCCTGGGCTTCCGCAAGATCTTCCTGAGTGTTGCTTGCGCCGCGCTCGTCGTGGTCATCGCGCTCGTGGGCATCCGCGGCGTCAACTTCGGCATCGAGTTCGTCGGCGGCACGTCCATCACGTTCCATCAGGGCGGCGAAGATGTGACCACCGAGCAGCTGCGTCAGGCCTTCAGCGACGCCGGCGAGCCCGACGCCGTCATCCAGACCACCAACTCCGACGGCCAGGACGGCTTCTTGGTGCGCACCACCACCACTTCGGCTGAAGATGCCGCCACTGCCGCCAACCAGGTTGCCGACGAGTTCGGTTGGGAGTCGGACAGCTTCGAGGTGACCACCATCGGTCCTGACTGGGGCACGAGCGTCATTCAGAGCTCGGCCATCGCGTTCGTCGTCAGCTTGCTGCTGATCATCGCCTACATCTCCATCCGCTTCCGCGACTACAAGATGGGCGTTTCGGCGGTTATCGCGCTGCTGCACGACCTGGTCATCGTTATCGGCGTGTACGTGCTCGTCGGCCGCGAGGTCACCCCGAACACCATCGCCGCACTGCTTACTATTTTGGGTTACTCGCTCTACGACACCGTGGTCGTGTTCCATCGCATCAACGAGAACATGAAGAGCGACGCTCCGAAGTGCACCTTCGCCACCATGGCGAACCACTCCGTCAACGAGGTTCTGGTGCGCTCGCTCAACACATCCATCACCTCGCTTATCCCGGTTGTGGCCATGCTCGTCTTCGGCGGCGAGACGCTGCGCGACTTCGCGCTTGCCATGACCGTTGGCCTGGTGTGCGGCTGCTATTCATCCTACGCTATCGCAACGCCCATCTACGTGATGTGGAAGACGCACGAGCCGAAGTTCGCCAAGCTGCAGAAGAAGTACGGCACCGACATTCAGCGTTGGTTCCTGAACCGCCTGCCCCAGGAGGCTGCTGCGGTTGCCGCCGCTGGTGCTGATGGCGCTGCGGTTGCCGCTGCCGGCGTTACCGGTGCGGAGGCGGCTGCTGCTGAGGCGCAGGCTGACGTTGCGACGGCCGGTTCGTCCACCGCGCACAAGAGCACGGCGAACAAGAAGAAGCGCAAGAAGGTGCAAGGCTAGCGAGTTGTTCGGCGCTGGCGGCTGCGATGCCGCAGCCGGCCTGCCTGTGCGGCCCGCGCTGCTCGCTTTGACGGAGCCACCTGCACCATAAAAGAAGCCCTCCGCCCCAAACAGGGACGGAGGGCTTCTTCGTGTTGAAGAGC
>CAVHFC010000059.1:13445-15090 GCA_963635025.1 Eubacterium sp. CAG:786
CCGAACGACTTCGCGTATTCGGCGTTGAAGGCGGCGAAATCGTTGATGTCGTCCAAGAAGCACGTGGCCTTCAGCACGTGGTCGAAATCGGTACCGGCCTCGGCCAGGATAGCCGCGACGTTCTTCATGACCTGCGTCGTCTGCTCCTCGATGGTGGTGCCGACCAGCTCGCCCGTTTCCGGGCTCAGAGCGATCTGACCGCTGGCGAACAGCAGGTTGCCCGAAATGCGGCCCTGCACGTACGGTCCGATGGCCGCCGGTGCGTTCTTCGTTGCGATAACCTTCATGGTGTCCTTCTTTCCGGCCGCCGTCGTCGGGTCAAACCCTGCGCCGACGTGCCCAAATTGTTGCGCTGCTATGAACGTTTCTCATTTTAGCGCGCGCCGGGCTATAGTAGTCATCAACACAAAAACCGCCGCTAACCGAAATGAGGGGATGACATGCTGACGCTCGAAGCGTTCGAAGAGGCCGCCGCCAAAGTCAAGGAAGTAACACTGGAGACGAAACTCATCGAAAGCCCGTACTTCAGCGAGATTAGCGGAAACCGCGTCTTCCTCAAGCCGGAGAACATGCAGCGCACCGGCGCGTACAAGGTGCGCGGCGCGTACTACAAGATCAGCACGCTCACCGACGAGGAGCGCTCGCGCGGGCTGATCACCTCTTCCGCCGGCAACCATGCGCAGGGCGTCGCCTATGCCGCGAAGCGTTACGGCGTCAAAGCCACCATCGTCATGCCCACTACCACGCCGCTTATCAAGGTTGAGCGCACGAAGGCCCTTGGTGCCGAGGTGGTGCTCTACGGCAACGTGTACGACGAGGCCTACGAGCACGCGGTGAAGCTCGCCGAGGAAAACGGCTACACGTTCATCCACCCGTTCAACGACCTGGGCGTAGCCACCGGGCAGGGCACCATCGCCATGGAAATCATCCAGGACCTGCCGCTGGTCGACTACATCCTTGTTCCCGTCGGTGGCGGCGGGCTGGCAACCGGCGTGTCCACCTTGGCGAAGATGCTCAACCCGCACATCAAGGTCATCGGCGTCGAGCCCGAGGGCGCGGCCTGCATCAAGGCGTCGCTGGAGGCGGGCCATGTGGTGAAGCTTCCGAACGCGAACACCATCGCCGACGGCACCGCGGTGCTCGAGCCCGGCGACAAAACCTTCCCGTACCTGCAGGAGAACCTCGACAGCGTCATCACCATCGACGACTCCGAGCTGGTCGTGGCCTTCCTGGACATGGTGGAAAGCCACAAGATGGTGGTCGAGAATTCTGGCCTGCTCACCGTGGCGGCGCTTCGTCACCTTGACTTCACGGGAAAGAAGGTGGTTTCCATCCTTTCCGGCGGGAACATGGACGTTATCACCATGTCGTCGGTGGTGCAGCACGGCCTCATCCAGCGCAACCGCATCTTCACGGTCAGCGTGCTTCTGCCCGACCGCCCCGGCGAGCTCGTGCGCGTGGCGCAGGTCATCGCCGAGAACAAGGGCAACGTCATCCGCCTGGAGCACAACCAGTTCGTCTCCACGAACCGCAACGCGGCGGTGGAACTGCGCGTGACCATCGAGGCGTTCGGCACCGACCACAAACGCCAGATCATCCAGGCGCTCCTGGAAGCCGGCTTCGAAACGCAGCTGGTGCAGGCGGT
>CAVHFC010000060.1:0-15069 GCA_963635025.1 Eubacterium sp. CAG:786
GCGCGGTGTCGCCGCGCGTGAGCTTGATCGACCCGTTGTCTAGCACGTGGAGCATTGGTCCTCCAAACAAAAAACCCGCCTGAAGCGCTTGCCTCGGCGGGTTCTCGATTTCTTGACGGCTTAACTTATAGCAGGGTTTGCGGCTCCAAAAAGCTCCAAAAAGCTCCAAAAAGCTCCAAAAAGCTCCAAATTTAGATAGCAGGAACGCGCGGGATGCGGTACTCGCTTGGCATCGTGTCGTACAGCTGCACCAGCGCGGGAACCTTGGAGTACTGGCACCAGGAAGCGGACTTGCCCAGCTTCAGGGCCACCACGGCCCACATCTCGCTGTCGATGTACCGCAGCTCCAGCATCTCGGCGTAGTCGGGATCCGGCATCGCGCAAAGGCACTGCCTGGCGGTGACGATCGCGCTTTCCCACTCCCGTTCCGCAGCAGCCATCGCATCGCTTATCGCGTCAAGCTTCGCCACGCCGTCCGGTATCGCATCGCCGTACGAGTTCGGGCACCCCGGCATCCCGGTGTAGACGGTGGCCTTCAGCCCCATCCGCTCCAGCTGCTCGGTGCGGCGCTGGCGCTGGCGTACTAGCCTCATGCTCGCCGCGCGGACGGTGGCAAGGTACTCCAGCGCCATCTTGGCCCGCAGCTTGTCGTACTCGGTTGCCTCGCAGTTGCACATATGCCCCTCTTCTTTGCTCGCGCGCGTAGATGCATTGGAATTGGATCGTTTCCATTATCCCACTGAACGTATCGGCTAGTCAGCGCCCCCCCCCCGAATGCCCATAAGCACCAGAGGGGGAACGCTGCCCAATCCGCCATCTCTCCCCCTGTTTCCTTGCAGTACTTTTGCACGGTCGGGGAAGGGCTCGCCGCCCTCACGGTTTCCCTGCGCCATCTGGCGCTTTCAGTGTTGCAGGCGGTCAGTCTCGGTCGGTGCCGCCGTTCGGCTCCCGTTCCAACCATTTCTCGGCCTCGTAGTCGGGCACCCATTCCAGGCGAACGTGCGCGAACTTCCTGCATTCGGGGCACGATTCGTCCCATTCGCGGCTTGCGTATCTCGGATTCGGCTCGATCTCCGGCTTGAAGAGGTGCCCGCACCAGGGGCAGCAGACCCATTCCATCACTGCCTCCCCTCGATCATGCAGGAGGCGATCGCCAGCAGGCTCAGCGCGATGGAGTACAGCACCTTGCACTTGAACTGCTCGGCTGGGCCGGAGTATTGAGCTAACTCAGTAAGCGGTTGCATAGCCCCCTTCAGTGCCGCCTGCTGGTTGACCACTTTCTCTTTGTCGATCATTCGACCATCTCCGCTCCGCACTTCGGGCAGAACTTCCAGGGCCCATGCACCCAAACGTCTTCCTGCTCGAATCCGTGGCCGCAGTTGGTGCAGCGCACAAGCCAGGTGGACCTGTCATCGACCACCATGCGGCACATCGGGCGGTCGATCAGGTCGGCGAGCGTTCTGCACACCTCGACTTCTTCCGCCTCCTGATGGAGGCGTGTGCCGTAGTACTCGTCAATCTCGATGTCGATGTCCAGCACCTCGCAAAGGGACTCGCTGATAGTCATGCGCTTGAACGTATCCTCGTCTATATCCTCCCGAAGGATCGCGGCGATCCTTCGCCGCGATCCTTGTTGCCGATCATGCCACCCCTCCCATCATCGAGAACGCCCAGCACCACAGCAGGGCGCTCGCTCCGAAAAGCAGCCCCAGCACCGCCAGGGCGCTGAGGATCAGCATCGCCCACGCCAGCACGGTCGCCGCGCGGTCGGTGCGCTTGATCTTGTCAATCATTCGCTTGTCGGTCATTCCTTCACCTTCCATTCCTCTTCACGCTTCAGCTCGACCCATCGCTCGTAGTCCGAGCAATCGTCCACCGGGTAATCGACCTCGATCTCCCGCACCGCGCATCGCTTCCGGCGTATCTCCATCTCGAAGCCTCTCTTGACGCGGTAGAAGCGGTTGTCGCGGTACAGGTTGAGGCACGTCTCGCAGCTTCTCATTCCGCACCCGCCAATCGCTTGGCACGGGCGATGATGTCGTCAATCACCTGGCCCACGTGCCATTTCTTCTTGTCGAGGTTGCGCTTGCTCACATACTCGCTCATGACCAGGCTGTAGCAGCAATCCTCCAGTTTCTCCCAGCTGTCGGACGCCTCGTGGGTGAGCTGCCACGGGAGTCGCACGGTGTTGTTGCCGATGACGTGGTCGTAGACGGAGAGATAGAGCTTGTCGGCCTGGTCGTTGCACAAAAAGCCTTCCACGCGGTACTCGTCTCCGGAGAGCCTCCCGTACACCGTCTCCCCGATCAGCAGCGGCTTGCCGTCCGCTCCAAGGGGGCAGACGGTGTACTCGCTCGATCGCAGGTAGCCGAAGAAGCCGTCGCTCAGGTGGACCACCTGCTGCGAGCCGTCGATCCAGACCACTTCGTCGCAGACCCCGCCTCGGAGCACCCAATCGCCGATGCCGATCTCCCGCCCGTAGCGGTCCAGCGGCTTCGGCTCTGCCTTGTCCGTGCTGCCGAAGCCCCCACGGTCGGGGTAGGGCATGGAATCCACCTCTTCGAGCGTGAGCGCGTCCCAGTCGGCGTACTTCACGGGCATGAACTGCGCGATGCGGGTGCCCTGCTCGATGACGGTGTCCCGGACGGCGTAGGCCACGAAGCCCCACACGTCCCCGTCGCCGCAGTAGTCGTTCTCGATCACGCCGATGCTGTTCGCCTTCATGATCCCGTGCTTCAGGCAGGCAGAGGATCGCGGCACCACGAGCCCCCACATGCCCTCGGGGAGCTTGACGCTCACGCCCAGCGGGATCACCTTCACCTCGCCCCGCCTCAGCTCCACCGTCTCGGATGCCGCCAGGTCCATCATCGCGCCGTGGCGCTCCAGCTTGGACGCTCCCTCGTGGTAGCGGACTTGGATCTTGTCGGCGTTGACGTTGTAGTGGGTCATTCCCTTTCCTTCCTCTCGGACGGCCTGCATTCCTTGCAGCAGTAGACGTTGTTCCTGCTGCGTTTTAAGAAGGGGTTTCCACATGTCGGGCATATGGTTACCTCCTTGCGCCTGTTCCAGTCCCAGGCGGCTTCTCGTGCCCTCACAGGGGCATCCCTGACCTCCGTTAGCCTCATGACTCCGCTTCCTCCATCAGATCGAACCCGCACATGTCCCACTGGGTGCTGTTGAGGTCGCCCGCGTCGAGGGGCTGCTCCTGGAAGTCGCACCACCCCACCGGGATCGAGGCTCCCGCGAACCTGGCGAGCCAGTGGTGGCAGTGCGAGCACTCGCGGCAGGGAGTCTCGCGGAGGACCGTCTCCTGCAACGCTAGGAGGCGCTGCCAGTGGGACTCGGCCTGCGCCGCCGGGGACGGGTCGTGCGTCATCGCTCCACCCCGCCGAAGAACACCGTCTTGGGATCGGGCGGGATGACCGCCAGGGACTTGATCTTTCCCTCCGGGACGACTGCCACGCCGTGCTCGTCGAGCTGCCTACCGATGCTCTTCGCCATCGACTCGATCTCGCGGATAGGCTGCTCCTTGCCTGCCATGAGGATGACCATCGGTCGGTTGCTCTCGCGTTCCATGGCTTTCTCCTTCCTGGGAAGGCTCGGGGGAAGGGAGTTTTCCACATTGCGAAAACCCCCTTTCTTTTCCTTACCTTTCCTTTCCTTTCCTTAAATTGCTTAAAAGCTGGCTTAAAAGGTGGGTCGAAACCTATGTTTAAAGCTGGCTTTTAAGGTGTTTTCGGAAGAGGTTTAAAGCTAGGTTTTTAGCTACCTTTAAACCTCCGAGCTACTCGCTCTTCTTCTTGGGCCTGCCGCCCTTCTTCCCGCATTCCGTGCGGGTCCTGGAGTAGTCCAGGTTCGGCCTCACCGTCTCGAACGCCACGTCCAGCGGGTAGTCCAGGAACGGCTCGGCGCCGAACGCGCCGTACCTTATGACCGCCATGGCGAACTCGACCTGAAGCTCCTTGGTCGGGATCTTGTCCAGCGCCACCGTGTAGCTCGGTTGCCACATGAACCCGCACGGCTCGGCATCGCCGCAGCCGAAGCGGTACGGCCCGTCCGGATCCGGCTCGGGCTCATGGTCGCCGCAGCCGCACTGCGTCCACCCGTCATCGTCTATGAGCACCTTCGCCCTCCTTCCTCGACATCGCTTCCCTGGCCTTGTAATCGAGGCACTTTGAGCAGCGGCACCCGTACACCTCGTAGGCGATCCCGGTGCCGTGCTTCGCGCCCATCGGGAGCATCTGCGGCCTGTCCTGCTCGGTGCGGGGTATGGTCTGGCAACCTGCGCACCCTCTTCCGTAGACGATCATTCGCACTCTCCTTGCAGCTGGTTCGTCGCCACCAGCCACTTACGCCCGATCTTCCTCGATGGGATATGCCCGAGCTGAAGCTCCTTCCTGATGGTCTGAGGGCTTACCCCAACGGCCTTCGCCAACTCTGCTGGCGTGCAGGTCGGGGTCGGGAGATCCTTCGCGGAGAACAGGTCGAGGACGTTGGTTCCGTTACCGTCTCCGTATGGCAGCTTGCCCTCGTGGATCCTTCGCCGCGCGTCCAACTGTCTATGGCACGGTGTGCATACCCAGATGACGTCCAACGGCTTCGCGTAGTCGTAGTGATGGGCTTCGATCCGCCTTTCTTCCGAGGTGCAGCCGCACCCTGAGCAGACACCTGGGTTCACAAGCTCGCCGCATTTCAGCGCCGCATCGACCACTCTGCGAAGCCTTTTCTCGCTGGGGTTCTTCGAGAACGTCTTCAGCCTCGTCTCGAACACTTTTCGCGGGTTTGCCTGCCTGTACTCCTTGGCCATCCTCTTGATCTTCTCCTTGTTCCGCAGGTAGCGTTCCCGGTTGTAACGGCTGAAACATTCCCTGCATCGGTCTTGGTGACCGTCTTTTTTGCTCCGGTCCTTGTTGAACTCGGTGAGCGCCAATTCGCGCCCGCACCCTGCGCATTTCTTCATAACAGGCACGGGCTTAGCTAAAAGGGATGTCGTCATATATCGAAGGCTCCACGGGCGCGGGCATCCCCTGCATCCGCTGCTGTGCCGGGGCCTGGTAGGCTGGCTGCGCTGGCTGGGCAGCGGCGTACACCCCTTCGTTGCCCAAGCTGCCCTGCTGGCGGCTCATGAACTCGATCTCGTCCACGATGACCTCGATCTTGCTGCGCTTGGTGCCGTCCTGCTCCCAGGAGGACCAGCGGAGCTTGCCCTCGACGGCGACCTTGGCGCCCTTGGTCAGGTAGCTGGCGATGGACTCGGCTCGCTTGCCGAACATGGTGCATGCGATGTAATTCGGATAGTCTTCCCATTCGCCCGTCTGGCTGTTCTTGCGGCGGTCGTTCACCGCCACGCCGAAGCCCAGGATGGCCATTCCGCCCTGCGTCTGGCGCAGCTCGGCGTCCCTCGTCAGGTTTCCGCTGATCGTGCAATGGTTGATGCTCATTTCTTTCCTTTCTCGCCCTGCCGGGCTTCTATCTCCCTGCGGATCTCTCCCCACTCGCGGGTCGATTCCGCGTACTTCGCCCATACGCCCCTTATCTCCTCGCCGCTCTTGATCGCGGCGCTGACGGCGCACGCGCTCACGCCGAGCAGCCGCGCCGCCCTCTTGGAGTTGGGGAGCCACCTCCACCGATCGCCGTCCGTGAGCAGCACCGGCTTGTTCCTGCCCTTCCCGAACACCTCGAACCCCTGCCAGTCGCGCTCCAGCCGCAGCATGTAGCGTCCTTCCGGGAGGTTGCGCCTGAGGGCCTGCCCCTCGGCGCCGCCCCTCGTCATCCCGACGCCGCGTGCGGCATCCGAGATGGACCAGTAGCGGCGCACCACCTTCCCGTTCATCTTGTCGATCAGCAGGCACGGGCGCGGAGCGGAGCCGCCGTTCATCGGGGTTTCCTGACCAGGTAGAGGCGGCGTATGTCCTGCTTCGCGTCGGACGCCACCGAGGGGCTGGCGAGCAGCCTGTTCGCGCTCGCCACCTGGTAGATTTGCGTTCGCAGGGAGTCGATCCGCCGCTGCTCCAGAGGCTCGCCGTCCAGGTCGCGCGTGATCTCCATGGAGCAGGCGCCGCTTTCCAGGAAGTCCTCAATCAGGCTCCTCAGCGCCTCGCTGCTGCCCTTCCGGTAGCGGTTCACTGGGTCACCCCCTGCCCCTCTGCGAAGCCGGTTGCCATGGAGGGGACGGCCTCGGCAAGTTCCATGAGCTGCTTCACGCCAAGCTCGGCGATGGGCTTGCCGAACACCTCGGACGCGCCCTTCTCGGCGTCCTCCAGGCTCACGCCGTGCTGCTTCATCGCGTTCCATAGCTTGCCCTTCGCGGCCTTGAGCGCGTTGCCCAGCGCGTCCTGGTGGAGCGGCTGGGGAGCCTCGTCCACGACCTCCACGCTGTACGGCTCCTGCGGCTGCGCTGCGGGCTGCTGGAACGCCTCGGCGTCCATTTCCTCGCCCGTGTACGCCACGCCGTATAGCGCCTCCGGGCAGGCATCGCGTGCGCACTCGGTGATGGCGCGGGCGGTGAGCATGGCCAGCGGGTACTTCTTCCAGTTGTCCTTGCCGCTCAAGCCCGCCTGCTGCGCCTTGCCCATGTCCCAGGTGGCGCTGAAGGTGTAGTCGGGGTCGTCCTTGCGGATGATCTCCACCGTGGCGCTCTTGGCCTGCTCGTCCTTCTTCACGCGCAGGCGGTGCCCCGCGCGGCGGACGTTGGCGGCGATCAGCTCGGCGGACGCCGTGGGCTTGCCGTTGATTACGGTGATGCGGTACAGGCTCTCCGCCGGGGAAAGCCCCATGCTGCGCCCGAAGTCCATGGCGATCAGCACGTTCGCGGCGTTACCACGGTACGCCTGCGGCACCAGCGATCCCTTGCAGATCACGTCCGCGTACTGCATCTGCTCCGCCACGGTCATGGCCTGCTGCGGCGCCTCTGCCTTCTGTATTGCGGTTGTCATTTCCTATCCTTCCCTCGATACCAGCTCGCACTCGATGCCAGCTGCCTTCATGTAGCCCTTCAGCCCGAACCACTGCGAGGTGGTCATGTGCGCCCTGATCGTGAACGTGCGCACGTCCGGCGCGTCCTGCCGCTGCGGGACGATAGGATCAGGCTCCGGCACGGGCTGTTCCTGCGGCTCCTCTGCCACTCCCAGCTCGGCGTGGAGCTGCGCCAGCCGCTCCTGCTCGGCCTTGCGCCGCGCGTTCAGCGACAGAGCGGCGTTCAGGTCGAGGGTTCGGAACAGCTCGGCCTCCGCCTCCTCCTTGAACTCAAGGTCGTTCTCCATGAGCGCGTCCCAGGCGTTTGCGAGGTTGACCACCTTCGACTTCAGCTCGCTGAGCGCCTTGTTGTAGCCGGATGCGGTGATGCTGAGCCCGTCTCGCTCGATGCCGAACCGCTCGATTGGCACGGCCTTCGCCAGCGCGGGCGCCAGCTCCTCCTCATAGCACCTGCACAGCCGCTCGTAGCTGTCCTGGCGCATCTGCTGCTCGCGCCTTCCCTGCTCGGCCTTGTAGCGGTCGCGCAGCTCCACGGTCGATGCCAGAGCGTCCTTGAAAGCGGCCTCCACGGCCTTCTGCGGCTCCTGCCAGCGGCGCTTGAAGTCCTTGCGGGCGTCCTCGGCCTGCTTGATCTGCTTGTTCAGCTCGGTGGTGAGCCGCTTCACTTCCTTGTACTCGTAGCCCGCCAGGTCCTCGTCGCTGATCTGAAGATCCTCGGTCGCCTCGTTGCAGCTGTTGATCTCGGCGTCCATCGCCAGGATCAGGTCGGTTATTTCCTGCGGGTTCACTTTCTGAATCTCAAGCGCCATCGCGTTTCCTTTCGTACATCCCGTCCTCGATCTCCACCACCGTGCGCGGGTTCGCCTTGTTGACCGCGAAGCCCGCGTCGTAGGGGGTGCATAGCTTCCAGCTGTCCTTGCGGATCACTCCGGTCTCTTGCAGCGCGTCCAGGACGAACTTCTTGGCGAAGGCCACGTTGTCCTTGTCGCAGCGCATATCCGGGCGGATCCACGTGAACCAGATGGTCACGCCCCCGCTGAACCTTGGCGGGTCCTCGCCGATGCCGGCGATGATCTGCTGCTGCGCCTTCTTCTTCATCGAGGCCGCTGCGTAGCGGTTCGCCCGCTCGCGGTTGACGTACTCGTTGAGCGTGGGCAGCGTCCCCGGCACCTCGAACATGAAGCTGCTCATGCCAGCCCCAGCGTCCTCGACACGGCGCCGACGAACTCGATGGTGGGCTGCACGCCCAGCGCGTAGATCGGCAGCAGCGACAGGTACAGCAGCGTGTTCTGGCTCATTTCCTTCCCCTTTCCGCCGCCATCTGCGAGTTCATGGCAGCGTTCTCGTCCGCTATCTCGCGGAACCTCTTCTCGTTGAACTGGATCCGCCACGGTGCGCGGCTCCCGCTCCTGCTCGCCTTCACCGCGCCCCGCTCGCACCATTTCCTGACGCACCTGTCGGTGACGCCCATGATCTCGGCGAACTCGGCGGTGGTGAGAACCTTCGTTCCTTCCATTTCTCTCCTTCCGTCCGCACCTGCGGGGAAGCACGGCCTGCATGAGCGAGAAAGCGTTTGAAAGAAGGCTGCAAGCCGTGCGCCCCCGCAGAGGCGGGTTCTTGGCGCGGGAGGGCGATTAGGAGAACAAAGCAGCGGGAATCCGAAAGTCCGCTGCCCTCCCGCGCCGAAGTGAGGAGGTGGTGCCGTCCTACGGCACCTGCGAGCCAGATGCTGCGTTTATCAATCCCCCACGGACATATGTGCATCTGGCTCGCAGGTGGCTTAGGCGGCTGATATTTTCCTACTAGTCGGCGGCGTAAAAAAAGGCCTTTGCCCTCTCTTCCGCCATCGTGGAAATCTCGTCATAGGCGAAGATCCTCGATGCTATGGAAATGAGCTCCGCTGAACCAATGGTATCTGCGCATTCCGCCAGGTGTGCACGGCATTCGTTGGACTTTCTGACGCATGTATAGTGCAGATCGTTGCAAGCGTTGCCAAGTCCTTTGAGGGTGTCTTCGGTTTCCAAAACGGCTCCTTCCAATGCCTTCCGTTCCGATGGCTATTACTTTACCGACTAGTGCAAAACATTGCAAGACATTTTATAATATTTTTTATACCGACCCGATCCACAGGAGCGAGACGATGGATAAGAGCAAAGCGTTTGCCCTGAATATCAGGGCATTGAGAGAAGATAGCGGGCTGACGCAGGAACAGTTCGGCGAGAGCATCGGCGTGAAGAGCATAACGGTATCGAAGTGGGAGCGCGGCGATATACGCCGCCCGCACCCTCCTACCGTCGATCTCATTTCATACGTGTACTCTGTGAGCGCAGGCGACCTTCTCTCCGAGAACGGCTACTACGCCAAGACGCGCGGCCTGGAGCGCGGCGGGGAGCCGAAGCCTTCGGCCACCTCCCTGCCGATAGCGGGAGCGGCGCACGCGGGCGATCCCTCCCAGGTGTTCGAGGTGGAGGGCGAGGAGCAGTGGTGCCCGCCGGAGTACGCGCGGGAGGGCAACTTCTACGTGCGCGTGACGGGCGATTCCATGAACAACTGCCTCATGGACGGGCAGTGCGCCCTGGTGGACACGCACTCCGAGGTCGGCAGCGGGGACATCGCCCTGGTCAAGGTCAACGGGGACGACGCCACCATCAAGCGCGTGAAGCTCATGGACGGGATGGTGGTGCTGGAGCCGGACTCGACCAACCCGGCGCACAGGCGCAGGATCATAGACGGAACGGACCCCGACTCGCCGGAGGTCAGGCTGATAGGCAAGGTCGTGTACGCCGTTACCAGGCTCTAGCACGGCAGTAAAGGACATTTGACTGCGGTAAAAAAGATCCCGCCGCGCGGCACAGGCAGGCATCGCGCGGCGGGTTTCGATTACCCAATCGCCAGAAAGGGTCAGGTGAATAATACCATGGAGACGCAGGGAACAGGTTCGGTGGTGCAGCTTGAGAAGGGCGTGCCGAAGGGCAAGTGCCGCAGATGGCAGCTGCGCGTTAGCGTGGGGATGGACCCGCGCACCGGGAAGTACCGCCAGCGGACGCGGACGATGAGCGGCACCTACACCGAGGCCAAGAAGGCCCTGCCGGGGTTCATCGCCGAGCTTTCGGGGCAGCAGCTCAGGAAGAGCGGCGAGATCCCCACGTTCCAGGAATGCTCGCTTGAGTGGCTTGAGCATAGAAGAAGAACCAAGGAGGTCGCCGAAACCTCCATCGAGGGGTACAGGACGCGCCTGAACATGCTCTCGCGGCTCATAGGCTTCGTGCGCGTGGACAAGCTGACGAGCGACCAGGTGCAAGAGGCGTTCCTGGCGATGATGGACGGGGACACGGCCTCCGGCAGGCCGGCGGGGAGCCAGTACATAAAGATGCTGTGGATAGCCGGGAAGACCATGTACCGGAAGTACGCGCTTCCGATGGGATATGCGGCGGCGAACCCGTTCGAGGGGGTGTCCACCCCATCGGTGAAGCCGCGCGAGCAGGTGGTGCTGAGCGAGGAACGCTACCAGGAGCTTGCCGCGCTCATGCGCCCAGCGGACAGCGGGTACCGGATCGGCGTGCTGCTCGCCCTGCTCGCCGGGCTGCGCCTGGGGGAATGCTGCTCGCTCACATGGGCGGACTGGAAGGGCGCCAAGCTGCATGTCAACGGCACCAAGACCAAGGCATCGACCGCCACGGTGCCGATCTCCCAGGCGCTACAGGACGCGCTGGCGGAGTGGCAGGCGGTGCAGCGCGGCGCCATGGAGGATATGGGGCTTGCGTGGGACGAGTCCGCGCACATCGTCACGAACTGGGTAATGGAGCCGATGCCGAACGACTCGCTCACCGTGTGGTGGCTCAGCAACAGGGACGCGCTGGGCTTCCCCGGCATCAGGTTCCACGACCTGCGGCACGCCTTCGTGGCGCGTTGCTGCATGCTCAACATCAACCCGAAGGTGATCCAGCGGCTCGCCCGCCACTCGACCTTCAGCGTCACCATGGACGTGTACGCGGCGGTGAACGACGGCGCCATGGACGATGCGGTGAGCCTTCTGTGAACGATTCTTCCATGATTCTTCCATCCTGAAGGGCATGGATTCCATTGCAAGCCTGTGAGCTGGGGTTATTCGGGAGGAATAGGTAGATTTAGTTGAAACTGAACATACTCGAACGTAAGGAACCAAGCGGAACCCAGCGGAACAACCGGAACGCATACCAGCAGGTCAGATGATGTTTTCCGGAACTGGGCGGAACTCGCGGAAAAAACGGGAAGGGACGATTCTTCCACGGATTCTTCCATGGAAGAACGAAAGCATGTCCAACGCATTGGACACTGTATCCGGGCAAAAAAGAAGGGCGCGGCGATCAACTCCGTGCCCTTCCCCATCGCCCTCTGCGTCGTGACCCAGAGAGATCCGTTGCGCAGCCCCAGGTTTGCGATCCCTGTGCCTCGAAGGCATGCGCCGTATGCCCCTGATTATAGGACAAGTCCCAATGCCGATTGGACGCGTCCATCCTGGCCCAACAAAAAAAGAGGGGGCACCGAGCCGAAGCCCGATGCCCCCTGCGACATTGTCGCTCGATTGCCGCGACAGTGTCGCGCAGTTTTGATCAGTTTTGATCAGTTTTGATCAGTTTCGCAACGAAAACCGCATTGAATCATGCAGCGTAAGCCTTCCCGCCGATCACGCCCATGGCAACGTAGCGGGTGTTACCGGAGTATCCGGTGTACTTGCCCCAGTAGTAGCCGCCTGCCTCCACAACGTCATACACGTTGACGTGCCCGCCAGTGCGGTACATGCCCACCGAGCGGTAGCCTTGCCCCGCGCCGGTGCGCACGATGACGTTGGTCGTGAAGGTGTACGTTCCCGCGCTCTTGCCGCTGGAAGCGGTGCCGCCGCCGTAGGTGGTGTACTGCAGGCAGATCCAGCCGGACGGGGTGCGACCCCAGCCGTCCTTAACCTCGTAGAGATCAAAACGGGTGCCGTTGGCGTACGTGCGGACGTAGGTGCCCCAGATGCCGTCTCGAACGTTGAGCGCGGATGCTGTGACGGTGTACACGCCCATGCTCTCTTCGCTATCGCTGTAGGACGGGGTGGAGCTGCCGCCATCCGAGTACGTGCCGCTGGTCTGACCCGTGCCCATGTACTCGGCAACCTCGGCCTTGAACTGGTTCCAGCTCTTTCCGTAGCTGGAGAAATAGCTCAGCGGGTCGGTGTGGTCGGAGCCGCCCCAGCGCAGGCGAGCATCGTTGTGAGAGATCATCTGGTCGATGGACCAGCCGCGCTTGTTGAGGTAATCGCCTGCCCACTTGACCGCTTCGCTCCACTGCTTGTCGAAGTCGCTGCGGTTGGTGGCGTGCGCGATCTCAAGGTTGACGCAGTAGCGGTTGCCGTTGCCCACTGCCCATGCTCTGCGGTTGTCGTACATGGTGTGGTAAACCTTGGAGCCGTCAAGCTCCATGACGTATTGCACGGCGTAGTCGTAGCCACGGCTATAGAGCAGCACGTGGTTGTAGGCGGAAGCGCCAGGGTTCGCCGTCTCGTGGATCACCAGGTAGCTGGGATCGCAGGAGCCGTGCCCGTCGTTGACGATCTGCTCGATCTGCTCGTAGGCGTGGGCTTCCTCCGGCGCCGCCGGGGTGCCGCTGGGGGCAAGGCAGGTAAACGCGATTGCGAACGCCGCCAGACCCGCTACCAGCTTGGCAGTGCGCTTTAGCTGATCCTTTTCCTCGTTAGTCTTCATCCGCATCGCCGCCCTTCACGGCGGAAACGCCGATGATCGCGCCGATGAACGTGCCGACTGCCGTCACGATCACGGCAGCGGTCTGGGCATCGGCCCAGCCGATGGAGCCGCCAACGGCAAGGACGAGCGTTGCCAATGCGGGGCAGACGATCAAGCCCACCCACTTCAACACGTCGTAGACTTTGCTTGGGAGCAGCCATTCCGGTGTTTGGTTTTCCATAACCAAAACCCTCCTTTCATCTTGTTCTTCACGGTCGGTGCCGCCTAATCGAGTACTGGCGTTGCCAGCGAATCCTCGTATAGGCGCGTCCCGGTGCCGTTGCCGCCGAGCGCGTGGTATGCGCCGTAGACGCTCTCTAGGTGCCTGCGCTCGGCTGCGGTCATCCCGCCGCGGTCTACTGCCTGTGCGTGGATCACCTGCAGCTCGCGCCACAGCAGGGCGCGAAGCGCCTGCCGGACGGCCTCCTGCTGGGCCTTCTCTTCCTCTAACTGCTCGATGGTCGTTTTCCCAACCGAGCGAGCGCCCGCGATGATCCCCGACACCACAGCGCCGATTGCCGAGCTGATTAGCGCGGTGACCGCGATGGACGTTGGATCTATAGGCATGTTCACCTCCCATCGCGGTGTTGTTTTTTGCAGTGCTAGAAACGGGGAAATCCCAGGCGTGCCCGCTCGCGCGATGGAACGGAAACGCCTGGGATTTCCAAGAAAGGAAAAAGCAATGAACCTGAAAGAGATCGCCTACAGCCATTACCTGCCCGCCAAGCGCAAGCGCCGCAGGGCGAACACGATCGAGGGCTACGAAAGCGCCCTGCGCTGCCATGTGGTGCCCCGGTTCGGCTTCATGGAGCTGCACGAGATAACGCACGAGGCCATCCAGGAGTGGGTGGACGGCTTCGAGCTGCCCGGCGCGGCACGCAAGGCGTACAAGACGTTGCGGCAGGTGATCCGCTGGGCGATACCCAACCTGGGCATCCGCATCTGGGATCCCACGCAGGGCATCGAGCTGCCCGCGAAGCGCCCGTACCGCCCGAAGGCGCTGGAACCGTCCGAGGTCAAGGCAACGCTTCGCGGCTTCTTCGGCTCCGACATGGAGCCGTCCGTGCTGCTGAGTACCTGCCTGGGCCTGCGCCCTGGAGAGTGCTACGCGCTGGAATGGCGCGACATCGACATGCGAACCGGCGCCGTGCATGTGAGCAAGACGCTGGTCGAGGCGCACGGCCTGCCGCACCTGTACCCGCCCAAGACCGCGAAGAGCGACCGCGTGGTGTACCTGCCCCGGTTCGCCCGCGACAGGCTGCGCACGATCTGGCGCGAGCGTTGCCGCCCCAAGGGGCGCATCGTCGGCACGCTGTCACCGCACGCGGCAGCGGCGAGGATCCGCCGACATTGCGGGCGAAACGGCCTGCCGTGCATCGGCATGTACGCACGCCGCCACACGTGGGCCACGCTGGCGGTCGGTGCCGGGGTCGCGTTGGAGACGGTGGCGCTGATGCTGGGCCACTCGGACACGTCCACGGCCTACGAGCATTACCTGGTGCCGCGCCGCGAGACGTTCGAGCAGGCGCAACGGGAGTTCGCAGCTGTGCTGGGGCTGTGATTCCGTGTCCCACAAGGTGCTGTGGAGCGGCAAGACCAGGAACTCGACCATCTCCGTTCCCGGACTCAAGAACTACAGCTTCGTGTTCCTCGAATTCTCGTACAACAGTCTCTTGTGCCTCTGCTCGACCGCTGACGGCACGCACATAGTCGGCGCAGCGGCAGACAAGGACTACAACCTCTACCATGTCGGCGGCGAGATCACTGTCACTGGGGATACCGTCAAGGTGGGAGGCCTCAACTTGGCCTCGTTCGATGCCCACTCCATCTCGGCGAGCGTGACGTGGGAGTCAGGCGACGTCGCCTACCTGACGGCTATATTCATCGCTTAGACGTGCATGGCTTCCCGGCGCGCAGGCCGAAGACGGCTCACTGGGCGATCGGCCATGACGTGATGCCACGGTTCAGTGAGCCGGAAGAAACAGCCGACTGGAAGCCGCAGGCACCGGAGGGGCTAGCATACGCGTAGCCGCATTGGTTGACCAGGTACCCTTTCTCGTTGGTGACGATGCCTGCGGCGTACACGTTATACAACGGGCGCATACCCTCCGGGATCTTGATCGACGTCTCCCAGTAATCGGTGTTTTCCTGATATACCGTCCACTCCAGGACTGCGGTGTTTCCGACGCGCTTGACGTGGACGAAACTGGTTCCGCTGGCGCTACCGTACAGGATGACGGGCTCGGATTGGGACACGGAATGCCGCTACTGGTTTTCCGTGTCCCAATTGGCTACCTCGGAGGCGGTGACGCTCTCCGCGGGCATCATC
>CAVHFC010000061.1:0-4844 GCA_963635025.1 Eubacterium sp. CAG:786
CCCGTCATGCTGTAGCAGGACCAGATGCAGTCGAGGTCTCCCGACGCGAGCAGGTCGTTCTTCTTCTCCCAGGAAATGCTCACGAATTCAGGCGTGTATCCCAGGCGGTTGCACGCTTCGGTCGCTATCTCGTAGTCGGCGCCGGTGATTTGGCCGTTGTCGTCGTAGTAGGTGTAGGGCTCGTAGATGTCGATGCCTATCTTCAGGATGGGCTTGTCGGAGCTGGTGCCCGAGCTTTGCGCGGGGCTGGTGGAGCAGCCGAGGGCGAAAAGGCCCAAAAGGGCGATGCATGCGATGACCGCGAGACGCTTCACTACCGGTTACGCTCCTTACCTGCAACGATTACGGAAGCCGCGATTCGCCGGAAGCTGACAGCAGCCGGAAAAGACGGCAAAGGTATCGTCGAATTTTACCAGAGCGGTTTTTCGATCTGCGTAAGGGTCAGGTTATTCCAAACATGCTGACGAGTAAAACCACAGTTAGCTGCTGGTTTGACGCCGCTGCAGAAAACTCGCGCACTTCGGCTCGCCTTACAACACGCGCTGCTGGTAAAGCCCGTTGTCCTTAAATCCCCGTTTGCGGTAGTAGCCGCGCGTGCCGACGGCGCTGATCACGTTGATGGCGCCGTAGCCGCCTTCGCGCGCCAGGTCGCAGGCGCGCTCGACGAGCGCTCGCCCCAGGCCGCGATGCTGCGCGTTCTGCCCGCCTCTGCCCAGGCCTGCCACGCGCCCGTAGACGTGCACCTCGCGGATCATGGCCTCGCCGGGACGTATCGGCAGGTCTGACGCGTGGGCGCGCACGTAGTCGGCCTTCGGTAGGGACAGGCGCAGAAAGCCGGCGATGTGCCCGTCGGGGGTGATCCACTGCAGGAAAACCTCGTGCGTGTTGGTCGTTTCGTAGGAAACCTCGTCAAGGGCAAGCTCGTCGGCACCGGCCGCGCCGAAGGCTATCTCGCGCGATCGGATTTCCTGCACCGGCTTTCCGCGTCGGGAAAGCTCCTGGTCAACCATCTGCCGCAGGTTCACCTTCTTGTTTCCGCACATGATGTCGTGCGCCGATATGTCGCGGATCATGCGCGATATTCGGCAAAACGGCGGGGTTGCCAGCACGTCGTCGGCCAGCAGTCCCACCAGCTCGTCTTCGGTGTAAGGGCGCCAGCTGCCGTCGTGCCAGTGCGCAACCAGCCCGGTTCCGTCCACGAGCGCGCAGGGGTAGAGCTTGATCTCGTCGGGCTTGAAGGCGGGGTTCTCGATCATGCGGCAAAAGTCGGCGGCGTCGGTTTTCGGCGTGGCGCCGAGCAGGTTCGCCATGAAGTGCGCGTGGGTTTTGAAGCCGAAGATGCGGGCGAGTTCGAAGGCCTCCCGCATGCGCGCCACCCCGATGCCGCGGCGGTTCGCGGCAAGGATGCGCTCGTCAAGGCTTTGGATGCCCATTTGGATTTTCGTGCAGCCCAGGTGCCTGAGCAGGGAAAGCCGGGGCGCGCTCACCGCATCGGGGCGCGTTTCCACCACCAGCCCCACGCAGCGGTGCTCGGCGGATTCGTTGGCTTTCTGCAGGGCTTCAAGCTGGGGAATCGTTGCGACCTGCCAGCGTGCGACCGCTGACCAGCCGGTGGTCGTGGTGTTGGGCTGGCAGGCTGCCGCCTCGCTGGTCTGGTCGGCAGCCGTGGCGCCGGGTCCGTCGTCGCCTGCCGTGGCGCCGAACCGATCATCGCCCGAAACGTCGCGGCCCTGTGCCTCAGCCGCCCGCGCAGCCCCATCGCACGCGTACAGTTCGCGAACCGCCTGGTTGTAGGAGACTTCCCCGCGCATCACGCGTTCCTGCGCGGGCGCAACCTGGGCGGCAAGCTCGTCGCGCTCGCAGCCGATGCCGGCCTCGCGGTAGCGTGCGCGCCTCGCCGCAGATTCACGCTCGATCACTTCTTCGCTCGCCATATCGTTCAGCGCACGAAACAGCTCGTGCATGTACCAAATCTGGTACGCATCGGGGTAGTCGCTCCAGGTGCCGCCCAATACGATGAGCTCGACCTTGTCGGTGACGTGGCCCATTTGGTGCAGCGTGCGCAGCCGCGCGGCAACCTGCAGGTACGGGTCGAACCAGTTGCGCTCGGCACGTTGGCAGGCGGGCTCGTCGGCAAGGTAGCTTTTCGGCATGCGCACGTCGTTGGGGCAGTACAAACAGGCGCTCGAACACGGCCAGGGTTTCGTGAGCACGGTGACCGTCGCCACGCCGGAGGCCGTGCGGCGCGGCTTCACCTGCAGCGTGCGCACCAGGCGCGCCTCAAGCTCCTCCGTGACGTTCCACGTGCGCCAGGTTTCGGGGCGGTGCTCCTTGAGGTCCTGGTACAGGGGCAGCAGGTTCTTCTTCGCCACATAACGCACGGGGGCGGCCACCTCGCGGTTGCGCGCCCGGATGATGCGGTCGAGCGCGTTGGGGTCGAGCGGGCCGTTCTCCCCGCGCAGCGCTTCGATGATGTTCAGCAGAGTCTTTTCCATGGGCGGTATTGTACGACAAGTGAAGCCGCGCTCGAAAACACCATTCTCACCTGCACCTTTGCCGATTATCGATAAATCGGTGCCGAAATGTGGCTGTTTCAGTGACATTGCGAAACGCGGGGTAGAATGAACGCGAAACGAAGACGATCCGCGTGCGGGGGAAAGCGCGCGACTGGAACAGGTGCAATCATCGCATGGAGCAGACTCTGACGTATTTGGATAACGCCGCCACTACGAAAACCTTGCCTGAGGTTATCGAGCGAATGAATGAGGTGATGGCGACCGCATGGGGAAACCCCTCGTCCCCGCATGTGGCGGGAAGGCGCGCGGCCGATGTGCTGGAGGAAAGCCGCACCATCATCGCCGATGCGCTCGGCGCGCATCCCGATGAAATCTACTTCACGTCTGGTTCCACCGAGTCGAATAACCTCGCGGTGCGCGGTGCCTGCCTGGCCCGTCGCGATGAGCCGGGGCAGATCATCACCTCGTCGCTCGAGCACGCCTCGGTCACGCGCAGCGTGCGCGGGATGCGCCGCGACGATGCCTGGCCCTGCAGCTACGTGGAGGCGCCCGACGGCAAGCTCGACCTTGACCAGCTGCGCGATCATTTGCGCGCGGCACCCACCACGCTCATCACCATGATGCGCGTGCAGAACGAGGCGGGCTGGATCTTCCCCATTCCCGAGGTTGCGAGCATTCGCGACGAGCTTGCGCCCGACGTCCTTCTGCACACCGACGCCACGCAGGCGTTCGGCAAGCTGCCGGTCGACGTGAACGACCTGGGCTGCCAGCTGCTCACCGCCGGCGCCCACAAGATCGGCGGCCCGCGCGGCATCGGCATCCTGTACGTGCGGCGCGGCATCAACATGTTCACCACCGCGTTCGGCGGCAATCAGGAGCGCGGCCTGCGCTCGGGTACCGAGCCGGTGTTTTTGGCGGCGGGCATGGCCACGGCCGTCCAGCTTGCCGAGGCTCATCTTGACGAGAACTACCGGCACGCCGAGGAGTTGCGGCGTCGCTTGGTGGCGAAGCTGCACGAGGCGCTGCCCGACGCCATCGTGCATGCGCCGGAAGGCGGTAGTCCCTATATCGCGAGTGTGAGTATCCCGGGTGTGCCCAACGCACGCTCGGTCCACTACCTTTCCGACCGGGGCATATGCGTGTCGCGCGCGTCGGCGTGCGAGGAGAATCACACCACGGTTCCCGCCGGCACGTGGCGCAAGAAGCATCCACTGTCGCTGCAGGCGGCAGGCATTCCGTTGCGCGAGGGCAAGCAGACCCTGCGCGTGAGTTTCTTCCATCAGAACACGGCCGAGGACGTGGACCGCTTCGTGAGCGTGCTCGCGCAGTGCGCCTGCGAGCTGCGGGGCGAGGAAGCGTGAGTTTAGGCGGCCGGAGCGAAGGCGTTTTGGGCGAGGCGGCGACTTCCGACGGGCGTGGCGAAGGGGGCCCGACCGAGGCGACTTCTTCGGGTGTTCGCGACGAAGGCGGTCTGGACGAGGCGACGGCCCTGCGCCTCTGTGCGCTGACCAGCGAGTTCTATCGTGCGAATGCCGAATCGTTCTCGCAGACGCGCCAGTCGCCCTGGCAAGGGTGGCAACGCGTGCTTGCGGCGGCGGGCGTTGTTGCGGGCGGCGACGGAGCGGCGGGTGTGCCGGTCTCGCCGGACGCCTCCTTTGCAGACAAAGGTGCGCGGCGCCTGAATGCGGACGATGAGGCGGGCGAAGTGCGCGGCGAATGCGATGCGGATCCCTTTCGCGTGCTCGACGTGGCATGTGGGAACCTGCGTTTCGAGCGGTATTTGGCCGAATGCGTTGGCGTGAACCGGTTGGCTTGCTTCGCGGTTGACAATTGCGATCCGCTGGTTGACCAGGCGCAAGAGGCGGAAGGTTTGCCGTCGGTCAGTTTCCAGAACCTCAACGTGATAGATGAGCTTGCGGCCGGCACGCTTGCCGGCTCCCTTGCGGCACCGGATGCGTCGTGCGACCTGGCGGTGGCGTTCGGTTTCATGCATCACGTGCCGCGGGAGGCCTGGCGCGCGGATCTGCTGCGTGCGCTTGCGGCGAAGGTGCGCCCGGGCGGGCACGTGGCGGTGAGCTTCTGGCGCTTCCTCAACAGTGAAAAGCTGGCGAAAAAGGCGTTCGCCACCACGAAGACGGCGTGCGGCGAGCTGGGCATTCCCGCTTTGCCCCCCAACGACTTTTTACTGGGCTGGCAAGACACCCGCGGCCTATACCGCTACTGCCACCATTTCGACGAGCCCGAAATCGAACGCTTGCTGGCAGCGGTTTCCGACGTAGCGCAACCGGTTGCCCGCTTCGCCGCCGACGGCAAAACAGGCAACCTCAA
>CAVHFC010000061.1:5306-6370 GCA_963635025.1 Eubacterium sp. CAG:786
ACATTGCCCCGCCGCACGGCAGGGCTGAACCGAAAGGACCGCATCATGAAGATCTCCGCCCGCAACCAGCTTTCCGGCACCATCGCTTCCGTCAAGGAAGGCGCCGTCAACGGCGTCGTCGCCATCGACCTGGGCTCCACCACCATCAAGGCCGACATCACCATGGAGGCCATCAAGGATCTGGGCCTGAAGGAGGGCATGGACGCCGTCGCCATCGTCAAGGCCACCAACGTCATGTTCGCCGCCGGCACCGAGCGCATCGCCGGCATCTCCGCCCGCAACCAGATCGCCGGCACCGTCGTCGAGGTGAAGGAAGGCGCCGTGAACGGCCACGTCACCCTGGAGACTGCCGACGGCAACCGCATCAAGGGCTCCATCACCAACGAGGCCATCGAGCAGCTCGGCCTGGCCGAGGGCGATGCGGCCCTGGCCATCGTGAAGTCCACCGACGTCATCGTGGGCGTGGAATAACGGCGGGTCATAGGCCTTGCATTTCGGGAAACATACCCAATCGAAAGCCCCTTGCGGAAAAACGCCGCAAGGGGCTTTTGCTTGAGCGGGGGCTTCTTTCGACTTACTACGTTTCAGTGACAGCTTGCACCTTGGTGCCTGTTCGAGTCGGCTTGTCTTCGTGGCAAGCGGCATCACGATGTAGACGATGAGATTCAACGCGAGGGCGACCGCGTTTCCCGTAATGGACTCGAACACTGCAATGTCAGCAGGATAGGCGATCACGAAGCCTGGCTTCGGTTGTGCGCGGGATCGCGGGTGGCGAGAAATCAGCGTTCCTGTAGCGCCGTGCAGCCGAACGGGCCTCCCGTGGCAAGTTTCGCGAGTTTCCGAATGGTCGTGCAGGCAGATGGGGCTCAAATGGCAAGAAAGATGCGTTGCTGTAGCGCGAATCGCGCACGGCGATACAGGAGCTCGGGTTTCTTGCCATCAGGGCCGGTTTTCGCTGCACGGAGGCTCGGAAAGTCGAAAAACTTGCCAGCGGGACTCGCCCCGAGCGCACGGCGATACAGAAGCTCAAATTTCTTGCCGCCGCAAAGCGATCGGCAAGCGTG
>CAVHFC010000061.1:7268-9577 GCA_963635025.1 Eubacterium sp. CAG:786
GCGCGAATAATATAAAAGGTTTATTTTTCGCGGCATAACGCGCAATGCCGCGCCATTGGATGACCCGCTTTTCGCGGGATGAAACGGGGGAGACGAGACCGTGACGAAACTATCGATTTCGCCGGTGGCCGCTGACGACGGTCGCATCGGCGGATTTCTTGACCGGCAGTGCCGCCGGGTTGAAGCCATGCCGCCGGGCATGTGCCCGCTCGCGCAGCAGCTCACGTTGCTGGAGGAGGGCGCACTGCAAACGTGCGGCAAATGCGTGCCGTGCCGCGATGGCTTGCCGCAGCTTGCCGCCATGCTGCGGCATCTGGTTGATTGCGAGGCCGACGCCGCCGAGGTGGCGCGCATGCGCTCGCTGGCCGAGATGGTCCGCGACACGTCGGACTGCGCCATCGGCTACGAGGCCGCAAACGCCCTGCTCGAGGGCCTGGACACGTTCGCCAAGGAAGTGGAAAGCCATCTGGCCGACCACGCCTGCCGCGCCGGCGTGCAGCAGTCGGTGCCGTGCGAGACGTTCTGCCCCGCCCACGTGAACGTGCCGGCCTACATCGCGCTCGTGGCCGCTGGCGACAACGCCGGCGCCGTGCAGATGATCCGCAAGGACAACCCGTTCCCCACCGCCTGCGGCCTGGTGTGCGAACATCCCTGCGAGAAGCGTTGCCGCCGCACGCTCATCGACGCGCCGCTCAACATCCGCGGCATCAAGGAATATGCCTGCGAGCACGCGCGCGCCGATCAGGTGCCCGTGCCGGCCCGCGCGCCGGAAACCGGCCGCCGTGTAGCCGTTGTGGGCGGCGGCCCTTCCGGTTTGACCTGCGCGTACTTCTGCGCACTCATGGGTCACGAGGTCGACGTGTTCGAAGAGCGCAAGCAGCTCGGCGGCATGATCCGCTACGGCATCCCCGCCTACCGCTTCCCGCGCGAGCGCCTGGACGAGGACATCAACGGCATCTTGGCCGTCGGTGGCATCACCGTGCATACCGAAAGCCCCATCGACGCTACCCGCATGGCGCAGCTTTCTGCGGAATACGACGCCGTGTACGTGGCCATCGGCGCGCAAACGGGCAAGGGCCTGCGCATCGACGGCACCGATGCGAACGGCGTGTTTTCCGCTGTTGACCTGCTGGGACGCATCGGCGACGGCGACTACCCCGATTTCACGGGCAAGAAGGTGGCCGTCATCGGCGGCGGCAACGTGGCCATGGACTGCTGCCGCACGGCGGTGCGCGCCGGTGCCGAGGAGGTGTCGGTGGTGTACCGCCGCCGCATCTCGGATATGACGGCGCTGCCGGCCGAAATCGAGTCGGCCATCGCCGAAGGCGTCGAGATGATCACGCTGCAGGCGCCGGCCGCCATCGAAAAGGATGCCGAGGGCAACGTGGCGGCGCTGCTGACGAACCCGCAGATGATCGGCCCCGTGAAGCGCGGACGCCCCGCGCCCGTCGCGGCCGATAAGCCGCAGATGCGCATTCCCGCCGACGTCATCCTCATCGCGGTGGGGCAGAACATCGTCTCCGCTCCCTTCGAGGAGTTCGGCATGGCCGCCGAATGGGGCGAGTTCAAGGCCGACGATCAGCTGCACGCGCAGATGGACGCCGAGGCGCTGGCCGCCCGCGGGGCCGACCCGACAACGGGCGGCAACGTGTTCGTGGGCGGCGACTGCCAAACCGGCCCGGCATCGGCCATCAAGGCCATCGCCGCCGGCAAGGTGGCCGCGCGCAATATCGACGACATGCTCGGGTTCAACCACACGCTCGACTGCGGCGTTGCCGTCCCGCCGGCGCAGCCGAACGACCGTGCGGCGTACGGTCGCGTCGAGGTGCTCGAGCGTCCGGCGCGCGAGCGCAAGGGCGATTTCGAAGCTGTCGAGGTTCCCATGAGCACGGAAGAGGCCATGCAGGAATGCGGACGTTGCCTGCGCTGCGATCACTTCGGCGCGGGTGCTTGCGAAGGGGGGCGCATCCAGTATGCCTAACATCACCATCAACGGCCAGGAGCTCGAGGCGCGCGAAGGCCAAACCATCCTGGAAGTTGCCCGCGAAGCCGGCATCCACATTCCCACGCTGTGCTATTTGGCGAAGCGCAGCGCCATCGGCTCGTGCCGCGTGTGCGTGGTTGAGGTCGAAGGCCAGGCGGCTCCCGTGCCCGCCTGCACCACGCGCGTGGTCGACGGCATGCAGGTGCAAACGGACACCGAACGCGTGCAGCAATATCGTCGCATGGCGGTTGACCTGCTCATCTCCAACCATGGCCTCGATTCCACCGATTACTGCTTCAGCTGCGTGAAGAACGGCGCGTGCGAG
>CAVHFC010000061.1:9808-15065 GCA_963635025.1 Eubacterium sp. CAG:786
GCGACCGAATGCGAAAGCTGCGGCAACTGCGCGCAGGCATGCCCCACGGGCGCCCTGGTGGAGAAGCGTCGCACCGAGTACCGCGAGCCCGAAGTGAAAAAGGTGCTCACCACCTGTCCTCACTGCGCAACCGGATGCCAGTACTATTTGCTGGTGAAAGACGGCAAGATTGTGGACACCGAAGCGGCGGACGGTCCATCGAACCACGGCCTTCTGTGCGTGAAGGGTCGCAGCGGCAGCTTCGACTTCGTGCATTCTCCCGAGCGCCTGACCACACCGCTGGTGCGCAACGCTGAAACGGGTGAGCTTGAGCCCGCTACGTGGGACGAGGCTCTTAATCTGGTTGCTCGGCGCATGGGCTCGTTGCGCGACGAGTTCGGCGGCGAAAGCCTGGCGGCGTTTGCGTGCGCACGCTCGGCCAACGAAGACATTTACATGCTGCAGAAATTGGCGCGTGTTGCGTTCAAAACGAACAATGTGGACAATTGCGCGCGCGTGTGCCACGGGCCGTCGGTTGCCGGCTTAGCGCAAACGCTGGGCAGCGGCGCCATGACCAACCCCATTGACGATATCGCGCAAAACGCCGAGGTCATCATGCTGGTTGGCAGCAATCCCGAGGAAGCGCATCCTGTTATCGGCATGCAAATCCGCAATGCGGTGGAGCGCGGCACGAAGCTTATCGTGGTGGACCCGCGTGAGATCGGGCTGGCGAAGAAGGCCGACATCCATTTGAAGCTGAACCCGGGTACTAACGTGTGCTTCGCCAACGGCATGGCGCGTGTGCTTATCCATGAAGGTTTGATTGACCAGCAGTTTATTGATGAACGGTCAGAAGGCTTCGCCGATTTCGCCGCTATGGTTGAACGATATACCCCTGAGTATGTGGCCGAGGTGTGCGACATCGATGCGCGCGACTTGGTGGCTGCCGCGCGCACGTATGGCGCGGCTAGCGCAGCGGCCATCGTGTACTGCCTGGGCGTGACCGAGCACACGGGCGGCACCGAGGGCGTTATGGCGCTGTCGAACATCGCCATGATTACCGGCAACTTCGGCAAGCCCGGCTGCGGCGTGAACCCGCTGCGCGGCCAGAACAACGTGCAGGGCGCGTGCGACATGGGCGCCACGCCTGCCGATTTCCCTGGCTACCAGAAGCTGGCGAATGCCGAGGTCATGGCTAAGTTCGAGAAGCATTGGGGCGTTGAGATTCCCAAGTGGAAGGGAACGTACGCCACGGATTGCTTCCCCAAGATGATCTCGGGCGACATCAAGGGCCTGTTCATCTTCGGTGAAGACCCGGTGCGCACCGACCCCGATACCACGCACGTTATCCATGCGCTGGAAAGCCTTGATTTCCTGGTGGTGGACGACTTGTTCCTTACCGAAACGGCCAAGTATGCCGACGTGGTGCTACCGGGTCGTAGCTATGCGGAAAAGGAAGGCACGTTCAGTAACACGGAACGCCGCGTGCAGCGCATTCGCACGGCGGTGACCATTCCCGGTGACACGCGTTTGGACACCGATATTTTTATCGACCTGATGAACCGTATGGGTTATGCGCAGCCCCAGCTGACCAGCGCGCAGATTATGGACGAGATTGCCGAGCTGACCCCCAGCTTCCATGGCATTAGCCACGCGCGCTTGGATTCGCCCGAGGTGGCGGACGCAGGTTTGCAGTGGCCGTGCTTGGCGGCTGACCATCCGGGCACGCCCATTATGCACGTGGGCAAGTTCACGCGCGGCATGGGCGCGTACTCGCTGGCTGAGTACATCCCGGCGGCCGAGCTGCCCGACCAGGATTTCCCGCTGATACTGACCACCGGTCGCGTGCTGGCGCAGTACAACGCGTGCGCCATGACGGACAAAACGCCAGGGCTCAACGAGATTTCGGGTACGTCGTTCATCGAGATGAACACGCAAGACGCTGAGCGCTTGGGCATCGCCGATGGTGATCGCGTGCGTGTGATAAGCCGCCGCGCGGAAATCGTGTCCACGGCGCACGTGTCGGGCAAAACGAACCCGGGGCAAACGTGGATGCCGTTCCATTTCCAGGACGGCAATGCCAACTGGCTTACGAATGCCGCGCTCGATCGAGTATGCGCCACGCCGGAATACAAGGTGTGCGCCGTGCGGGTGGAGAAGGCTTAAAGCCGTAAGGCGCAGGGCGCCCGACAAAACGAAAACGCCTCACCGTTGCCCGAGCACGTGGTGCTGTATGCGGGCGGCGGCGAGGCGATCGAACGTTCCGGCGCGAGCTTCATGCCCGCGCCGGTTTTTCATGCTGGCGCTATCTGCCTTCGCGGCGATTGCGCTTGACCAGGTAGTTCTTCGTGGCGAAGAAGGTGTTCGTCACGCCGGTGTTCTTCAGGTTGTAGGCGCCTTGCGCCACGAGGCCCTTCATGTGCGGCACCGGGTCAATCTTCGGGCAGGGAATGCCGCGCAGCCCTGCGAACAGGCGCTTCATGCCCGGTGACACCTCGTTGTCGGTGAACACCAGGTTCGCATCCATGCGTTCGAACATGTGCTTGGCCGCCGCGCGCACGTCGTCGTGCGTCAGGTCGACTTCCTCGATAACGCCGGAAAGATACGTGAACCCGCGGCTGTTGTGCGCGCGCAGGATGCGCTCGTCGGTGACGCCAAGGCGCTCGAGCACGTCCATCATGTCGTTCCAGCGCTCGAAGGGCAGAAGCGGGCTTCGGTGCGCGAACTGGATGGACTTTTCCGGCGTTTCCTCGCGGTAGCAGTAATAGGCGGTGTCGAAGTATCCGATGCGGTCGGTCTGGCACAGCGTTTCCAGCAAAAACGGATTGTCCGCCCAGCCTGCGCCCGGGATTTCCTTGAATCGGATGCCGTGGTCATCCAAAAACGACTTGCGGTAGATGGCCGACCAGATGGAGGGGTGATGGCACAGAAGGTGCGCCGCCTCGGTGATGGCGAAGGGCTGCTTGGCCGGATGGATGCGGTCCTTGTAGCTGCAGTTCAGCTTGCGCTCGTGCTTGGTGTCGGGCATCCAGATGCGCCAGTACGGCGTCTTGATGATGTCAAGCGGCTCGCCCGCCTCGGCAAACGGTTCGGCGAAGGCCAGCATGTCGGCGTACATGCCCCCTTCGATCCAGTCGTCGGGCTCCACGATGGCGATCCAGGTGCCCCGGGCCTCGGCAAGGCCGCGATTGCAGGTGGCGCCGTAGCCTTGGTTCTGCTTGTCGATGACGCGGATGCGGCCGTCGCGCGCGGCGTATTCGTTCATGATGGAGAGCGAATCGTCTGTGCTGCCGTCGTTTAAGCAGATGATGTCAAGGTCGGTGTGCGTCTGCCCGATAACGCTGTCAAGGCACTGCCGAAGATAGGGCTCGGCATTGAAGATCGGCAGGATAACCGATACCAAAGAATCGTTCATGATCGTCCTTCGCTTGATGGCGACGTTGCCCGTAGATGGGCCTGAAGCTTGCAAAATCATACCGTATAATAAGGAACTTGCTTGCAAAGACCATAAGGAAGGTTTTCGTATGTGGGGTTCGTTCTGCCTTGCGCTTGCCGCTTCGCTCGCGTTGCTGGCCGTGCCGGGATTTTTCATCTTGCGCGGATTCGGGTTGGCGCGCCTTGAGAGCGTGCTGTGCGCCCCGGTTCCTTCCATGCTTTTGTGCGCGCTGCTTGCGATCGTGTTTTACAAGTGCGGCCTGTTCTGCACCTGGTGGTTGCTGGCGCTGGCGTGCATCGTCGTTTCCCTGGCGGTGTACCTGGTGGGAAGCCGTGTTGCTTCCGGCTCCCGTGCTGCTTCCGACGGTTGCGATGCTTCCGGTCGGTCCGGCTCCCGTGCCGCTTCCGATCGGCCCGGCGCCCCTTGCGCAAGCGGCCCGGCCAGCCTTTCCCGCTTCGCCGCCAGTCCGTGGTGCGCGCTTCTGTATGTGGGCGCGGCGGCCGTCGTGTACTGCTTCATGTTCGTCGCGAACGCCGATGATGCCTCGTCGTTTGTGCAGTATTACGACAACATGCATCACCTCGGTTCCATCCAAAGCTCGCTGATCACGGGGAATTGGTCCTCCTTCGACACCACTTCCTATCCCGATGGGTTCGCCGGCGGCGTGGCCCCGGTTGCGTCGAGGTCCGGATTCTATCCTTCGGCGTGGCACTGCATCGCCTCCTTCGCCGCGAGTCTGACGTCCTGCGGCGTTGCGGTTGCCGAAAATGCCTCCCTTGCCGCCTTCTGCATCTTCGTGTTTCCCGCGGGCATGTATCTGCTGATGAGCAAGCTGCTCTCGGACAAGCCCATGGCTGTCGTGGCCGGCGCCGTTTGCGCCGTGAGCTTCGCGTTCTGGCCGTGGCGCTTCATGACGTTCGGCCCGCTGCTTCCCAACCTTGTTTCCCTTTCGCTTCTGCCTGCGGTGGCGTTCGCGTTTTTGAGCATCTTCGATGCGGGCATTTCGCGAAGGAGAAGGATTACATGCGCCGTCCTGTTCGTCTGCGGGCTGGGCGCTTTGACGCTCACGCAGCCCAACGTCGCCTTCGCGCTCGGCGTTTTCCTGGCTCCCTATTTGGTTTTGCTGGCGAGCCGGATCCCTCTGCGCCTCGCGTGTTCGCACAAGGTGCTTTGGCGTGTCCTTGCCGGCGTGGCGGCTGCGGCGTGCATCGTGGCGGTGTGGGTTGCCTGCAACAAGGCGCCTTTCATGCAGAGCGTCGTCAACTACGTTTGGGATCCGTACGTGTCGACCGACACGGCCATCAAAGACGTGCTGCGCATGCGTTTCCTGTATCACCCATCGCAGATTGCCTTGAGCCTGCTTGTCGCCTGCGGCATCATCGCCGCCATCGTCGACCGGTCGCGCATCTGGGTCGTCGCGCCGTTCGTGATCGCGTCGTGTCTGTATGTGGTGGCCGCTTCCATGGAAGGTCCGCTTCGCCACCTGCTGACCGGATTTTGGTACACCGACCCGAACCGCATCATCTCGATGGTGGTGATCTTTGCGATGCCGCTTGCCGCCTGGGGTTTTTCCGCGGTCATCGAGGCCATCCTCGCGATCGTCGCGCGCGTGCGGGCTTCGTCGTCCTTCAAGGTGTCGAGCGGTTGGTGCGCGGCTTCGCTTGGCTGCCTGATGGTCGTCTTCTGCGTTTGGAACTTCTGGCCGCATTATTATCTGACCGGCCAGGAGGATTCGGAGAACGCGTTCGACGTGGCAATCTACTACCTGCAGGACGCGTTTTGCGATGGGCGCAATTCCTGGTACGACCGTGCCGAGCGCGACTTCGTTTCCCAGGCCATTTC
>CAVHFC010000062.1:0-14631 GCA_963635025.1 Eubacterium sp. CAG:786
TCAGGCGTGAGCCATGGCTCACGCCTACGTAATAAGGCTCGCATCGCTCGTACCGACGCAATACGGCTGGCGTGGCTTGCTGGCTACGGGGCTCGAGTTGTTGAGTCAACCCTTCCGTTGGAATTTCGTGGGCGCGAGGCATGACTCGCGCATGAATCGTTCAGCGCCCGCAAGGGCGCGTCACACTTTTGAAAATCGGACTCACCGCCAGTTGACAAACACCCGGCGCTCCTCCCGGTAAAATTTGTGTCGCATCCTTCGGATGCTCTCAGTTAAGGCGTGAGCCATGGCTCACGCCTACGCAATAAGGCTCGCATCGCTCGTACCGACGCAATATGGGTTGAATGGCTCGTACCGATGCAATATGGGTTGAATGGCTCGTACCGATGCAATATGGCTTACATGCCTCGCACCCGCGCAATATGGCTTACATGCCTCGCACCCGCGCAATATGGCCAACATGGTTCGCACCTACGCAATATGACCTCGCACCTCGCAAATTGGCTTGCATGGTTATGCCTGGTAGCCAAATTTTTCGTAGGCGCGAGGTATAGCTTGCGCATCAATAGGTCAGCGCCGAAGGTGCGTCACTCTTTCATCTAAAACACCTTCGCAAGGCTGGCGGGATGAGGCGCTTTCACCGCTATCACACCAAGGGAACGGCATACGGAAAGCAAGTTGCCAACTGAACCCTGCCCGCGCAGAACCAAAGCGCCTCCCCGGCTTGAAGCAGCTGGGGAGGCGCTTGTTGGGTGCTGCGGCTGGAAGGGGCCGGCTATCGACAGTCGACCGGAAATGCGTTGGGGTGTTGACCTCTACGAGCCAGAGATATGCCCCACCTCTTAATGCACGCTGCAGCTGAAGCAGGGGTCGTAGGCTCGCACGAGCTTTTCGACCGCTTGGCGCACTTCTGGCGCTTCCGCGCCGTCGCTGACCATGGCTTCGGCGAGCACACGCATGTCGGCCTCGAGGTTCGCGCAGTTCAGCGCCGTGGGCGTAAGGATGGAAGCATGCTTCACGCGACCGTCACCGTCAAGCTCGAGCTCATGGAACAAGCAGCCGCGCGGCGCCTCGGTGAACCCGGTGGCGCGACCGGCGCGCACCTCGAAATCGACCGGCGCGCTCGAGGTTGCCAGCTCGCCCTCGCCGACCGCAAGCTCGCGGGCGATGCGGGCGCAACGCGACAGCGCGTCGACGATCTCGACCGCCTGGGCCACGTTGTTCGAATAGGGATTCACCTCGGGAGGACGCAGCCCCGCCTTGGCCGCCGCGACCTTCGCCTCCTGCGACAGCGCGCCCCACGAAGCGTTGATACGCGCGAGCGCACCGGTGAAAAACGGTGACTGGGAAGAACGGGAGCGCGCGAACAGAGCCGCGGAATGATCCACCGCGTACTCCTCGATCCGCTCGCTCGCCGCATCGGCATCGAAGGTCTCCCCCGCATGCACGAAGCGCGCGTCCCGGCTCGTGCACACCGGATAAGCGCCCTCCTCGACCATCGCGAGCATATCGCCGCGCGTGGCGATATCCGGCACGCCGAAGGAACGGAACAGATCGACCACCGACAGCGCGAAGGGCAGCTCGGCTTCCAGCTTGTCGGCAAGCGCAAGCAGCTCGTCGGCACTAGGCTCGTGCGTGAAGCCGCCCACCACGGCGGTGATCGGGTGGATGGAACGACCGCCCACCAGGTTGCACAGCTCGTTGCCGAGGGCCTTCAGCCCCAGCGCCCGATCGAACAGCTCCGGGTCCTTGCCCTCCAGGGGAAAGACGCTCGGCATGCCCAAAAAGTCAGGCGCCGCGAACACGAACAGGTGAGAGGCGTGATTCTGCAGGTAGCTACCGTAGATAAGCAGCTCGCGCAGCGCGCGGGTGCGCAGGGTGACCTCAATGCCGAAGATGCGCTCGATGGCGAGGATGTCGGTGATCACGTGGTTCGCCGAGCAGATGCCGCAGATACGGCTGGCGATGTAGGGAATGTCCTGAAAGCGCCTTCCCACCACCATCGACTCGAACAGCCGCGCCGGCTCGACAACGCTCATCTGCACGGTTTCGACCGCGCCGTCTTTGATGACGACGTGAACGTTGCCGTGCCCCTCGACGCGGGCGATATGGTCAACCGAAATGGTTGCAGTGCTCATGAGTGTCCCCCTATTCCTGCGCCTTGGCCGGCTGCGTGCAGCTGAACAGCTCGAGCGCTTCGTCGAAATCGGCTACGGGCACGCCATAGCTTTCGCACACGGCTCGGGCGCTTTGCAGGTTCGCGTCGGCGGAAATGCCGCGGCAGCCGTTGCACGGCCTGCCAAGTCCGACGCACTTCGCCCCGCAGCCGGCCTGCGTGACCAGGCCCAGGCACAGCGTCGACGAAGCGTAGAAGCACTCCGTCTGCCCGCGCTTGCACTCCCCGCACAGAACCGACGTTTGGGGCAGCTTGTTCGAGCCGTACAGCACGCGCTGCAGCACGTCGACGAACTCCGCCGGCTCGATGGGGCAGGCGCGGACCTCGAAATCGACATCGACGATGGCGCTAACCGGGCGCGCCGCCAGCATGTCCCCGCAGGCCGCCGGCACGGTGCCGTACACGTCTGCCGCGCGCGCGTCAAGCCCGCCGGCGGCCATGTTGGGAATGCCGCCGGTCACCGCGCAGGTGCCCGCCGCGATGACCACGCGGGCCTTTTCGCGCAGCGCGCGCACGACCTCGACCGCCTCGGAGGTGGTCACAGCGCCCTCGATGACGGCGACGTCGAAGTCCTGCGGCATCTCCTCCGAGCTGGCCAGCTGCCAGTAGCGCAGGTCTATCTGGCCGAGCACGTCGGTGAGGTGGCGCTCGTCGTTGGTGATCTGCAGCTGGCAGCCGAAGCAGCTAGCCAGGCCCACGATCACGACGCGGGGCGCAAGGCGCTCGCCGCTGGTGTTAACTTCACTATTCACAGCGTGTGCCTCCTTCCCTACATCGATCCCTGGATGTTCTTGGCTTCCCAGTAATTGAATACCGGGCCGTCGATGCAGCAATACTGATGGCCTATTTGGCAGTGGCCGCATTTGCCCATGCCGCACTTCATGTGACGTTCGAAGCTCATATAGATATGGTCGTAGCTGATCTGCTTCTTGCGCATTTCCGCCACCACGAACCGATACATCACCGGCGGGCCGCACAGCGCGCCGAAGGTATTCGCCGGGCTGATCTCCAGATGCTCGAAGGGCTTCGTCACTAGGCCCACTTCCCCGTCCCACGTGTCGTCGGGGTTGTCGACCGTCAGGTACAGGTCGAAGTCCTTGCGGTGGCGCCACATCTCGAACTGCTGGCGGAACATCACCTCGGAGGGGTTCTTGCTGCCGTAGATGATGGTGACCTTGCCGAATTCCGAGCGCTCGTCATGAATGTTATTGATGAGGCTGCGCAAGGGGGCGATACCCAAGCCGCCTGCCACAAGCAGGATGTCGTGGCCCTTCATATCCTCGAAGGGAAAGCCCCGCCCGTAAGGCCCACGGATGCCCACGATGTCGCCGCACTGCATCTTGTGCAGCGCCTCGGTGAAGCGGCCGGCGCGGCGCACGCACAGCTCGATGAAGCCGCGCTTGGACGGGCTTGACGATATGGAAATGGGCGCCTCGCCCACGCCGAAGATGGAAAGCTCCACGAACTGGCCAGGGGCATGGCAGAACGCCTCGCGGATGCGCTCGTCAATGAGGCGGAACTCGAACAGCTTTTCAGTGGCCGTCAAGTCCGTGATGGAGGTGATGCGCGCGGGCCAGGGACGATACGGGTTCGCGGCCATCATCTCGGCACCGCTCATGGGGGCGCCGGTGTCATGGAACGGATGGATGGAAACGCCGCCGTTTGCGTTATCGCACATCTTCGGCCCCCTTCTTCTCAAAGAACTTCAGCACCTCGATGGGGCTGATGCTCGCCTTGCAGGCACGCGCGCAGCGGCCGCAGCCGACGCACAGCATGCGGTCGTGGTTGGCCAAAAAGCCGTTGAGCTTATGGTACATGCGGTGACGCACGCGCTCACGCCCACCCACGCGGAAATGATGGCCGCCGGCGACCTGGTCGAACTGCGGCGAGGTACAGGCGTCCCAAATGCGCTCGCGGCGCCCGCTTTGCCCGTCGGCGTCAAGCGTATCGGCGATGTCGAAGCAGAAGCACGTCGGGCACACGGCGGCGCAGGCGTTGCAGGAAAGGCACTTCCCGCCCAGCTCTTCCCAGAATTCGTCCTCGTGAAACGCGTCCATGAGCATGGCGACGTCTTGGATTTCAGGGATGTCCGGGTTGAAGGCGGCCTGTCGCGCGCGCGTGGCATGGCGGAACTCGATACGGTCGACATCGGTGGCGTCGGTGAGGTCGACCGAGGCCTCCAGGATGTTCGCGGCTTCCACGCTCGCAATGCTGACCAGGTACTTGTCGCCTAAGCGGTGCAGGAACAGGTCATAGCCGAAGCGCGCTTCGTCAGCATCCCACAGGTTGCAGAAGCACTCCTCATGCGGCTGGCAGGAAACGCCGACGATGAGCGTGGCCTGCCGGCGCGCCATGTAGTACGGGTCGGGATACCTGCCGTCGCGAAACACCAAGTCCAAGCGGTTGATGGCGTTGATGTCGCAGGCGTGCACGCCGAAGATGACGCGCGGGGTGACCTCCTCGGTGAAATCGGTCACGCTGTTCGTGCGCGCGTCGAAGGTCATGAGCGTCTCGCGCTCGGGCATAAGGTAGCGCTTCGGCGAGGACAACGTGGTGTCGTAGCCAAGATCCATCTTCTCGGGCGCGTCGATGGGCTCGAAGGAATAGTGCGCGCCGCTTTTAACCGGCGCCACCACCTCGAAGCGTTCCATGAACGCAGCCACGAGCGCCGGCAGCTGCTCGGCGTCGAAAACTCGATAGAGCATATGTTCATCCGTTCTCGTCTTATGGCGAATGTTGCTCCCCAAAAGCAAAAGCCCCTTTCCGCAAAGGCGAAAAGGGGCTTGGAATCCTGCACCTGCAGGCCAAGTAAGCCTTAGGCGAAGAAGATGCCGATCTCGCGCTCAGCGGACTCCACGGAGTCGGAGCCATGGATCACATTTTCGTCCATGATGAGACCGAAATCGCCGCGAATCGTGCCGGGGGCAGCTTCCGCCGGATTAGTGGCACCCATGAGCGTGCGAACCTTCGCCACGGCGCCCTCGCCGGAGATGACCATCTTCACAACCGGGCCGGAGGTGATGTAGGAGATCAGGCCGTCGTAGAAGGGCTTGCCCTCGTGCTCGGCGTAGTTGGCCTTGGCCTGCTCCAGGGTGACGTTGCCCAGCTCGAGGCGCTCGACGGTGAGGCCCGCGCGCTCGAAGCGGTTCACGATCTCGCCGATGTGGCCGTTGCGCACGCCGTCGGGCTTGATCATGCTGTAGGTCTTCTGAACTGCCATGGTAGATGCCTTTCTTCTTGTATGTCTGCAAGCGCCAACGCATGGGCGCTTATTGCCAATGATGTGTGTTGCGAGCAATTAGTTCTGGCTGGCGAAATACAGCTCGACGTTGCTCACCTTCCAGCTGATAAGGTCGCGCACCAGGGAAACCTTGTACTGGACCGATCCGCCCTGAGGGGTTGCCGCGGTCACGTATGCCGTGGAGTCGGTCATGGAGCGTTCGACCGCCTCGATGGTGGGCGAAGAGTCCTGCACGAGGGAATCGGTCAGAGACGTTGCCGTGGAATCGCTGACGGTGGTGGCGTACAGCGACGACGCCTGGTCAGGATTGCTGAACAGCTCGGTGACCACGGTCGACTGGCTCGGGTAGCCCCAGCCCTGCGTGTACATGAACAAGCCGGCGCCGAAGGCGACCACGATGAGCAAGATGATGACGAGCAGGATTTTCAGGCCAACGTTGCGGCGCTTGCGCTCCTGCTTCGCCACGCCGCGAGACCACTTCTCCAGCTCCTCGTCGGAAGCGCTGAAGAACCTGTCGTCGCCCGCCGCGGCACCGTATTGACCGGCATCGGCGGCGTACGGGTCGGCGTAATAGTACGGATCGGGCTGCTGGTTGCCGTACGGGTCCTGCTCGGCGTACATGGCGCCACCGTCGACAGCGACGTCGATGCCCGAGGTGTCCGCCGCCGAAGCGGCAGGCTGCCCGGCAACGGGTGCCATGACCTGCGTGATCTCGGACGTGCCCTGGGCAACGGCGGCCACGGCGCGCTGATAGTCGACGCTGGCCGAATCGGACAGGAAGTAGGTCTTGTCCTCGATGGCTTCCTCGAAGGCGCTTACCGCCTTCTGCATCTGACCTGTGGCAACGTAGGCCTGGCCGAGGTTGGCGTACAGGCGGTTGCGCATGGCCGGCTGCATGTCGAACTGCAGGGCGCTCTCGTAAGAGGAAACGGCATCGGCCGGTCGGTTGAGCGCCATGAAGCACACGCCGAGGTTCAGCAGCGCCTTGGTGGGATCGGGGTTGTTCTCGTCAAGCGCGGCCTGGCGGAACGCCACGCCGGCCTCAGCGGACTTGCCCATCTTCAAAAGCGCGTTGCCCATGCCGGTGTAGGCCTTGTGCTTAGCGTCGTACTTGGCGTCGGAAGCGGCAGCCTCGAAATGGGCGACGGCCTGCTCGTAGTCGTGCAGCGAAGCGTATGCGACGCCGAGGTTGCAGTTCACCGCACCGCAAGCGTCATAGGCCGCGTCGGTGAGCGCGCAAGCGTAGGCGTTGATGGCCTCCTCGGTGCGCGAAAGCTTGATGAGGCAGTTGCCGATCTGGTGATTCACCTGGCCGAGCTCGCCGGGAGCCAGCGGGTTCGCTTCGTCCTGCAAGCAGAACTGGTAGGTTGCCAGGGCCGAGGCGAAATCCCTCGCGGCGGCCTGTGATCGCGCTTGCTGGAAAAGTTGGTTGTTCATGAGTGTCCTTCGAATCCTTCGTTGGAATTGCGTTTATGGACGGATCCGCTACTGGGCGGCGTTCTCGATCTCGATGCCCTCGATGACGTCGCCGACGCGCAGCTGGGCGATGACGTCTTTGCCCTCGATGGTCTGGCCGAACACGGTGTAGTTCGGGTCAAGGAAGTGCTGGGCGCCCAGGCACAGGTAGAACTGCGAGCCGGCGGAGTCGGGCATCTGGCTGCGAGCCATGGCAAGCGCGCCGTCCTCGTGGGAGTTGTTGGGATTGGTGGTGTACTCCTGCTTGATGGTGTAGCCCGGACCGCCCGTGCCAAGACCGGCCATGGGGTTGCCGGCGGCGGCGATCACCTGATCGGAGTCAAGGTCGCGCGTGTTGGGGCAGCCGCCCTGGATGACGAAGCCCGGCACATAGCGATGGAACTTCAGATTGTCGTAGAAGCCCTTCTGAGCAAGCTCGACGAAGTTGCCCACATGAATGGGGGCGTCTTTGCCGGCAAGCTGGACGCGGATGGTGCCCTTGGAAGTTTTGATGACGGCGATTTCCTCGCCAGTGGGCTGGTAGGCGGGAGTGTAAAGGGCCATGGTGTCTCCTTGTCTTCAATCCGCAGGAAGGGTGCGCATCTTCGCGACCCCTCCTCACGAAAGCGCCCGCGGGATGCGGGCGCGATTTGTCGCATATGTTGAGGAAGTTTATCAGGGCGCGGATTGGCGGGGCGGATTCTCGACCAAACCTCGTGGTAAAAACCGTAGAACGCACAAACGGCCGCACCGCCGTGACCCACCTCAGCCCCACCTGCACTTCCCTAGCAGCGCTTGAAGCAGCTGACGACCTCCACATGGTACGTCTGCGGGAAGAGATCCACCGGCTGCACCGATTCAAGGCGATAGCCAACCTCTTCGAAGCGCTTCACGTCGCGCGCCCAGGTGGCCGGGTTGCAGCTGACATAGACGACGCGTCCCGGGCGCGCCGAGGCGATGTCGGCGGGCACCCCGTCGGCCAGGCCCGCTCGCGGCGGGTCGACCACCAGCGCGTCAAGGCCGCCCAAACCGGGAAGCTCGCGGGCCGCGTCGCCGCCGATGACGTCGATGTCCACGTCGTTCTCGTCGGCGTTGCGGCGCAGGTCGCGCACCGAAGAACCGGCAGACTCCACGGCGATCACATCCGCACCGGCGCGCGCCATCGCCACGCCGAACGTTCCGCAGCCGGCGTACAGGTCGGCCACCAACAGCCCGTCAAGGCCGCTTGGCCCCTCTTCGCCAAGCTCGCCTCCCAGCGCACGGATGGCCTCGCCCACCAGTTTTTCCGCCTGCGCGGTGTTCACCTGGAAAAACGATGGTGCGCTGGCAATGTAGCGGGAAGCGGCGAGCTGCTCGGTCCAATGACCCCTGCCGTCGAGCACTTCCAGGCCCTTGATCTTGCGGGCGTGACCCGGATCGGCGATCACGCGCACGATGCTCGTGGTCTTCAGGCAGCTTTTCAGCATCTTCGCCGCCGCGGCGCGCGGGAAGCCCGAGGGCTTCGTCCACAGCGCTATCTCGGTCTCGCGGGTGCGCACGCTCGTGCGCACGCCGACGCGGAAGATGCCCAGATCGTCCGACCCCTGCAAAAAGCGCAGAGCCCCGCGAAGCGCCTTCGGGGCGCGCGCAATGGAGTCGTGGGCAAGCGGGCAGGAAAGCGCCTGCAGCACCTCCGGCGAGCCTTCCTCATGAAAGCCCAGGTTGAAGGCACCGTTTGCGCCCCACTGCGCACCCAGCTCCACCTTGTTGCGATAGCCCCACTGCCGCTTGGAGGGCAAACAGGGGCGCACCATATCGTCGGCCGCGTCGCCGAAACCCGCCACGCGCCCAAGCGCCGCGGCCACGTTGGCGCGCTTGGCCTCAAGCTGCGCGTCGTAGGAAAGGTGCTGCCACGGAGCGGCGCCGGCAGCAGCGGGTTCGGCCCACTTCGGCGCCACGCGGCATGCGCCGGGCTGCTCGATCGACACGATGCGACCCCGGCAAAAGCTCGGCTTCTCCTCGGTGATCTCCACCTCAACGACATCGCCCGGAGCAGCTGCGGCAACGAAGACGGTCTTGCCGTCGGCCCTATGCCCCACGGCTTCCGCGGAATACCCCATGCGTTCGATGGTTATGGTTTCAGTCATGCGTTTGCACCTGTTTCGTCATCTCTTCCAATAGTTTTGGAAATATTGGCGTATAATAAAGAACTTGCCTGCCCTAGTAGCTCAGCTGGATAGAGCGTCTGCCTCCGGAGCAGAAGGCCACAGGTTCGAATCCTGCCTAGGGCACCATCGCACTTTCCCGAAAGCCCGCCCGGCCCCAGCGCCCGGCGGGCTTTCGCATGCATGCCCTCAAAGAAGGCGCGCTACTTGGCGTCCCCTGCATCCAAGAATATCTTGCGCGTGACGAAGTTCCACACCATGACGATGGCCGTAGCGAAGATCTTCGTGATGAGGTAATGGATGCTCAAAAGCTCCACGCCCGCCCACATGCAGGCGTTGTTGATCACCAATCCGATGACCGACAGCACCACGAAGATGATGAACTCGCGGCGGCGGCTCATGTCCTCTTTGTGCGTGAACACGTAACGCATGGAGGCCAGATAGTTGAAGATCACCGAAACGGTGAACGAGATGGTGGCGCTCACCAGGTAGTTCACGCCGAACACCTCGGTGAGCAAGGCAAGCAGGCCGTAATCGATGCAGAACGCGATCACGCCGACCACGCCGAATTTCATAAGCTGGGCGATAAGCTTCTTCACGCCGATGCCCTTCCTTTCTCGGGGATGTGCCGCTTGCGAAAGCCGCCGCACCCGGCGCCCCACGCAAGGGGTTAAACCCGGTTATTATCGCATCGAGAGTCGGCTTGGCACAACAAACCCCATTGCATTAGCGTATATCCTGCGAATACCGAATTCCGAAGATGGAAACGCCGCGGCGCTTGCCCTATTATGAATGTTTGTGCATGTTCGAATCTTCCACTTCGAAGGAGCAACCGATGCCCGAAAGCAACCAGGATGCCTATAAAGGTAAAGGCACCGCGGTCATAATCCCCTGCTACAACGAGGCGATCACCATCGCCAAGGTAGTTGACGACTTCAAGCGCGTCCTGCCGCTGGCCGACATCTACGTCTACGACAACAACTCTTCCGACGGCACGGGAGACATCGCCCGCGCCCACGGCGCCATCGTGCGCGTCGAACGCCGTCAGGGCAAGGGGAACGTCGTGCGGCAGATGATGCGCGATATCAATGCCGATTACTACGTGATGGTCGACGGCGACGACACCTACCCCGCCGAGGCGGCGCCCGATGTTCTTGCCCCGCTCATTGAAAACGAGGCCGACATGGTCGTCGGCGACCGACTTTCCAACGGCACCTACGGCGAGGAAAACGACCGCGCGTTCCACGGATTCGGCAACAACTTGGTGCGTTTCCTCATCAAGGCCATCTACGGCTTCGAGTTCACCGACGTCATGACCGGTTACCGCGCCTACAACCGCGTGTTCGCCAAAACCATGCCCGTCACCTCGCCGGGCTTCGAGATTGAAACGGAGCTGTCCATCCATGCCGTGGACAAGCGCTGGCGAATCGCGCAGGTGCCCATCGACTACCGCGACCGCCCCGAGGGGTCGGAATCGAAGCTTTCCACCTTCTCCGACGGCATGAAGGTGCTCATGATGATCATGTCGCTGTTCAAGGACTACAAGCCGCTCGCGCTGTTTTCCTGGGTGGCGCTTATCTTCGTGGTGCTCGGGCTTATCTGCGGCGTGCCGGTGATCGCGCAGTTCGCCGAAACGGGACTGGTTCCGAAGCTGCCGAGCGCGCTTTTGGCGATGGGGCTGGTGTTCGTGGGCCTGCTTTCGCTCGCCTGCGGCCTTATCCTGGACACCCAGGTCAAAGGGAGCCGCAAGCAGTACGAGCTGATGGTGACCGAAGCGTACGAGCGCTATGGGACAGACAACCGGAACGCGTAGAAAGTCCCGGTCGCCTTACCCTTCCCCGAAGAGCCGCTGAGCTAAGCAGGCCGTGCGTAGCCCCCATCAAAAGCGGGCCCCTCGTACAAGGCCAGTGTAGGCGTGCACCCCAAACGATCGCGTGCAACGGTTCCAGCGCAAGGCAGCGTTGTGTAAGAAATGTGACCAATACGCAAAAAAGGTCTTGCACAGCCGACGGCCATCTGGGATACTAACCAAGCTGCTTTTCACACGGAAGCGCAAACGTCCCCATAGTCTAGAGGTTAGGACGCGGCCCTTTCAAGGCTGAGACACGAGTTCGATTCTCGTTGGGGGCACCATTTGAAATGCAAGGGTCGGTGAAGCACCGGCCCTTTTCTTTTGCATACGACCAATCCAACCGAAGGGATGACACGCCATAGCCGCCGAGCACGCAGATACCGAAACGGTCGAGGAGCGCGAGCCTATGCTGGCCTCGCCTGAGCCTGCGACCGCAAACGGCGCGCCCGCAGGTGGCGATGCGCCCGCCGGCAGCAATGCGAAAACGGGCGATGCGGAAGAGGGTGCCAAGGAGCGCCCGCTCGTCATCGTGATGCATGCTTCGGTCGGGTCGGGCCACCGAAGCGCCGCGAACGCCATTGCGCAGGCCTTAAAGCTCATGGCGGCAGAACATGCCGAGCAAACGACGGCGGGCCAGGACGGCTGCCCGTACATGCCAGCGGACATGGAAATCGAGGTCATCGACGTTCTCGACTACGGGCGCATCGTCTTCGACGGCGACAAAACGGCCAGCATGTTCGTGGGGCCTTCCCGTCCTATCTATGACTGGACCTGGCGCTACACTTTCACCGGGCACCTTCTGTGGGGCGGCGGCACCGTTTGGTCTCATGTGATGTATCCCAAATTCACCGAATACGTGCGCAAGCGCAAGCCGATGGCCATCATCTGCACGCACATCACGGCGGCCAATGTCGCCGTGGCGGCGCGCATGCTCACCGCGCAGCACTTCCCCATCACCTGCGTTCCCACCGACTACGAGATCGAGGGCCTGTGGCCGCACCAATCGGTCGACGCGTTTTACGTGGCAACCGAAAGCATGGCCGAAACGCTCAGGCCGCGCCATGTGCCCGAGGAGCGCATCAGCATCACCGGCATCCCCACGCGCGAGGATTTCCGCCTGCCGCACGACCGGGCGCTCACCAGGCAGGCGCTCGGGCTTCCGCAGGACAAGACCGTGGTCTTGGCGCTTGCAGGGGCTTACCTGCCGCGCCCCTACGCGCACTTCCGCACGGCGCTCGACAACCTGCTGCCCTTCCTGCATACGCTCGATTCGTCGATGCATTTCGTGTTCGTTGCCGGCAATGACAAAACCTACGCCGCGCACCTGCGTCAAGCTTGCAAGGAGCTGGGACTGGCAAACGCCACCGTGCTCGACTACGTCGACGACATGGCCGCGCTCATGGCTGCCAGCGACCTGGTCATCTGCAAGTCGGGGGGCTTAACGGTAACCGAATGCCTCTGCGCGCAGGTGCCCATGGTGCTTCTGGGCAAGGCATACGGCCAGGAAAAGGCCAACGTGCGAATGCTCACATCGCTTGGCGCCGCCATGCACGTGACCACCTGGCGAGAGCTGCTCGACGCCCTGCGCCACGTCGCGCTCAATCCCGACAGCGCGCGGGCGATGCTCGTCAACGGCAACTTCCTGCGCCGCCCCAACGCCGCGCGCGACATCGCCGCGCACACGCTTGCGCTCGCGCACGCCGAAAAAGATCCGGCAAACCCGCTGTACAAGAAGCATTTCCTCCATTTTTACTGGGGAGGAAAACCGGCGCACGTCCGCTAGGCGCGCGCAAGAAAGGATATCCGAAACATGACCCGATTTATGGACCTGGGACTGTCCGATACGATGATGCAGGCCGTGGCCGAGCTTGGCTACAGCGAACCCACCCCCGTTCAAGAGCAGTCCATCCCGATCGTGCTTGAGGGGCGCGATCTTATCGCCGCCGCCAAAACCGGCACGGGAAAGACCGCGGCGTTTTCCCTCCCCGCCATGGACAAGCTGTCCTTTGCGAAGGGAACCCGCGGGCCGCAGATGCTCGTGGTCACCCCCACGCGCGAGCTTGCGCAGCAAATCGGCGAGGTGTGCACCACCATCGCGAACCATACGCACCATCGTATCCTGACCGTGGTGGGCGGCCTTTCCTACGAACCGCAGATCCGCGAGCTCAAGCGCGGAGTCGACGTGCTTATCGCCACCCCGGGGCGCCTGGTGGACCTCATGGACCAGGGCGCCGCGCACTTGGGATCGGTCGAGGTGCTGGTGCTTGACGAGGCCGACCGCATGCTGGACATGGGGTTTTGGCCCGCCATGAAGAAGATCCTCGGACAGACTCCGAAGAGCCGCCAAACGCTGCTGTTCAGCGCCACGATCGATCATTCCATCACCAAGAACATGGGCAAGCTCTTGAACGACCCCGCAACCGTGGAAATCGCCCGGCGCGGCGAAACGGCCGACACCGTGGAGCAGTACATCATCGACGTGCAGCAGGCGGTCAAGCCGGCCCTGATCAAGGGACTGCTTGCTGAACGCGGCCACAAGCGCGTCATCGTGTTCACGCGCACCAGGAGCCGCGCCGACGCCACCTGCCGGCGCCTGAAGAAGGTCGGCTACACGGTCGAGGTCATCCATTCAAGCCGCAGCCAGAACCAGCGCCGACGCGCGCTCGACAACTTCGCCAACGGCACCACCGACATCTTGGTTGCCACCGACGTGTTGGCGCGCGGCATCGACGTCGAGGGCGTCGACTACGTGGTGAACTACGACCTGCCCACCCAGCCGGAGGATTACGTGCACCGCATCGGGCGCACCGGGCGCGCGGGCGCGAAGGGCTGGGCGGTGTCGTTTTCCTGCCCCGAAACAGCCGACGCGCTGCGCGATATAGAGAAGTTGCTCAAGCGCTCCATCCCGAAGCTTGAGCTTGAGAGCTTCGATATGCAAGAAGCGGAAAACGAGGCGGCGGCAAAGGCGCAGCGCGCCGAGGCTCGTCGCGACCCCGAGATTCAGCAGGCGAAAAAGGAAGAGGCCGCCCGCAAGCGCAAGAAGGCCAAGGCGCGTTCGGTGGAGCATGCCGAGGAAGCGCGCGGCGGGCGCAAGCGCGCTGGCGGGGCGCAGGGCAAGCGAGCAGGCTCGCAGGGTGCCTCGCACGCTCAGCAGGCAAAGCCGCAGAAGAGCGCGGGCAAGAAGGGCACATCGGCGCAGGGTAAGGGCGCAAGGAAGCCCTCAGCCGCATCTGGTCGCCAGGGCGGCGACTTCCGCCCCGGACGCGCACACCGCGCGGCGCTGGCGCACCAGCGTTCGAACAAGCGCCGATAAAGAAGCCTGTTCGCACCCCTCGACCAATCGCCGAGGGGTGTTTTTGCGCAGCTGCACAGCACGCCGATGAGGGGATTTGGTACGCTGGGCGGCTCATGTGCGCCGGTGGGCGAAACCATACAGGATATTGTGCAAGTTCCATTACAGTGAAGTAGTTGGAAAGGAGGGCCGACGAATGCGTATCGCTGTTGCAAGCCAGGGGCTTGATGTGGCGCCATGGTTTCTGCATTGCTCAAGCTACATGTGCTATCGCGTGGAACGTGGCATGATCACCGATTGCCATAACATGCCGAACCTGTCGATGTCCTCCGAACAGACCGCTCGCCTGATGCACGATCTAGGCATCACGGTCGTGATATCGAATAACCTGGAGGGATCGGCGAAACGGGCGCTCGAGGCCGAGGGGATCGAAACGGTCGAGGGAATGAGCGGAACGGCAAGCGCGGTCGC
>CAVHFC010000063.1:0-14254 GCA_963635025.1 Eubacterium sp. CAG:786
TGCACGACGATGTCGGCGCCGCAGGCGATGGGACGCTGAACCGGCGGCGGGGCGAAAGTGTTGTCCACCACCACGCGGATGTTCTCGCCGGCAACGCGCTTGACGGCGGCGATATCGGTCACCTTCATGAGCGGGTTCGTGGGCGTCTCGAAATAGATCATCTTGGTGTTCGGCTTGATGGCAGCCTCAACCGCGGCGATATCGGCGGTGTCGACCGGCGTCACCTCGATGCCGAACTTCGGCAGCGTGTCGCGAATGACGACATTGGTGCAGCCGTACACGCAATCACCGACGATGATGTGGTCGCCCGCTTCAAGCAGCGTGAGCACCACGGAGCTGATGGCACCCATACCGCTGCCGGCGGCGACGCAATCCTCGCCGCCCTCCAGCGCAGCCACCTTCAGCTCAAGCGCACGGCGCGTGGGGTTTCCACCGCGCGAGTACACGTAGCCGGCCTTCTTGCCGTCGAACTTGTCCATGCCGTCCTCGACGCTGTCGAAGCAGAACGTCGAAGTTTGATAGATGGGCGTCGCCAAAGCGCCGAACGCCGGATCGGGCTCTTGACCCGCATGGATGGCACGAGTCATGAACCCGGCATCATCCAAATAGCTCATATCCATGTTTCTCCTCACTAGTAACTAGCGCCCGCGCCGTCTTCATGCGAAGCAAGCGCGAACGCAATGGGGCAGCCAAACAGACGATAGCCCCTACAGTCCGAACAAGGCCTCGAACGCATGCGAGTAACGCGCCTGGTCAGCTGCATCTTCGCCGATGAATTCACCATCGTCGATATAGCTGCAAAGCGCCTCGATTCCCGCATCGTCGCGCCCCACGCCTAAATCAAGCAGGCTCGTCGGCATCCCGAGATCACGCATGAACGCGGCAAGGTCGGCCGCCTGCGCATCGTCGCCGTTATACGTCGACTGCATCAAAAGGCCGATCGCAACCAATTCCCCATGCAGATACGAGGCCGCACGCTTGGGGTACAACGTGCGCATTCCGTCGTAAAACTTGTGCGCAAGCGCCGTTTGATGGAATCCACGTGTGAGCGCGCTCACGATCCCCGTTAACGCCAGGTTCAAAAACACCACCCGCTCCAAAGCGGCCCCCGGCTTCCCGGCTGCGGCTTCGGCACAGGCGGCAGGAGCGAAACGGCGAAGCAGCTCATTGTTCGCCAACGCATACTGGTACGTGCACCAACGTCCAGCCGACTCCACTTCGGCATCCAAGTCGCCCACCCCGTGCGCCAGCTCCGGGACCTTCGCCATGGCATCGAGCACCCCGGCCGCGATCAGCCGCGCCGGTTGGGTTGCCATCACCTGCATGTCGACGATCACCGCATCGATCTCGTGCTCGTAGCGCCACGTGCCGCGAAAGGACCCGTCAGGGTTGTACATCACCGAAAGCGGGGTGAAGGCGGCGCAGGTGGCGATGGAGGTGGGCACCTGCACGAGCGGCCACGAACCGTTCGCCGCAACCGCTTTGCCCAGATCCATGATGCGTCCGCCGCCCATGGCGACCACGACATCGCAGGACGCCGCCTTCGCAGCATCCGCCAGTTCTTGCGCCATCTCATAGGATGTCGGGCAGTCGCGAACCGCTTCCACGAAGGGCACCTGCGCCGCTTCAAGCGATGCCTTTGCACGAGGGCCGGCCACGCGCATCCCGTTCGGCCCGGCAACGATGAACGCTCGCGAGCCCAAGCGCGCCACCTCCGCACCCAGCATGTCGAGTGCGGCTTCCTCTTGTATGTAACGGCCGGCGCCGGTCTTGTATGCGACGTCGACGAATTCGTTAGCAGCCATCCACAACCCCTAGTCCATCGTCCAGTCAAGCATGCGATTCTTCATCTTCTCGAAGATCTGCATAACGATGACCAGCACCAATATCATGAACAAAAAGCCCGCCCACGTGTTGTCGTACAGCCCGAAGTCGGCGTTTTTCTTCACGAAGTAGCCCATGCCGTACTGAGCGCTGTACATCTCGGCGAACACGAGCACCAGAAACGACCCGCGCAGCGAGGTGACGAAACCCGACATGATGGAGGGCATCGCGGCCGGTAGAATGACCTTCGTGAGCTTTTTCGGGCCGGTCAAGCACAGCGTTGCCGCATTATCCAGGTAGCGCTTGTCGATGGTCATGATGCCGGTGACCGTGGCGAACAGGGTTGCCCAGATGGTGTTGTACACGATCAGGAAAATGGATGCCGCGGTAAACGACGGTGCCAAATGCAACGCGAACGGCGAGAGCAAAATGGCCGGGATGACGCTGATGGCGTACATGATGGGATAAATGGTTTCGCGCACGCGCTTGTTCATGCCCATGAGCACGCCGAACACGAGGGCAATCACGGTGCCAAGCGCCAAACTGGGGATCAAAAGCCCCATCGAGGAAGCGAAGTTCATCGGCATATCGTCCGAATAGCGCATGAACGCCGTCCAGATACGCTCCGGCGTGGGGAACAGAACGGAGTCGAGCAGGCCCGCATGGGTGATGCCCCAGTACCCCCCGCAAATCGCCACGATCAAAACCGCGGTGATCCAATACTTTTTGATAAACGAAACGATATGACTCATGCCGCTTCAACTTCCTCGTCGTGCTCTTCGCGATTCTTTAGGCGTCGTACTCAGCGTAGATGCTGTTCATCTTGGTGTAGAACTCGGGGTTCTCGCCCGCATACTTCTCGGTGCACGCGTCGAGCGCCGCCTTGTACAGATCGGTGTTGATGTGCTCGTCGATATTGATGCTCGAAGCAGTGTCGGGGAACAGGTTCATCTCGCTCATCCAGTTCCACGCGCGCTCGACCGAAGAGCGGTACGGATCGAGGTTCAGGCGATAGTGCTCGTTGTCCATGTAGGCATGCACGTATTCGACGGTCGAACCGGTCTGCTTCACCACGAGCTCAGCGGTGGCGTCCTTGTTCTGCTCATACCACGCCTGGGCGCGCAGCCAGGCGCGAAGCATCGCGGTGACGCCTTCGGAGTTCTCGTCGAGGAACTTCTGCGGGGAAGCAACGCGGCAGCAGGAGTAGTTCGGGGTGATGTCGCTGCAGTAGCACATGACCTCGACCTCGCTGATCTGCGAGATGTTGTAGTTCTGGGACGTGCCGCAGATGGCATAATCGGCCTTGCCCGAGCGAACGGCCTCGACGCGGTCGGCGTGGTTGGACAAGACGATGGTGGTCACCTCGTCCAGGGAATGACCGGCGTCGTAGAGCGGGCCGAATACGGCGTACTCGTTGCCGGAGCAGGCGATGGTCTTGCCCAGCAGGTCTTCCACGCCGTTCCACTTCGTGCGGGCCTTCGCGATGATGGGCATGCAGCCGGTGATCATGTAGCCGGCGTAGATGGTCAGATCCTGACCGGAAGCGATATGCGTGAGAGGCAGGTTCGTTCCGTTGTTCGACAGCACGTCGACCTTGCCGCTGAACAGGGCCTGGAACGCGTCATCGGAGCTGGAGAACACGGACACCTCGACGTTGACGCCTTCCTCGGTCAGGTAGCCCTGGGCGTCGGCGATGGCGTTGAAGATATGGCCGTCGTTGGTGGTGCCCAGGCGCACGGTCGGGGTCTGGGCGCTCGATGAGGAAGATTCGCTCGACGAGGACGACGAGCTGGAGTTCTGAGAGCAGCCGGCAAGCGCAAGGCTTGCGGCGGCGACGGCGGACATGCCGATGAAGCTACGACGGGAAACAAGGTTGGCCATGGGGAAAATCCTTTCCTATTCTTGACTGATGACCTTTTATTCGAAAGAGCGGCGGCAGCGCCTGCGCGCTCTAATCGGCGACATGGTTCATGACATCCTGGTTGATGTACTCCACCAGTTCGTTGCGAAGATCCATGATGAAGCGGCTCTCGTACATCTCCTTGCGGGAGGGCTTGCGATCGATCGGGATCTCTTTCTCGAAGATCACATGCGAAGGCGACTGCCCGAACACCACGATGCGCGTGGCCAGAAGCAGAGCCTCCTCCACATCGTGCGTGACGAAGAAGACCGTCTTCTTCTGCGATTCGTGAGACCAAAGGCTCAAAACCATATCCTGCAGGCGAGCGCGCGTCACGGCGTCGAGGGCGCCGAAGGGCTCGTCCATCAACAGGATCGGGGGGTTCATGCTGAAGCTGCGGGCGATGGCGCAGCGTTGCTTCATGCCGCCCGACAGCGATTTGGGGTACTGGGAGAACACTTCCTCTTTCAAGCCGACATCGCGCAGCGCCTGCTTGGCGATGCTTCGGCACTCGCTCTTGCTTTTTTCCGGGAAGCGCTGGCGCAGGGCCAAAACGATGTTCTCCCCCGCGCTCATCCAGGGAAACAGCCCGTAGTCTTGGAAGACGACGCTGCGATCGAGGCTCGTGCCGTCGATGGGCGCGCCATCGACGCAGATGGTTCCGCTCGTCGGCGTTTCGAGTCCCGCCATCAGGCGCAAAAACGTCGATTTACCGCAGCCTGATTGGCCAAGAAGGCAGACGAAATCGCCTTCTTTCACGTGCATCTGCACGTCTTGCAAGATCAGCTTGTCGGAATCGGCATAGCCGAACGACAGGTCGTTGACGGTAATGTCCTTCATACGGTACGTCTCCTATTCCCGAGCGGATTTGTTCGGGGTTGCGAGGTTGTATTCAGCTGCCACCGAAGAAAAAGCAGCAAGAGAACGCTCGATAGCGTATGGCGAGAGGCAATATGACAAGCGCACGAAGCCCGGGCAGCCGAAATCGCTTCCGCCAACCGCGACGATGCGTTGAGCGAAAAGACGGTCGAGCAGTTTGCCCTCATCGCCATCAGGGGCGGCGAGCAGCAGATAAAACGCGCCTTCGCCACCTACGACGGTGAATCCATTCGAACGCAGAGCATCTGAAAGCATGCGCCTGTTTTCGTCGTAATAAGCGATGTCGACCAAGTCATACACACAGGCGGCCGCCATGCGCTGAGCAGTAGCCGGCGCGTTCACGAACCCGACATCGCCAAGTGAGCGACGAATGCCCGCATGCAGGTCGTCGTGCTCGTCCATGCCCGGCGTTAGGGACGCATAGCCGATGCGCTCTCCGGCAATTGACGCGGACTTGCTGAACGAGTAAACGATGACCGTGTTGCGATACAGTTTCGGCCACCAGGGGTTTTGGGCGCCATTGTAGAGCAGGTCGCGATACGGTTCATCGGAAAGCAGCAGGATCGGATGACCGAAACGCCGCTCAGCGCGCAGGAGGGCATCGGCGATGCGCGCCGCCAGCGTGCCCGGATAGACCAAGCCGGAAGGATTGTTCGGGGTGTTGACCAGCACGATCTTCGTATTCGCGGTCAATGACCGCTCGAAGGCGTCAAGGTCGGGAAGCAGGGTCTCAGGCTCAAAGGGAACCTCGACCACCTTTGCGCCCCAGTTTTCCACGAATATGCGATAAGCAGGATAATTCGGTAGGAACGTGACAACCTCGTCAGCAGGATCGAGCACCGTCTGCATAAGGGCATTGATCGCCGACGCGGCACCGGTGGTCATGATGATGTCGGCCGCGGTATAAGGCGTGGCGAAATGCGCTTGAAGCGATTGCGCTATTGTCTCCCGAACGGATGCATAGCCAGCACTATCCATATATCCATGCAGCTCAGGAGCGTTGTCATCGGCAGTCGCACGCAATGCGCAAGCGATGGACGGCGGGCAAGGCGCCGTCGGATTCCCGATGCTGAAATCGAACACGTTGTCCGCACCGTGAATGCTCTTCAGTTGTTCAGCGGCCTCGAAGGCCTGACGTATCGCGGAACGCCCCGCAAGACGTTGCGACATGAAGCGTGAAACGAGCATGAATCTCTTTCCTCGCGCGAAAACATATGCGCATAAGCACATGCCAACTAAATTGTGGATAACGAATAGGCACCGCCAAGAAAACGTCGAAGCCTTCCCGGAATAGGAAGGGACGCTAGAGACGGTCTATGCAGAACGCTCGAAGAACGCAGAATTGTTTCGAGCAACGGAAATTCTACAAAAAGTAAGAGAATGAGATAACTGCAATGCTTATTGTTTTACAAGGCCTACATCATTTGGCATGTTTGAGCGCAAAACTTGCCACAGATTTCATGACATGGGTAATATGCCACCGATCATCGAATATTCAGGTGAGATTCTGCCCACGATTTGCCCAAGAGCGACAGATAAAGAAAAAGGTCAGAAACGATACCGCTTCTGACCTGGTGTTTTGGTGGATCCACCCAGATTCGAACTGAGAACCAAAGGATTATGAGTCCCCTGCTCCACCATTGAGCTATGGATCCGTTATGTACGCTCGGAAACCCGAGCAGCTCGAAGCATTATACCGAAAACTCCTCTCATCCCGAAAAGATTCATCCGATAAATGCCCAAGCAGCGCTGCGGTGCCGCAAGCGCCTTCTGGTCAAGCTTTGCCGAAGGGCAGTAGAAGCTCGAAGAGAGGCGCCTCAGCTCTTAATTGAACTTATCGCGCAGCTTCTGCAGCGGGGTGCGCGACTCGGCGACATCCTCGCCCAGTTCATGAGCCAGCTGCTCAAGCAGCTCGCGCTGCTTCTTCGTGAGTTTCTTCGGCACCTCGACGGTGGCGTGCACGTACAAGTCTCCGCGCTGTTCGCTGCGGAAACGCGGCATGCCAAAGCCCTTCACGCGCACCACCTGGTCGTTTTGCAGGCCCTCAGGAATGCGCACGGTGATCTTCTCGTCCTCGAAGATGCCGTCGACCTCGATCTCGCAGCCAAGGGACGCCTGCACGATGGAAACGTTCGCGCGGCAATGCAGATCGTCGCCGTCGCGCTCGAAGAACTCATGCGGCTGCACGCGGCAGGTGACGATAAGATCGCCGGAACGCGCCCCGCGCACACCCGCCTCGCCGAAACCGGTAAGGCGCAGCTGCTGGGAATCGCGAATGCCGACGGGCACTTCCACGGTAACGCGCTGACGGTCGGGCACACGCCCCTGACCTTCGCATTCGGTGCAAGGCTTGTCGATGATCTTGCCCGTGCCGCCGCACTTGCCGCAGGCGGACTGCGTCTGCATGTCGCCCAAGAACGTGCGCTGCACGGTGACAACACGGCCCTTGCCGTGGCATTCAGGACAGGTGACCTCGGTACCGCCCTCGGCAGTGCCACTCCCCTCGCAGTCGGGGCACGGCGCCAAACGGTCGTAAACGATTTCCTTCTTCGCACCGGTTGCAACCTCTTCAAGCGTCAGGCGCAGGCCGACGCCCATGTCGCGGCCTTCCCTACGCTGCTGGCGTGCGCCACCGCCACCGCCGCCGAAGAAGCTACTGAAGATATCGCCCATGCCGAAACCGCCGCCGAACAGATCGTCGAAGTCGACCGCGCCGCCATAGCCGCCGCCCGAAGCGCCGGGGATGGTGCCGAAGCGGTCGTACTGGGCGCGCTTGGTCGCATCGCTTAAGACATCGTAGGCTTCGTTAAGCTCCTTGAACTGGTCCTCAGCATCGGGTGCCTTGTTGACGTCGGGATGCAGCTCGCGCGCCTTGCGCCGAAACGCCTTCTTGATATCCGCCTCGGTCGCGTCGCGGGCCACGCCCAGAACTTCGTAGAGGTCCTTCGCCATGAGATGAAACTACCTTTCCCAGGGAGCGCTTTGCCCCCAGTAAACCTTACCTATCGCCAAGCGCGGTGCCGGCGATGCGGACCGCGCGTATAACCTTCGAATAATCCATGCGCGTCGGGCCGATGACCGCGACGACGCCCGCCGCCTCGCCACGCCCGTAGCGGCTTGCCACCACCGAAACGCCCGAAAGCTGTTCCGCGTCGTTTTCTGCGCCGATGCGCACCACGGGAAGCCCATCGGCAGTCGTTGCGGCATCGTCAAGGATATGCAGCAGCACCGTGTCGTCCTCGAGCATTTGCATAACGGGCAGGATGGACTGCGACTGACTGAATTCGGGCTGGGAGAGCAAGCTGGAAACGCCTAAGCTGTGCGCGCGCGAACCTTCGCCTTCCTTGATGCAGGAAAGTACCTCGTCAAGCGCCATGCGCACCACCGGATTGCGAAAAGCCTCCGTCATGCCCGAACCTAGGCCGCACTCGATGTCATGCAGAGAATTGCCCGAGAACACCTCGTTGAGCAGATGCTGAACGCGCGCGAGTTCGTCGCTGGCAACCTCGTCGGCGAACTCCATCTGGCGGTTGAACACCTGGCCGTCCTCGGTCACCACCACGACGAGCGCGCGATGCGGGCTCATCGAGATGAGCGAAACCTGCTTGACATGCAGATCGAGTACCGAGGGGGCAAGGACGATGGACAGGCAGTCGGTCAGGCGCGTGAGCGCGGCCGATGTCTGTTCGACCAAATCGTCGAGCTCGCTGGCGCTTTTACGCAGCTTGTCGGCCGCTTCCTTGCAGCGTTCGTCCTCGCCTTCAGCGTTTTCCTGCGAAAGCAAGGTGTCAACGAACGCGCGATATCCGTGATCGGTCGGAACGCGACCGGCCGAGGTATGGGGCTGGGCGATGTAGCCGCCGTCCTCGAGGACGGAAAGCTCGTTGCGCACCGTTGCCGCGCTCACGCCGAGCTGATAGCGCTCGGTGAGCGTGCGGGAGCCGACGGGCAGGGCGCGTGCGACGTATTCCTCGATCAGAGCCGCCAAAACCTTTTGCCGCCTATCCGAAAGCACAATCGCACCCCTTCCCTTTCTGTTCGCTGAGCTCATGGGCTGTTCGCAACCTGTTATGTTAGCAGCCGATGGCTTGGAGTGCTAACGATTGCACCGAATCGTAACGAAGAATTCCGCATACGGTTGAATTCGTTGATTTGAATATGCAGCGCGGAAAGCGAGCGGGTTGCTTAGGGCGCTAAGTCGAAGATTTCCCCGTACAGCTCGTTGCCGCAGAGCCATCCCCGCTCGGTAGGGCGCCAGCGACCACCCGAGTGGGAAACCAGCCCCTCGTCTGCAAGCTTATCGAAAGCTGCAGGGGCATTTGGGAGCAGTGCTGAAGCCTGAACGAGCGCCTCGTCGGAAACGCCTGCCGACATGCGCATGCCCAGCATCAAGTCCTCCGCCGCCATCTGCGCGGCGTTCAGGTCGTCGGTCACCTGGCCATCGGTAAGGCGCATGCGGCGGCTGGCGTCCTGCGTCATGGTCGCCGCGCTCCTTCCCAGGCCAAGATAGGGAATTCCCGTCCAATACGCCTTGTTGTGCGCACACTGGAAACCGGGGCGCGCGTAGCTGGCAACCTCATAGCGCTCGAACCCCGCATCGGCAAGCATGCGTGCCGCAAGCTGCATCTGCTCGGCCTCGGCATCATCATCGGGCTCGGACATTTTGCCGGAAAGCACGAGCGCATCGAAGGGCGTGTGCGGCTCGATCGTCAAGGGGTAGACGCTCACATGGGAAACACCCAGGTCGATGGCGCGCTCAACGCTTGCGGCGAACGAGGAGTTGCTTTGCCCGGGGATCCCGCACATAAGATCGACGCTCACGTTCTCGAAACGATCGCGTGCCGCACGAACCGCCCTAGCAGCATCCTCGGCGCTGTGCGCTCGACCAAGCACGCCAAGCACCTCGTCGTCGAAACTCTGGACGCCAAGGGAAAGACGGTTGACGCCGAGCGCCCAAATGTCCTTGACCATCGCCTCGGTGAGGCTTTCCGGGTTCGCTTCCATGCTGCATTCCACGTCGGGCTCCAAGCGCATGGACAGAGACAGCGTGTAGAGCAGCATGGAAAGACGAGCCATTCCAATGTGCGAGGGCGTGCCGCCACCAAGGTAGACGGTACGGACGTCAGCTAGGTCCCCGCGCTTGGCCGCGCGCCGGATTTGCAGGCACAGGTCCTCTATATACGCATCGATCTCGGGGCTTTCGGCGGCCTTGGCGCTCGTTGCGAAATCGCAGTAGGCGCAGCGCTTCACGCAGAAGGGAATATGCAGGTAAAGCGCCTGATAGGGATCATGCATGGCGTGCCACTTCCACCAAAAGCTCGTCGAAGACGGCATCGAAATCCTCGACGCTCACGCACGCGTTGATCTTGCCGCGCGCCGCAGCCGCACCCGGAAGGCCGGCCATGTACCACGCCGCGTGCTTTCGCATGCGCACGATGTTGCGGCCATCGCGCTGGGCGAGCAGTCGGGCATGGCGGCGGGCCATGTCGATGCGCGCGGAAGCGTCGGGGGCGGCGGGGATCGCATCACCCCGAAGCGCGGCGGCCGCCTGGGCGAACAGCCAGGGGTTTCCCTCGGCGCCACGCCCGATCATCACGGCATCGCACCCCGTGCGCTCGACAAGGGACCGCGCATCCTGGCCGCTGCGCACGTCGCCATTTCCGACCACCGGCACGCTCACGGCCTGCTTCACGCGGGCGATGCAGTCCCACTCCGCGCTTCCGCGGTATAGCTGCTCGGCGAAACGACCGTGCACGGCCACGGTGCACGCACCCGCATCCTCCATGCGTCGCGCGAACTCCGGCGCGGTTTCATCGCCCATAGCCCAGCCACGACGGAACTTGACCGTGACCGGATGTTCAACCGCACCGCGCACGGCGGAAACGATCGCGCCGGCCAGCACAGGGTCGCGCATAAGCGCGCTGCCGTCTCCCTTGGTGACGATCTTTCGCGCCGGGCAGCCCATGTTGATATCGATATAGGCCAAATGGGAACCCATTTCCTGCTCAACCCAGGCCGCTTGCGACGCCATCACTTCAGGTTCGTGCCCGAACAGCTGCACCGCGACCATGTCCTCGCCAGGAGCTAAATCGAGCAGATGCCGCGTCTTTTCGTTGGCATAGGAAAGCCCCTTAGCGGAAACCATTTCCGTGTAGGTAAGGCTTGCCCCCTGCTCGCGGCACAGCGAGCGAAACGCCTCGTCGGACACGCCTGCCATCGGCGCAAGCAGCAAGCGGTGCGCCGCAAAAAACTCATGCATATCAGTCATGTATTCGCCCTCGATCAAGCAAGCAGGCCGACGGCGCCGACGACGGTGACGAACATGAGCACCGCAAACGCGCACACGACCACAATGCAGCCGCAACCCGCTGCCTTCACCGACGCATTCGACAGCTGCTCGCGCTCGGCAGCTGCCTTCTTCTCGTCGAAGGCGTCATCGAGCCAGCTTGATTCCTCTTCGCGCTCACGCATAACGACCGCCTAATCGTCGACCTTGAGAATGGCCATGAACGCCTCTTGCGGAACCTCGACGTTGCCGATGGCCTTCATGCGCTTCTTGCCCTGCTTCTGCTTCTCAAGCAGCTTGCGTTTGCGGGAGATGTCGCCACCGTAGCACTTCGCAAGCACGTCCTTGCGCTTGGCCTTGACCGTCTCGCGCGCCAGCACGCGCCCGCCGATAGCCGCCTGGATGGGCACTTCGAACATCTGACGAGGGATGATCTCCTTGAGCTTTTCAGTGAGCACGCGACCGCGATCGTAAGCCTTGTCCTTATGAACGATGAAGCTGAGCGCGTCGATGGGCTTGCCTGACAGGAGGATGTCGAGCTTAACGAGCTGCGAGGGCTTGTAACCGTCGAAGTCGTAGTCGAGCGAGGCATAACCCTTCGTGTTCGACTTCAGCTTGTCGAAATAGTCCATGATCAGCTCGGAAAGCGGGATTTCCCACAGCATCTCGACCGTGTGCTCGGAAAGGTATTCCATGCTCACGAACGTGCCGCGGCGGGAAACCGTCAGCTCCATCACGGCACCGACGTAATCGGGCGGGATGAGGATCTTCGCCTTCAGATACGGTTCCTCAATGCGCTCGATCTCGCCGGGGTCGGGCAGTTCCTGCGGGGAATGAAGGCTGACCATGGTGCCGCCCTGCTTGTACACGTGATATTCCACTGAAGGCGCCGTTGCCAGAAGGTCGAGGTTGAACTCGCGCTCCAGGCGCTCCTTCACCACTTCCATATGCAGCAGACCCAAGAAGCCGACGCGGAAACCGAAACCGAGCGCATGGGACTTTTCCGGTTCCCAGATAAGTGCCGGGTCGTTAAGCGATAGTTTTTCGAGCGCCTCTTTGAGCGGCTCGTACTGGTCGGAATCGATGGGGAACAAGCCGGTGAACACCATCGGTTTCGCCTCGCGGTAGCCCGGAAGCGGCTCGTCGACGCCGCCCTCGGCGAGCGTGAGCGTGTCGCCGACCTTCACGTGAATGAGGTCTTTCAGGCCCGTGACCAGGTAACCGACCTCGCCGACGCCAAGCTTAGGCAGCGGTTCCTCGACGGGATGGCGCGCACCCACCTCTTCGACCTGGATGACCTTATCAGTGGCCATCAGGCGCAAGCGGTCGCCCTTGCGCACCGAGCCGTCGACCACGCGCACAAGCGCCACCACACCGCGGTACGGATCAAAGTAGCTGTCGAAAATGAGCGCGCGCAGCGGAGCCGTGGCGTCGCCGACAGGCGCCGGGATGTTGTACACGACCGATTCGAGCAGGTCATGAACGCCCACGCCGGTCTTACCGCTGGCAAGCACCGCGTCGTCGGCCGGGATGGCCAGGCCATCCTCGATTTCGGCCTTCACGCGGTCGGGCTCGGCGGAGGGCAGGTCGATCTTATTGATAAGCGGGATGATCTCAAGATTGGCGTTCATGGCCATCATGGCGTTGGCAACCGTCTGCGCCTCGACGCCCTGCGTAGCATCGACCACGAGCACCGCGCCCTCGCAAGCGGCGAGGCTGCGCGACACCTCGTAGGTGAAGTCGACGTGACCGGGCGTATCGATGAGGTTGAACTGGTAGGTTTCCCCGTCATCGGCCGTGTAGCTCACGCGTACCGCCTGGCTTTTGATGGTGATGCCGCGCTCGCGCTCGATATCCATGCTATCGAGCAGCTGAGCCTGCATGTCGCGTTCCGACACCGTGCCCGTCTGCTCGAGAATTCGATCGGACAGCGTCGATTTGCCATGGTCGATATGGGCGATGATGGAGAAATTCCTGATGTGACTCGGATCGGTCATGTCCCGCGCTTTCGTACATCAAGGGCACCGAATGCGGTGCCCTTGCAAACTTTCCTGAAGCTTTATAGTAGCAGCTAAGATACGGCGAATCCGCCGCTCGCACTACAATTCCACGTCGGCAGGCGATGCTGATGCGTCCACCACGACGATCTTCGAGGCCTTCACGTTGTCGCCGTCGGCAACCACAAGCGCCCAGGTTCCCTGCTCAAGCTCGAGCGTTGCCGTACCGTTCGAAACGTTCACGGTACGACGCTGTTCAGGCACGAAGCGCGACCCGTCCTCCGAGATGAAGGTGGGCACGCACACGACGACCGAAGAGGCGGAGGTTTTCACGTTCACCGTCCCGTTGCTCGTCACGGCATCTTTCGGCGAGGAAACCTCATAGCTTGATTTCGAATCGGAATGGCACGAGGAGCAATCCTCCCCTGCCGAGATCATCTGATGCGCGCCTGAGCACCCGGTAAGCCCGATCGCCCCGAACCCGAGCGCCGCGACGCAAGCTGATGCGACGACGATGCGACTAGCCACTGTAGGCATGCGAACCCCTTCCTTCTTCATCCCCTTGAAAATTGTGCATTCGCCTGCACAATTGAAAAATAACCGGCACAAAACGCGTACCGATTTGCTATTCTATCGCATTGCGTATCCGGCAAAGCGTTCCTGAAGCTAATTTATTCAGGAGTCCGCAGACAAGGCTGCACGAAGGATCATCGCGGTGCCGGGTGGCCGATTGGCTCAAACGAACAGGAAAACCTGACTGTTCCAGCATATGCACCGCACGATGCGGTTCGCTCTGCAAGCACGAGCATATGCCAATCCGTCACCTGAGCTCCGTTTGCATACCTTCTTCACCGCCTTAGCCGCAATGCGCAGCAAGGCCGAGTTTTCGGCAGAGGTTTTAGAAGAAGGAGTTTCAAAAATGGCGAACATCAAGAGCCAGAAGAAGCGCAACGTCACCAACGAGATCGCCCGTCAGCGCAACCGCGCGTACAAGTCCGAGCTGAAGACGGCTATCCGCGCCGCTCGCGAGGCCGTTGCCGCCGGCGACGCCACCGCTGCTTACGCCAAGGGTCTGTACGCTTGCCGTCTGCTCGACAAGGCCGCTTCCAAGGGCATCATCCACAAGAACCAGGCTGCTAACCGCAAGTCCGGCCTGATGGCGCTCGTGAACACCATTGTGACCGACGAGGTGCGTTCCGCTTACGTCAAGCCCGAGCCGAAGAAGCAGGAGTCCAACGGCAACAAGAAGGCCGCCCGCAAGGCCGAGCGCGTCGCTGCCATGAAGGCCGCTTCCGAGGAGAAGGCCAAGCGCGCCGCCAAGCAGCAGAAGGAAGAGGCTGCCGCGAAGGCTCGCAAGGCTAAGGAAGC
>CAVHFC010000064.1:0-5036 GCA_963635025.1 Eubacterium sp. CAG:786
ACGATGTTGCCGATTTCCTCGCGGAACGGACGCGTGCGGCACAGGTGCGTGACGGCTTCCACTACGCGCTCGCAGCCCGGAAGCTTCACCAGCACGATATCGAGCCATTCGTCCTGCAGCGGTAGGAAATCGACGCCCTCCACCTGGCGGAACGTGCGCTCGACGCCGATGCCCGCGTCGGCGGCACCCCGCGCCACGAAGCTGGCCATGGCAAGCCCCGACTGCGCCTCACGAGCGTACCCGGCAAGGCTCGCGCGCCTCTCGGCGCCGACTCCGCGCTTGACCAGCTGCTCGTCGAGCAGGATGCGGCTGCCGCACCCGCGTTCGCGATTGATCAGACGAACACCGGGCTTCAGAAGATCGTCCCAGGTGCGCAGGCCCTTCGGATTGCCCTTCGCCACGATAAGCCCCTGGCGGCGGCGCACCAGGCGCACGACGCGCACGGGCACGCCCGGCAGCAAGCGTCGAACAGCTTCGGCGTTGTAGGTATCGGTTGCGCCATCATAGAGGTGGCTTAACGCCGCATGCGCGTGCCTGCGATACACGTCCACCAGCGCGTTGTAGCTGCCCTCGTACACGCGATCGAGCGGAAGCCCCGTGGCGCCCAGATAATTCGCGAGCACATCGCCAACGATGTCGTTGCCGGCCAAGACGAACGCACCGTTCTCCTGAACTGCAGCGGTATCAACCGTCGAGGAAGGGCGGGGGCACGAGGCGGCGCCAGCCCCAGCGGCGCGCACGCCCGCCGTTCGCGAACCTGCACCAGCGCCCGACCCGGAAGCGCGAGCCCCCTCCACCTCGCGCGCCTTCGCCTTGCGACTGCGCGCGATGTAGTTCTCAACGTCGGCCATGGTGAAGCGCAGCTTGCGACCCACGTAATACGACGCCAGCTCATCGGTCTTCACCAGCTTGTACACGGAACTGCGGCTCACCTGCAGGATCTCCGCGACATCCTCCGCCGTAAGCGCCTCGTCGTTTCGCATGCTGCCGCCTTCCCTTCGCCTTCTCTTCTTACGAAAGTATACCCTTGCTTAAGGGAGCAGCATAAAGCGTGCTGGATACGGCCTCATGGGGAATATCCCAACGCTGCAGATCGCCCGCGAACGGCAGACGGCGAAGCAGCGGGTCGGCGGCGATGCGCACCCGTTCGTGATCTTTTGCGTAATCGATCAAGTCCGACTCGCGGCATACGCGGAAATCCCCCTCTTCCAGAAAACGATCATCCACGCTGAACAGCGACGCCACGTTGATGGGAGCGGTGACGCCCCGCGCACGCAGAACGTCGCGGATGCTGCTCGCGATAACCTGATCATGCACGATGAGCATCGACATCGGGGGGCCGAAAGCCTCAGGCGGCGTTTCCAAAAGCTCGCGCACACCGGGAAGGGCGAGCAGGGCATCCTCGGGAACGCCGACGCGATAGGGAACGCCGAATCGATCGCGCAAATAACGCGCCGCGGCCAAACCCGACCAACCGACGACTACGCTTTCATCAGCGGCACCCGCGCGGGAAACGTCCTCGAGCGTGTATTCGCCCGCAGTGCTCCAAGCTGCTTGGGCCGGGGAGCCCGCCGCCGAAGCGGCTTCGGCCAGCACCGCGTCGCGAACCGCCCGCAAAGCCGATGCGCTGCCGAAATCGTGGATGGTCGCACCCAGAATGTTCACGCGATGGGCACCTCGCGCAGCGTTCGACTCGTCAAAATCAACCGGAACCGCGTTCGGCGCCCCGCCCTGCGCAAAACGCCTGACCAGCAGTTCCTGCGTCAAGCTCGCACCCAGCTCGTACGTGTCGAAGCCGGTCGTCGGCACGCCGATGGCCGGCAGGCCGCAGCGATCCTCCAGCTCCCACGCCAGCCCGTCCAAATCCATGCCCACCAGCGCCGGCACGGGCGTCCCGATCAGCGCCACCGCCTCGGCGCCGGCCGCCGCAACCGCGGCCTCGGTCTGATCGAGCAGGCGAGCATCGTCGCCGAGCGTGGCCTCCAACGTGCGCAGCTGAGCGCCAAAGGTCGTCTTGCGGCTCTTGTTCCATCGCGGCTCGTCGTAGCCGGTGTAGTTATGCGTGCAGCAGCTCGCGTCGACGATGACGTTCACGCCGTTCAGGCCGAACAGCACGCCCGCCGCGCCGGAGTAGTCGCCGGCGAAAGGAGGCAGGAACACGGAAAGCTTCGCCATCAGTTACCGCCCTTCCCCGCCGAGTTCGCATCGGCAACCCCAGTCGAGCCGTTCGAAGCGCCTGCGACGCCTTCGCCGCAAGAGCCACCCGAACCGCTCGCCGCGCTCGCGCCGGCGGCACCTTCAACCGCATCGGCCATCTCGTTCATCAGGCGCTCGATGCCCTGGTAGCCGAAATATCCCTCGTCGTGATAAATGTCGACAACGCAACGCGCGCCCGTGAAGAATGCCGCCTCGGACCCGATGGCCAGCCACCGGTTGTCGCGAGATCCAGCCGCGCCGCCAACCTCGGCAGCGCCCTCGCCCGCAAACGCGCCTTCCCGCAGCGCCTCATCGGCGCTTTCCGTCACCACACGCACCTGCGGATAGTCGCTGCGCAAACGCTCGGCAGCTTCCGCATCGCCACCCTTCATATGGAAGGCGAAGCAGGCGCGCACGTTGAAACCGTAATCCAAAAGCTCGTGTGCCAGGTGGTACGGAGCGAACGTCGCAGACGAATCGACCGCAACAGGCGCATCCCCCACCGCCGCCAAGGCCCGACGCACCGCCGCCTGAGCCGCCGCGCGCGCAGGGCCGGTCACCTTGGCAACCACCTCGCGCAACGCCGCGCCGGAAGCTTGCGCACCCGCAACCTCACGTTTCGCGCCTGCCGCTTCGCGTTCCGTACCGTCCACGCCCCCGCAGCCAATGCCAACCGCGCCCAGCGCCGCCGAAAGCTCATCGTAGCGAGCATCCACCTGATCAAGCGCATAAGTCGGATGCCAAACCACCCGCTGCATGCCGAAGCGCGCGGCAAACGCCTCGGACATCGCGTCGCCCATACCGCCTGCGCTCATCACCACGGAGCTTTCCGCAAGCTGCAGATACTCGTCGAAGGTTTCGCACGCCGTCACATGGCGCACCGGACCCGCACCCACCGCCGCGAGCGCCGCATGCAGCTCGCAATCCGCCGGCAGGGGCACGAAGCCGCCGACCACCGTCACGCCCGCGTCGCGCGCAGCCGGGTCCTCCAGCAGGCTGTACAGGCCCGACTGCATCTTCGCCATAGGATCCGTCTCCAAGTCCACCGCAATGGGATTGATATGCGACAGGGAAAAGCGCACACCGGGAAACTCCGCAAGCAGGTCATCGAGCAAAGCGGCGCTGTCGGTTCCCAAGAAGTCGTCGACGCAGTTCACGAAGATCTGCACCACGCGCGGGGTGTGCGGAAGCACGCGCAGCAGCTCGCGCACCGCGTCAACCACCTGGCCCTCGTAGGCACCCGACACCAAATCGGCCTGCGTCAACTGCAGAAACGACGATCGATCGGCCTCGCCGTTCTTGTGCGCGCGAATGGCCTGGCGCCGCGCGCACGACTGGGGGCTCACATACAGGCTGTGGCTTTCCGGGATGCGCATGAGCGTTTTCTTGCGATCTTTCGAGGGAATGGAATACGCCAGATGAGTTGCCATGCGCTACACCAGCCCTTTGCCGGGATGGGCGCCGAAGGGCGCGGAAGCACCGGCAACCGCGCCGGCACCGGCGGCTGCGCCGTCAATCCCGCCACCAGCCGCACCGCCAGCCAACGTCGCCGCGCGCCCCTCCACGAACTCCGCCAGTTCCCGATACACCGCCGCCTGATCCGATTCGGGAAACGCCTCGATTACCGTCTTCCCCGCATCCTCAGCGTCCTGCACGGTTGCGCTGCGCGGAACCTCCGCCACAACCCGCGCACCCTCCTCCGCGCAAAACGTCGCCAGTTTCTCCTGCTCATCAGGCACATTGCGCAAATTCGCGATCAGCCCCAGCAACTGCGCGTACCCGCGCCGCTTAAAATTCTCCACCGCGCGCATGATATTGCTGGCGGCGTAGAGGCTCATCATCTCGCCCGAGGTGACGATGGCCACCTCGTCGGCGTACTGCCCGCGCAGCGGCATGGCGAAACCGCCGCACACCACGTCGCCAAGCACGTCGTACAGCACAATGTCGGGCTTAAGTTCCTCATAGGCGTGCAGCTTTTCCAGCAGGTCGAACGCCGCAATGATGCCTCGCCCCGCGCAGCCGACGCCCGGGACCGGCCCGCCCGCCTCCACGCAAAGCACGCCGTCGGGCGCGCGCCGCACCACGTCATCAAGCGCGGGGGTGCCGCCTGCGCGCATGCGATCGAGCACCGTCGGCATCTCGGCTCCGCCAAGGTGCAGCCGCGTGGAGTCGGCCTTCGGATCGCACCCTATCTGCATGACGGTATGGCCGCGCGCCGCCAAAGCCGCCGCAAGGTTGCTCGCGGTGGTGGACTTGCCGATGCCGCCCTTCCCATAAATAGCCAGCTTGTACATGGCCCTCCCCATACGAAACGCGAATCGATCAGGCACGACGCCCCAAACGAAGCGCGATTGCCCCTTTCATGCTGAACCGATTATATCCTTCCGGGCTTAAACCGATTCGAACAATCGTTCATGCCAGAAATCGCTTCGTTCATTACAGCGTCTTTACCTCCTTTTGACCTTTTTATTCTCGAAAAGATACAATGTTGCATTCAGGATCGCATCGTGGCACTGCTAGGATGTTACCGTGAGTAAATAACGCTGATTCCCGACGAAAGGGGGCGCCATGGTCGAATGGTCCTTACTATCCGAATACCTGGCACTCACCCTTGTGGTCGTGATCATGCTGTTCTTCCGCGACAAGCAGCAAACGCTCACGTCCCGCCGGCGCCTGTTCTGGACATCGCTGTGGCTTTCGCTTGCGGGCATCATCGTGAACATCCTCACGGTCGTCTTCAACGAATACACCGCCTTCATCCCCCGCCCCTTGAACATCGCGGTGAACACGGCGTACTTCATGCTTTCCGTCACCATGTGCGCGACCATCACCTACTACCT
>CAVHFC010000064.1:5376-13602 GCA_963635025.1 Eubacterium sp. CAG:786
ACCATGGCCGCCTACGTCAACCTCGTCGCGTTCGTCAGCTACCAATGCAGCCGCGTGGATCGCGACCCGCTCACCGGCGCCGCGAATCGCCTCAGCTTCTTAAACGAGCTGCCGCTGCGCACGGCCGACGGGCGTGGATGCCAGGTCATCGCCGTGTCGCTGCGCCAGTTCTCCAACATTAACGAGGTATACGGGCAGCGTGGCGGCGATGCGCTTTTGTTCCGCATTGCCGAGGCGCTTCAGCTGGAAGCTCAGGGCGGGCACGTGTACCGTTACAACAACGTTGAGTTCCTGCTGCTGTTCCCCGGCGGAACCGAGCAGGAGAACGCGTTTCGGCTCAAGCGCATCTGCGACAGCATGTGCCGTTCCTGGCAGCTTGGCGAATCGGTCGTCAGCGTGCCCACTTGCATCGCCGAGCTCAGCCTGACCGGCCAAAACTGGAACACTGAGCAAATACTTCGCTACCTGGACTACGCCATGCAGCTGGCGAAAGAGGAATCGCGCTCGGTCGTGCGTTTCGACGCGGAAACGGCGGCGCGCTACGTGCGCGAGGAGCACGTGCTGCGCACCATGAAGGACGCACTTGAGAACGGCGGATTCAAGGTGTGGTACCAGCCGGTGTATTTCCGCGATTCGAAACGTTTCGAGACGGCCGAGGCTCTCATTCGCCTGCAGGGCGAGAAATCGCACATATCCCCGAGCGAGTTCATCCCCATTGCGGAGCGCACCGGCCTGATCGATGACTTGAGCTGGGTCGTTTTGGAAAACACCTGCCGCATGCTCGGCGAGGGCCGCGCCCGGGGCCTGAAATCGGTTTCGGTGAACCTGTCCATCGGGCAGCTCACGCAAAACGGGCTTGCCGAGCGCATCGGAGAGTTGCTGGCGAAACACCAGATAGAGCCCAGCATGCTGAAGATTGAGATCACCGAGCGCGCCGTGGCCGAGGACGAAGCCGCTGCCCGGCGCTCCATGGAGCAGCTGCGCAATCGGGGGATCGGCTTTTACCTGGACGATTTCGGCACCGGGTATTCGAACTTCTCCAGCGTGCTGAACCTGCCGTTTGAGACCATCAAGCTTGATCGCAGCCTGGTGAGGGGCCTGGCAGACGACCCGAAATCGCGCCTGACGGTGGGCGCGCTAGTGCCGTTCTTCCATAAGCTGGGGCACAGCATCGTGGCCGAGGGCATCGAGGCGTCCGCCGAAGCCGACATCGCATTCGACTTCGGGGTCGACCGCATCCAGGGCTTCTACTACGCCCGCCCCATGCCCGAGGAGAGCCTGGTGAAGTTGTTCAGCGAGCAAGCGGGTGCGAGGGAATAAGGGAATAGGATCCGGCTTCGCCGGAAATAGCGTGACGCGCCCTGCGGGCGCTGACCGAGTGCTGCGCGAGTCATGCCTCGCGCCTACGAAATGCCTGATGGAAAACACAAACTCAGCAGCAAGGCGAAACCTTCCCGCAAATCAGTGTGACGCGCCCTTCGGGCGCTGAACTATTGCTGCGCGAGTCATGTCTCGCGCCTACATATAACACCTGTTGATGCAGCGTCATGCCTCGCGCCCACGAAAAACTTAGCTGCAGCGTTAACCTTACGCAGAAATTTGCGGGGTCGAGCGAAAGCTTCCCCAAATTATTCGTAGGGTCGAGCGAAAGCGCGACAGACAATTCAAAACCGCAACGACCCGGCAAACCGCTCGGCAAGCCGCCCCAGCCCCCTACACGAACGCAACCCCCAGCACGTTGACCAACAGCCCCCAGACAACACCCGTCGCCCACAAGGCAACAAGGATTTGCAAGTTCTGCAGCGGGCGGCGGTTCGTGCGCATGAGCACTAGCAGGCCCACGCCCGCCGATACCAGCAGGCCCGCCATCATGGCGCCTGCCCCCAGCGCGCCGTCAACGTAGAGCTGCGCGATGACCACGCTGGCCGCGCAGTTCGGGATCAAGCCCACCAGCGCGGCGCCCAGCACCGACAGCACCTGGTTGCTGCCCAAGGCGGCTGCCAAAGCGTCTTCGCCGACCCATTCCATAACGCCGTCAAGCACCAGCGTTATCAGAAAGATGAACACCGTCACCTGGAGCGTATGCACCAGCGCGCTGTGCCAGATGGAGCTGTGCTCGTGATGATGCTCATGCTCCTCGTCGTGCTCGAAATCGTAGGCGAGCTCGGGATTGTCCTCGCAGGCGTGGCAGTCGCCGTTGCAGTGGCAATGGTCATGCTCGCACAATTCGTGGATGCGCAGCTTCTCCTTGTCGCGGCGCGCCAGGCGAAGGCAAGCGTCGACCACGAAGCCCATCACCATGCCAATCATCAGCTTCACGCCCAGAATCTTCAGGATGACCAGGGGGTCGACCTGCTCGGCAATGAATATGGGCAGCATTTCGTCCGACGTTGCCAGAAACACGGCGAACAGCGTGCCCAGCGTAATCACGCGGCCGGCCCACAACGTTGCCGCAGCAGCCGAGAAACCGCACTGCGGAACGATGCCCACCAGCGCGCCAACGACCGGCCCAGCCGCACCCGCGCGGCGCACCGCTTCCTCGGCGCGGCTTCCGGCCTTATGCTCCAGCCATTCCATCGCCAGGTACGTGAGCAGCAGAAATGGCACCAGGTACAACGTGTCCTTTACGGCATCCAGCAAGATATCTTCGATAAGCGCAAGCATGTTCATCCTTCGATAAGCGGCGGCATAATGTTTCCCGCGGTGTTCACTCTACCGAACCCGTCAAGCCCTTTATGGAGGACCTGCGAAGAGAAGCCGCCGCGCAAGCGCGGCAAAAGTCCAGCCGCCATAGAATTCCCGGCAAGCAGCCCTCGCATCTACCGAGATTTTCGGTGACACCTACCAAAATTATCGTCGGCACACCCCGAGATTTTCAACAGCATCCACCAAGATCTTCAGCAGCATCTACCAAGATCTTCAGCAGCATCTACCAAGATCTTCGACGGCAACTACCAAGATCTTCGTGGGTGCGAGGCATGACTCGCACCTCACTAGAGAGCGCCGAAGGCGCGACAGATATTTCCACGGACGGACAGACGACCGATTCGCGATTACCTTATTGTTTCGCCCTCATTTTGAGAAAGGCTGACGTGCCCTACGGGCGCTGACTTAGTGCTGCGCGAGCCGTCGCTCGCGCCCACAAAGTATCCGGCAGAAGCGGTAACACGACCTTAAGAATTCGTGGGGTCGAGCGAAAGCCCGTACTAGAAAGCGCCGAAGGCACGACACTGCATTCGAAACGCGGGGCGAGTTGCCGCTTCTGGCTGGTTTCGCCCCGCGTTCAAGTCGGTGGCGCGCCCTTCGGGCGCTTTCTATTTGGGTTCGAGCCATGGCTCGAACCTACGAAAAACTTATCGCTCCGTAAAACTGCTTGCTAGAAACAGCCCGACCTATTGAACCGTTATCTCATCTTTAGCGGAAGTATATTACGATTTGCTTCCGCTATCTGGGTTGTTTCGGAAGAATATCGCATCATGCTTCCATTATTAGGATGAGTGCGGAAGGATTTAGATGGTCCGGCTCGATGGCGGATGAAGCGGCTCAGAGCTCACTGGCTCTCAAACAGGAAGACCCCGGGGGTTCCGGGGTCTTCCTTTGTTGTCAGCGCTTTGTTGGCTTTAGGCTGCGAGAGCCGCTTTCAATTCGGACAGGTTTTCGAACTTTGTTTCCGTGTTTCCGTTCTGCTTGTCAACCTTGATGACGGTTCCCTTCCAGGTCGGTTCCGCCTGCGTAGCTTCGCCGCTTGCAACCTTGGCTTCGCCGACACCTGCGGCTTTCGCCGACTCAGCGTCCTTCGCATCAGCGGAGCTCGCGCCCTTCGCCGGCTCCCCTTTCTGGCTCGAGTCCGCCTTGAACTCGTCGGTTTGCACGACGTATTCGAACTTGAACTTCTTCTCGTCCGGCACATCCTTGGTGCCGAACCCGTACTTCAAGCCCTCAAGCACGTCCTGCATCGTTTCGACCGCTGTCGCCTCGCCGAATCCGACCATGCCGCGTTCGCTGTTGTACAGCGCGTTCGGCGAAAGGTACATCGTGCGAATCTGGCGGCGACGCTTCTGCTCGACGCGCGAGATAACGACCGCGATCACGACGATCGCAGCCCACCAAACAACCGTAAGAGCCAGGTCCAGCGGATTGTCGATGTTGTTGAACCCAAGGTAGTACCACAACGCCAGAAGCAAAGCCGCGACTACGGCCGCAATGCCCAGCACCGCGTAGTTGCTCTTGCTCATCCTAGGCTCCCATCGTCGAGGGCTGGGTGGAGGCGACGGGCGACCCCGAAGGATCCTTGCCGTCGTCCCCGCCTCCCAGCACATCGTTCATGTCATTGCGCAGCTTGCGCATGTGGTTGCTGCGGCGCAGGACCACCGCAGCACCGTAGATCGCCGTCAGGACCAAACCGATGATCAGGTAGAAGTGCACCCAGCAATGCTGCGGCTCTTCGCTGAAGGTACCCAACGGGTTCTCTTCGTCGTAGATCTGCTCTTCGGGAGCAGCCTGGGCGTCGCCCGTCACCGCCTCGTAAACGTTCTCCAAGGCGTTGGCGATCGACTGAACCGGCGATGCGGGCGTCGCAGCCGGAGTGGTCGTCGTTGCCGTCGGAGTAGTTGTGCCAGACGGCGCAGCGGGCGTAGTCGTGCCGGACGGGGTCGTCGGGTTGGTCGGCGTCGTAGGCGTCGTCGGGTTGGTCGGCGTGGCCGGATTCTCCGGCGTCGGCGTCGGGGTGGGCGTCGGCACCGCCGCACTCGTCACCGTCAACATGCCCAGCTCCTCGACGATCGTGTAGTTGCTGGCGTTCACGTCACCCCAGGTAATGCGGTACGTGTTCGTCGAGCTACCAACCTCAGTCTGAGTGCCTGTCGTAGCACCACGCACCTTGTCGGAACCCTTCAAGCCATTAATCACCAACGTACCCTCGGTCAGCTCTGTGCCGTCGTATGCCTTGGTTGCGCTGCCCGTGGTGACGATCAGCGTTGCCGGCGTAATGCGGTACGTCACCTCGTGGGTGCCGGTGTAGTTTCCCTTGCCCGTGACGGTCACGGTCACGGTGCCCACGTTCGTGGCGTCCTCGCTGTAGGACAGCTCGTAGTCGACGCCCTCGACGAGCACCTTGTCGCCGTCGGTCACGACGGGCTTCTGCAGCTGCTCAGCCCCGTTGTACACGACATCGGAAGGGGCGACGACCTTGAACTCGCGTTTGAGCGTGGGCTCGCCGGGGTTGTCCGGATCGGGCTGCGGGTCGTTGCCGATGGTCTCGGTGCCGGTAGCCTCAACGTCCTTGCCCGCCGGGTCGGTGCCCTTGGCGGTAGCTACGTTGGTAAGCGCGCCGGCCGCGATGTCCTCGTCGGTCACCACGTAGCTAGTGGAGAAGGTCTTGGACTCGCCTTTGGCCAGCGTCACCGTTTCCTCAAGGCCGGTCTTGGCGTCGGCCACCTTGATGTCGGAGACTGTCACGTTGCCGGTGTTGGTCACCGTGATCGCGTACTCGACCGTGTCTCCTGCGGCATAGGTGCCCGCGGCCGCAGTCTTCACGACGCTCAGGGCGCCGGCGACGTCGTCGGTGTCGGTCGCGGTCTCGCCGCTGCCGGGAACCACGTTGCCGGAGGGATCCTTGGCGCTCGCAGTGGCCACGTTTCTCACCGAGCCAGCGACCATGTCGGCGTCGGTGACGGTATAGGTTTGCGTGAACGCCTTGGACTCGCCCTTGGCCAGGTCGAACGCCTCGCTGGTGAAGCCGACCAGCTCGTCGCTGACGGTCACGCCGGTCAGGTCGACGTTGCCGTTGTTGGTGGCGGTGATCGTGTAGGTGATCACGTCGCCCGCCGACACATTCGCGGTCTTGTCGGCGGTCTTTCCGACGAACAGCGAGGGCTCGGCCTTCTCGGTCGGGTCGACCTTGTCGCCCGGCACGACGTCGGTGCCCTTGTCGGACGGGTTGCCGGCCGTCGCGGTCGCATGGTTGGCGACCTTGCCGGTCACCACGTCGGACTGCTTAACCGTGTAGCTGTAGTGCAGCGTCTTGGAAGCGCCCGGCGTCAGCGATTCGATGGTCGCGCTCTCGCCCTCGGCAAGCGTCGCGCCCTCGAGCTGGTCGTCGACCGCGATGTTGGAAAGCGTAAGATTGCCGGTGTTGGTAACGGTGACGGTGTAGTTGACCGTCTCACCCTCCTTGAGCAGGTGGTCGGCGGCCACGTCGCTCGTCTTGGTGACCACGAGCTGCGGGTTCGCCTCTTCGATAGGCTTCTCGGGATCGCCGCCGCCGATGGTCTCGATGTCATCACCGGAAGGCGTGACGTCCTGTCCGCCCTTCGGATCCTTGACCGGATCGGCCTTGGCGGTCGCCGTGTTCTTATAGGCGCCGGCCAGAATGTCGGCCTCGTCGATCACGTGCGTAGTGGTGAAGGACTTCGCCTCGCCCACCGCCAAGGTCGCGATCGTCTCGTTCAGGCCGGTCTGCTCGTCGGCGACCTTCACATTGGCGTACGGCACGTTGCCCTTGTTGGTGACGGTCACGGTATAGGTGACGGTGTCGCCCAGCTTGTACGCGCCGGCGGTCGGGGCCGCGGCGACCTTGTCCACCGCAAGGGAAGCGTCAACGCCGTCGACCGTGGTGTCGGTCTCGCCCGGAGTCGGGTTCGGGACCACCTTCGAATCATCAGTGGAGCCGCCGGCGGTGGTGGCGACGTTCTTGTAGCTGCCGGCCAGGATGTCGTCGGACGTGACCACATGCTTGGCCCTGATGGCGTCGGTGGTCTCACCGGGCACCAAGCTCGCAATGGTCACGGGCTCGAAGCCGTCGGCGTTGTTGTCGACAACCTGGAAGTTCTTAGCGGTTAGGTTGCCGTTGTTGGTGACGGTGATGACGTACTCGATGACGTCGCCCAGCTGGAAGGTGCCACCCTCGCCCGTGCCCTTGTTGGTCACGGTCTTGGAAACGGCCAAGTCGGCGCGACCGTCGTCGATCTTCTTATCGGTGCCTTCGCCGCCGATGGTCTCGGTGTCGGAGCCGCCGACCTCATGCTTGTTGCCGTCGCCGTCGGTGACCGAATCGCCCTTTGCGGTCGCCGTGTTGGCGTAGATGCCCGCAACGATGTCGGACTCGGCGATGGTGTGCTTGGCCGCGAAGGTCTTGCTCTCGCCAACGGCCAGGCTCTCGATAGTCTCGTTCAAGCCCGTCTGAGCGTCAACAACCTGCACATTCGTGTACGTGACGTTGCCGTTGTTGGTGACGATGATGGTGTAGGCAACCTCCTCGCCCAGCTTGTAGGACTTGCCATCGGCAGGTGCGGAAGCGGTCTTATCGACGGAAAGCGTCGTGTTCACGGCATCGATTGTCTTGGTGTCCGTGCCGTCGCCGTCGACGTCCTTGCCGGACGGGTCGGTACCCGCAGCCGTGGCAGTGTTCACCACGGTGCCGGCCAGGATGTCAGCCTCGGTCACCTTATGCGACGCCGCAAAGGTCTTGGACGCCTTAGGCGCCAGGCTGTCAATGGCCTGCACTCCGAAGCCGTCGGCGTTCGGGTCGGTTACCTCGACGTTGCTCACCGTCTGGTTACCGGTGTTGGTAACGGTAATGGTGTAGTTGATGACCTCACCGAGCTTGAAGGCGCCGTCAGCCGCGGAGCCCGTCTGATCAGCCGTCTTGACCACGGTGAGGTGGCCTTCGGCCGTGTCGGTCGGCTCGGTGTCGGTACCGGGCGTAACGGGCACGTCAGGCGCATCGGGATCGGGGCTTGCGCCCTTGGCCGTAGCGACGTTGACGACCTCACCCGCCTGCAAGTCGGACTCGGTGACGACGTGCTTGGCCGCGAACTCGACGGAAGCGCCGGGCGCCAGCGAAGCCACAACCTGCGTGCCGAAGTCGTCGGCATTCTCGTCGGAAACCTCGATGCCGGCGACGGTCAGGTTGCCGTCGTTCTTGGCCACGATCCTGTACTCGATGGTCTCACCGAGCGCATAGGACGTACCGTTGGCGGGCTTGCTGGTCGTCTCCTTGGTAACGGTGACGTGGCCCGCTGCCGGGTCGGTCGGCTCGATGTCGGAGCCGGGCGTAACGGTCGGGTCGCCGCCAGCGGTCTTGCCGGAAGCGGTCGCCGTGTTATCAACCACGCCGTTCAGGATGTCGGCCTCAGTCACGGTGTAGACGTACTTCACCGTTGCGGAAGCACCGGGCGCCAGCGTGCCGACGTTAGCGTTCTGGCCCTCGGCCAGGGTTGCGCCAGC
>CAVHFC010000065.1:0-6140 GCA_963635025.1 Eubacterium sp. CAG:786
ATGGTCGGGACGACAGGATTCGAACCTGCGACATCCTGCTCCCAAAGCAGGCGCGCTACCAGGCTGCGCCACGTCCCGACATCCAAACAGCTTTGGTAGTATATCAGACTTTCTAACGCTCGTCGGCTAATTTTTGGCGAAGTTCACGCAATGCATTGCCGCGATGCGAGACGGCATTCTTCTCCTCAGGCAGGGCCTCGGCAAGCGTGCGCTCGAAATCGAACACCTCGGCAAGAAACAGCGGATCGTAGCCGAAACCATGCTCGCCGCGCTCCTCATGCCCGATGCGACCCTCGACCGTACCGCGCGCGTCAACTTCCCTCCCCTGTTCGTCAAGGTAGACGAGCTGGCACACGAAGCGCGCGGTACGCTGAGCGTCCGCGACATCGGCCAGTTCGTCAAGCAGCTTCGCGTTGTTCGCGGCGTCGTCGGTCGGCTCACCCGCGAAGCGAGCGGAATACACGCCCGGCGCACCGTTGAGCGCGTCGACCTCAAGCCCGGAATCGTCGGCAAGCACCGCCATGCCACCCGAAGCCTCCTGCGCCGCGCGCGCCTTGATGCGGGCGTTCCCCAAGAACGTATCAGCATCTTCCGCAGGATCGGACTGCACGCCCGCCTGCTTCAACGTTTTGAACTCCCAACCGGAAAAATCGAGCGCCTCGGCAATTTCAGTGGCCTTGTGCGCGTTGTTGCTGGCGATAAGAACGGTTTTCATGCGGTTCCTTTCGGAGAAAAACGAACGGGTAAGGAAACGGATCGTGAGGGCCACTGCACGGAGCAGGTCGAATGGCACCTACAAGGTGGGCAGGGTAAGGTGGGAAACGCTGTCGATGTGCTTGCAGAAGGCGCGCTCGCCAAACGAGCGGAACTCCTCAACATCGTCGCCCGTCGTGAAGAACTCGTAGGTCACCGGCGACTTCGGCCTCGCACGCTGCTCGTGCCGCTCCAGGATCTCGGTCACGTCGCGCGCGGCCTCCTTCGCCGAAGAGATGAGGTTCACCTTGCGCCCGACTACCCCTCCGATCAGCGCTTTCAGGAGCGGGAAATGCGTGCACCCCAGCACCAGGGTGTCGATCTCGCAGCGACGAAGCGGCTCTAGGTAGTCCTTCGCGATCTCCTGGAATTCGGGGCGAATGTAGACCTTCGAGGCAAGCGACGTGTAGCTTTCAATGGGGCCTTCCGCCATACGGATGCCCAGCTCGGCGATTTCCACGAATCGCGGCGTGGGGATGGAAAACACGGTGATGCCGGCGTCGATGTGCCGAATGGCCTTGGTGTACGCGCCCGATTCGACCGTGGCCTTCGTGGCGATGACGCCCACTCTGCGGTTGTGCGTCGCGTGCGCCGCCGCCCGTGCGCCCGGCTCAACCACGCCGATGATGGGCACTGGGAAGGTCTGCTGCGCATGAGCCAAACCGGCAGCCGTCGCCGTGTTGCAGGCGATGACGATGAGCTTGACTCCACGCGAAACCAGATACGTGCAAATTTGCTGCACGAATCCGTCCACTTCGGAAAGCTCGCGCGGGCCATAGGGACAACGGGCGGAATCGCCCACGTAGATGATGGATTCGTTCGGCAGCGCCTTGGCTATCTGCCGCGCAACCGTCAAACCGCCGAATCCGGAATCGAACACGCCTATCGGCGCGTCATCGAAATGCAGAGAAGTATCCATGGGGAAAGTATAGCGCGCGGGCGTGCGGCTCGTCCGCAACACGCCCCGCCTGCCATAGTATCTGCTAACCTAACGTGCAGATGAGCGAAATGAACGCGTGAACGAGAGGGCGGGGTCGCATGTCGAAAGACAAGGACAAGGATCGCAAAACGAACGCCATACGCGAGATGGAGGCTGCAAAGGCAGATTTCCAGGCTCGCTTCTTCGAGTGTCCCGAAGCGATTTCCGGCGTCGAAGTCGCGCACCTAACCGGGCAGGATCCCGACCGGGTATTCAAAACGCTGGTGACCGTGGGGAAAAGCGGCGAGCATTACGTGTTCATGATTCCCGTGGCTTGCGAGCTTGACCTGAAGAAGGCCGCGCGAGCCGTTGGGGAAAAATCGATCGCCATGATCAAATCGCGCGAGCTTTTAGGGCTTACCGGTTACATCCACGGCGGGTGCAGTCCCGTGGGAATGAAGAAGCTGTTTCGCACCACCATCGACGAGACGGCGGAGCTTTACGACACCATCATGTTTTCCGGTGGACGCATCGGCTGCCAGATTGAGACATCGCTTGAAGAGCTGCAGCGAGTGGTGCCCGTTCAGCTTGCGGATTTGACGGTTGGATAGGCTTAAGCCGAGCTGCAAACACGAATGCTTTGCCATTCGGCAAAGAAATGTGCGACGCGCCTAAAGGCGCTGACCAAATGCTGCGCGAGTCATGCCTCGCGCCCACGAAAACCTGACAAGGCAGTTAACCCAACAACAAAAACTCGTAGGGCCGAGGCACGACTCTGCCCCAACTAGAGAGCGCGAAGCGCGACACAAATTTCTGAAACGCGCCCTATACGCACGGAAGTCTGACGGGAGCGTTAACCCAACAACAAAAACTCGTAGGCCCGAGGCACGACTCGGCCCCAACTAGAGAGCGCCGAAGGCGCGACACAAACTTTATAGAGCACAACCCGCAAGCACAGAACCCTAACGAAAGCGTTACCTTAGTAACAAAAATTCGTAGGGCCGAGCAATTGCTCGGCCCCAACTCGTGCGCCGCAAGGCGCTCACCATCTTATATACCGCGATGGCCGGCACGTGCCAGCAGGCCGGCCACTCCTTACCAGTGGCTGACCACGCAGTCGCCGGCGTGGATAAGCGCGTAGAGCTCTGCGGCCTTCGCGGGGGGCAGGTTCACGCAGCCGTGGCTTCCGTAGCCATCCTTGTACATGGTGCCGCCAAAACCGGGTTGCCAGTCGGCATCGTGCAGGCCGATGGCATTGCCGTCGAAGGGCATCCAGTACTGCACGGTCGACTCGTAAATCTTCTCGCCGTTCTCGTAACCGGTGAGCTTGCCCGGGCTTTGCATCTGGTTGATCCAGTACACGCCCGTCGACGTGTCATGCGTGCCGTCGGGAATGCCGGAAATGCAGTCGGCTTCCCACACCAGCGAGCCCGAATCGTCGTAGAAGCGCACGTGCTGTTCGGCCAGGTCGATGTCGATGTAGCGGTTGCCCCAATCGCGCCCGCCAACGCCGTTATACGCGTCGCCCGAGGTGGAATAGGGAATCTCAACCGTTTCGACCGTGCCGTTCTTCACGCCTTCCGAAACCAGCTCCATGAGCGAATCGTAGTCGATGGACCAACCGTACACGCCGCCCGACACCGTGCAAACCTTGCCGTCGGCACGCGTGTAGGTGCGCTGGCTTCCCACCGTGTTGCAGTTCTTGGCAAGCTGCTCGACCCAGGCGGTCATGGCGTCCTCATCAAGCGTGGCGCTCAAGTCGTCGCCTAAGACGATCCACTGGGAGATGAGGCTGGCGTTCACCTCAGCGGCAACCGACGTTCCCATGGTCAGCTTCAAATCGGCCGTGATCATCTTGTTCGCAGCGCTGGCGGCTGTCTGCAGGCGAGAATCGGTGGACAGCACCGTGGGCTGCAGCAGGTGTTCGGAGGTAAGCGTCACCTTCGTCGTCAAGTCCGCAAGCGCGGCATCGGCAGCGGCAACGACCTTCGCGGGATCGAGCGCCGTGCCCACCGATTCCTTGGAAACGGAGAACTTGTTCTGCTTCGAATCATAGGCAACCGAGGCGTTGGTAGGCTGCGTGGCGGTTTCGTTGAACTGGGCGACCGCCGCGGTAACAACCTGTTCCAAGCCGGAATTGTTGTAGGTGCTCACCATGGATTCGGTGGCATCATGCGTGCGGGACAGCTCGATCGGCCAGGCCCAATGGTTCGTCTTGGAAAGAGCGTCGGAAACAACCTTGGAAGCATCGAAGGTCAGCCCCGCGTCCTTGGCGCTGAGGCTGAGCGTGAAGCCGTCGCCCGAAATGCCCAACTGATACGCGTCGATCTTATTGGAAAGCGCGCGCTCGGCGTCGTCGGTGGCCATCAGGGAAACGTCGATGTTGCCGATCTTCGAGTTAGGCATGAAATGGCTGGAAAAATAGATGGCCACGCCGCAATAGGCGACGGCGAGCAGCGCCACGATGCACGCGAAAACGATGGCGAGCACCTTGCCCACCTTGCGCTTGGGATGATGATAATGGTCGGGGCCGAAATCGGCTGCGCTCATGCCGCCTGCAGGATGCATCTGGCCGGAGGCGGGGTATGCGCCGGCGCGCCCCGGCGAGACCGGCCTGGTGGGAACGAAACCGCCCGCTGGCTGTGCGCCGTTATTGCTTGCGTGGCGACCGTGGCTTGCGTTGTTGGTGTATTTGTTGGTCATCGCACTTCTCGCTCTTCGATTTACACTTGGGTCATTGTAGCAATACGCATGGTTCTTGACGTCGAACAACATAAGGTTGAACCGAATTCCAACGATTAATGGACGGAATGAACAAAAGAGACGGCAAGGGAGGCTCACATACGCGAAGAAAGCCGCCCCAACTGGGACGGCTTTCTTAAGATGCGGACGCCGAAAACGCCCGCCGAAAGCGAACACGCGCACGTGTTCGCCCTGCAAACAAATGGTGGAGGCGCGGAGAATCGAACTCCGGTCCATACTACATAATCCCTCAGGCTCTACAAGCTTATCCTGTTGTCGAATTTCGAAGGCGCGCGGTCAACAGTCAAACGTTGCGCCTTCTAGTCGGTTCGATCTTTATCGAAGCCATACCGTCCACGTGCTTCGATGCAGTCCCCTAAAATGACGTCGCGCCCGAGCCGGGGACAACCCGGGGTTGACGTGCCAGGTGCTAATTAAGCAGCCATGGCGAGCGCCGGAGCGCTCTGAGAGTTGTTCTTGCCAATTAACTTGACGGTACCCCTGTTTTACGTGGCGAGGAGACCACGACCTGCTCCTCAGTTCAAACGTACCATGTCGAAACCAGTCGCCCCCGCATGATGCCGGCCTACCGGCGACGGGACGCTGCGGTCCACCTTGTCAATGTGCTGCGCCGCCTTCGTTATGCGGTAGCGCGAATACTGCATGTTACTTCAAAAACGAGCTGAAGTCCAGGGCGCTTTTGATGTCGTCGAAGGCGCCTTTCATCTCGGCGGCAACCTTCACACCGTCCTTGAAGATGGCGTTCATGTCGTCGGTTGCGGCCTGAACGCCGTCGCGCGTGATACCGAGGCTGCCGTCGCGCGCCGCAACCGCCTCGGGATCCATGTCCAGGGCGGGCGCGTCCTCGTCGTCTTCTTCCTCGACGAAAAGGTATTCGCACTCTTTCCCGTCTTCCATGACGACAAAACCGATCTGGTTTCCCTCGTCGTCTTCCAAATAGCGAACGATGTCGTCTTCGGAAAGCTCCAGCTCAACCAGCTCGTAATCGTCGCCGAGCTCGTCGCCGAACCCGACGGTGTCCGCTTCGGCGGCCTCGTTCATCTCGTCATCGCTCATCGGCGGGTCCTTTCCTTCATCGCGCGCTCGATCTCGCGCTTCTGATCGCGCTCGGCCATGGTGGCGCGCTTGTCGTAGAGCTTCTTGCCGCGACATACCGCAAGCTCCACCTTCACGAGCGAGCTTTTGTTGAAGTACATCTTCAGCGGCACGAGCGCCATGCCCTTTTCCTTCGTCTGCTGCTCAAGCTTGCGAATTTGGTTGCGATGCAGCAGCAGCTTGCGCTTGCGGTCGGGGTCGGGGTTGTTGATGTTGCCGAACGCATACGGCGGGATATGCACGCCGTGCAGCCACACTTCCCCATGGCGAATAAGCGCGAAACAGTCGGTGAGCTGGCAGTGATTGTCGCGCAACGACCGCACCTCGGTGCCCGTCAGCGCGATGCCGGCCTCGTAGGTTTCGAGCACTTCGTAATCGTGAAGCGCCTTGCGGTTGCGCGCGATGTCCTCGTTGTGCTGCTTCACGGGCTACTCCTCGCCGCCTTCGGCTCCCTCGGCGCCCTCGTGCGCCACCGCCACGCCGGGCACGAACGAGGCAGCATCGGGAAGATCCTTCGCGAACTGCACGAACAGCGCCACGCACGCATCCAGGTCGTCTAAGCAGATGACCTCGGTGGGCGTGTGCATGTAGCGCAGCGGCACCGACACCA
>CAVHFC010000065.1:6499-7966 GCA_963635025.1 Eubacterium sp. CAG:786
TCCTCGATGACGCGCGTGATCACCCACACGCCGCACTTGTCGTCGAAGGCGCGCGAGACGCCCATGTGCTTGCCGAAGCGCTCGAAACCCACGCCGTAGGTGATCGAGTCGCCCACCTGCACAAGGCGCTTGACCTTCTTCACCGGAAGGCCCAAGTCGATGACCAGGTCGGACAGCGGCGTGACCTTCGTGCGCTCATCGGCGGAGATGAGATGGATGGGCTTGCGTCCCACCACGCCGCGCAGGGGCTCGTCCGCCCCGCTGGCGTGCACGTCCACGCGCAGACCCGGCAAAATAGCCGCATCCACGCCGCCGATGGCACCCACGGAAAGGAAACCGTCGTCGGAGATGTTGACGACCATGAGGCCGACCTCGTCCATGTGCGCAGCCAACATGAGCGACGGACCTTGCGCTCCGCCCTCAACCGTCGCGTGAACCGAGCCCATGACGTCGGTGGCCACCTCGCAGGCAAACGGAGCGACGCGCTCGCGCACCACCTGCGCGATGCGCTGCTCGCTTCCCGTGGGAGACGGGGTTTTCAGCAGCTTCTTCAGATATTTGCGATCAGATTTCTTCATGGTGCTCCTTTACGCGCGTACTTTCACGACGATCTTGCGCACGGCCTGGGGTTTGTCGGAAAGCGAGCAACCGGGCTTGTGGGCGTCTTCGGGCGCCAGCACCGCCAACTCGCCGGCGGAAAGCGCAATGCCGCTCGGCTTTCGCGTGGCCTCGTACAGGCAGAAGTCGGATTCGACGTCAAAGGGCTGTGCGGCCGATGCGTGCTCAAGCGGCACGTACTGCACCAGTTCTTCGCCGCTGACCACGAACTGCACGTCGTAGTAGGCGCGATGCGCTTCGAACAGCTTCTCGTCGGCGGGCACGGTCGTGTATTCCTGCACGTTGGCGAACACGTCGCTGCCGTCGATCTCGTTGCGCCCAAGCGGCAGCTTGTCAAGGTTGCCCTGAGCCAAGAATGCGTAGGCCTTCTTGAAGCGTTCGTTGAGGTAGTCGTTCGTTTCCGCATGCGCGAGGTCGGTAACCAGCATGACGATCCTTTCGTAGATGCGCGGCGCATTTCGCGTCGCCTGATTGCGCGAGGAAAGTATACACCCCCGCCCGCGACAGGGACGCCGAAGCCGGCGCGTCCCACGGCATGCCCAAAGGCGGGCTCGTTGCGCTGAATCGCAGCCCAGCCGAACGTTTCATTGTGCTAAAGTCAGCCGCGAAACGAGCATCGATTTCACCTTCGCGAAAAAGGAGCGAACCCGTGAGCATCACCGACGACCTGCAGGCGTTTTCGCCCTATAACGAACAGGAAAGAGCTGATCGCGCGTTTATCCTGGAGCGGCTTGCGAACGATGCCAACGTGTTCGAACGCTCGGCGCCGGCCCATATGGCCTGCTCCATTTGGACGGTCGACCCCACGTTTTCCCAAACGCTTTTGGTCTACCACAACATATACGACTC
>CAVHFC010000065.1:8216-12886 GCA_963635025.1 Eubacterium sp. CAG:786
GATGAGAACAACGGCGTTCGCTGGGTGGCGCTCGACGACGCGATAGCGCTTTCAAGCGAACCGTGGATTCGCGAGCGCGTCTATCGCAAGCTGATCGAGAAAACACGGCTGCTGGCGCCAAAGCTGCAGAAGCAGTTTCTTTAAGGAAACGGGTTAACGAAAAAACGGGCCGAGCTTTTGCTCGACCCGTCTGCGTTCGTGGAGCCGGCGACAGGATTCGAACCTGCAACAGGCAGTTTACAAAACTGCTACGCTACCGTTGCGTCACGCCGGCACGCTGAAAAGCGCCTGAATATTTTACGCCAACGCGCGCAAATATCAAAGCGCCATCCCCGAAATAGCCACAACCCCGCCTATTTCGCGCGCCTGAGCTGGTTGAACTCGCCGAGGATCTTCCGCGGGTTGCGGGCGAAACCGCGCACATAGCGCGCCACCTGCAACGCCGGGCGCAGGGGCACGATCTTCGACGCGCGGGGGAAGAGGTAGTCGAGCGCCTCGGTGTTCGTCAGCCGTTCCCACACGTAACCGCGCTTCGCGGCGTGCACATCGCCCTCATGCGCGGCCATCTGCTTCTCCAGGCGTCGGCGCACCGCCTGCACGTTGTTGCCGTAGGTGCCGCTTCCCAGCACGAAGGCGAGCAGCGCCTGATCGTCTTCTGGCAGCGCACGCAGGTCGCACGAACCGCCGAATGCCGTGTCGGCAAGGGCGCGCACCTGCGCCTCGAAGTCGAACAGGCCGACCTTGACCAGCTCGCCGAATACGTAATCCCAGTTCATGTTCATGCCTTTGGCATCCAGGAAGACGCGCGTGTCCGCTACGAAACGCACGCCGCAGCCGGCGGCATCGAAGTGCTTGAACGCGTGGGCCATCAGAAAGATGTATTCGTCCTCGTCCGAGAAGCGGAACAGGTGCGGATCATGATCGTCGCGCACGGCGCGCGACCAGGGGTTTTCGTAGTAGGGAGCCATGGGGCTCGAGGGCGACATCAAGCGACGATGCGGTTCGAAGTTGAAGATCGGCTCCTTTTCGAACGCCTCGTGATTGCCCGAACGCAGCGACGTTGCGGTGTAGCCCAGCCCGCGCATCACGCGCTCGATCGTGCGCACGCCGCGCTCGACGGTTGCCTCGCGCTCGGTTTCGGTGGCGCCGCAGATGTGGAACCCGCCCGCGCCCGCCAGCTCCACAAAACCGTAGAGGAAATCGTTGTCGGCCATCGAGCGCATTTCCGGACGCGGATAGTAGTTCGCCACAACCGTGCCCTTCATGGGCAGAAAGGACAGACCCTCTTCGGCCAGCGCGCCAAACACGACCTCGCGCTCGGCGTCGAAGCGCAGGCGACGGAACATCGTCATCTGAGCATCGCTCTCCCACCGTTTAAGCAGGTCGGCCGGAACGCCGTCGCAGGTTTTCGCGCCGAAGTACGCCATGCCCTCCACGCTATTGCGCACAGCCAGAGCATGGACGCCCTCCCACGTCACACCATCGGGGATGGGAAGGGCAGCCGCATCGTGCAAGCCGCAGTCAATCAGATGCGCCAGGTATCGCCCGACGGAAAGAAGGTTCTCGTTGGTAGGGTTATCGTTACGCATGAAACGTCCTTTCTGAAGACGAAAACGTTGCGGAAACCTCGCGGCCGAGGCTTTGTGGTCGGCCGGCAAGTTGATGGCATTCCGAAATCACCTGCGGCCTGGTCGAGCCATGGCTCGACCCCACGAAAACCTTTCGGCGCGGCCGACCTTGCCGGAAAGCCGACCTCTGCCGTTGGTTGTTCGCGCAATGGCTCGGCTCCATAAAACCTTTGCTGCGCGGCCGACCTTGCTGCAAAGCCGACTTGTGCCGTTGGTTGTTCGTGGTGGCTCGGCCCACAAAGGCTTTGTCGCAAGGCCGACCTTGCTGCAAAGCCGACTTGTGCCGTTTGTTTTTCGTAGGTGCGAGGCATGACTCGCACCCTAATAGTTCAGCGCCCGCAGGGCGCGTCACACTATTACCTGCAACGGCCATCGAGCACCTCCACTACGCGGTCGCAGGCGGCAAGGGTTGCTTCGCGGTGGGTCACCAGCACGGCCACCCGTCCCGGCAGGGCGCGTAGGCGCTCAAGCATTTGCCGCTCGGTCGCAGCATCGAGCGCTGAAGTGGCCTCATCGAGCAGCATCACGGGCGCGCCGCTGTACACCGCGCGCGCCACCGCCAAACGCTGCATCTGCCCTTCGGAAAGCCCCGACCCGCGCTGACCAAGCTGCGTGTCCAGACCGTCGGGCAGCGCGCTCACGAACTCCCAGGCGCAGGCGACCTCGCAAGCCGCAATCACGCGCGCCTCGTCGGCCTCGCCTTCGCCGGCGAACGTCACCACGTCGCGGATGGTGCCCGCCATCAGGCGATTCCCCTGCGGAACGTACGCGAACAGCCCGCGCGCGTCGGCGAGCGCGACACTCGCGCCGGACGCATCCTCGGCCCAGACCTCGCCGCTCGACGGCTCGTACACGCCCAGCAGCACCTTCGTCAGCGTCGACTTGCCCGCGCCGCTCGGCCCGGTCAGGCCCACGAACTCGCCGGCGCGCAGCCGGAAATCGCACCCATGCAAAACTTCTTCGCCATCCTCATAGGAGAACGACACGTTGGAAAGCTGCAGGGAGCGGAACGAGGCAGCGTCGAAACGGCGAGGAGCACCGGCGGCGTCGGCAGAGCCATCAGCACCGGCCGAGGTTTCCGCACCGCCCGCGGCAACCGAATCGGGCGCGACATCCCCAACAGCCGCCTTCGCATCCGCACCGGAAGCGTTGACCAACCCAGGCGCACCAGCCGCCTTCTCCCCCGCGCCATCCCCCAGCGCCATCAGCCGCTCGGCGCTCGCGAGCATCGACGAGTACTTCGAGAACGACCCGCCCAGCGTGGAGAACGGCGACTGCAGCTGACCGACCAGCTGCACCACCGCCATGAGCGTGCCGTACGTGCAGGTGCCCTGCAAAATTCCCCAGCCGCACCACGCGAACCCGAGCACGTAGGCCGCCTGCACGCCCAGCACCAATAGCGTGCTGCACGCGTTGGACGCGTCGGCCTTGCGCAGGCGCGCGCGGCGGTGATCAGCCATGGCCGCGTCAGCCTGCCGACGCACCTTGCCTTCGCAGCAAAACGCGCGCACCACCAAAAGACTGTCCAGGCATTCCTGCAGAAAGCTGCGCATCCCGCCCTCGGCAGCCTGCATGCTGGCGTGCAGGCGTTTCAGCAGCGGGCGCACGGCAACCGATGCCGCCCCGGCCACGCAGCCACCCGCCAAAAACACCACCGTCAGCTGCGGGACCAGCGCGAACAGCGCCGCAAGCACGCCCACCAGGCGCACCGCCATGGAAACGCCCGTGGGAACCAGCGTGGTCGCACCCTCGGCCACCACCACCGCGTCGGAGGTCATGCGCGTCATCAGCTCGCCGGAATGGCCGCGCTCCGCCCGGGAAAACGGCTGGCTCAGCACGTCACCGAACGCGCGGGCGCGCAGCTGATTCTCGAACGCCGATCGCGTTCGCTCGAGCAGTGCGCGGTTGGCGGCGATGCAGGCAACCTGCACGCACAGAATGCCGGCGAAGATGCCGCACCACAGCAAAAAACCGTCGACGCTGCCCGCAACCGCCCCGTCGATGGCGTTGCGCATGGCCAGGGCGAACCCCACCGCGTTGGCAGCCATCAGGCTTTGCAGCGCGCACAGCACCACCAGGCGCAACGCACCCGGCCGCCCGACCACGCCGGCAATCCAGCGACGCGCCGAGGCTCCACCGGTGAATAACGCCCGCAGCTTGCCCGCAACGTTCATCGGGCCTCCCCGCCGTCGAGCACGCGGCGCTTCACGCGTCCCGCGAACGCTCGTGCGCGCATCACGCCCCGTCGCAGCGGATAGATCGCATACCACGCGCGCACGTACGCGCGATACGGCAAACCGCTCATGTCAACCTCGCGGTCGCCGCGATAAAACCCCACCAGGACGCCGATGACGCGCTCGTCGGGGATGTTCGGCTCCTTGTTCAGGCAGTTGTCGCCCAGCATGGTGTAGGAGCCCGGATGCACCTCCACGCAGCGATGCAGCACGTATGCGCTGCCCCGACGGTACAACGGCACCTCAAACCGATGCAGGCGTCGGCCGCGAAGCGGCTCGACCACGATGGTGTCGCGCCGGTTGCGCAACATGGGGAACATGCTCACACCCACCGTGGTGCCCACGTACATGCCCTGCGAGGCCAGCGCGTCCTCGATGCGCGTGCCAAAAGCTGCCTCGTCGGCTGGCGCGCCCGCAGCTGCCATAGCCGACGCCGCGTCCGCCGGCATCGCGCCGCCGGCAACCTCAGCCTGTTCCACCTCAAGCGCCACTTATGCCAAAAACCCGTGGTCAGCAGCCTGTTTCACAAAGGCCGCAACGTCGGCCGCAGCCTTGTCGGCATCCACGTCGTAAGCGGAAACCAGCTGCGCCGCAATGTCGTCGTCCGACTTGCCCGCAGCCAGGCCTTCCCAGATGACGCGGCCCGTTTCATTCAGCTTGATCATGCCATGGAAGCTCTTGCTCGCCTCGCCCGTGGCGATGACCACGTTCTGCCCCGCCACCTCGCGAAGCACGAAACCCTCTTTGATGCGCATAAACGCTCCCTTCACACTACGGGTTGATACGAAAGCCCGGTCAAGGCCTCGAA
>CAVHFC010000066.1:0-12455 GCA_963635025.1 Eubacterium sp. CAG:786
CGGCGTTCTCGTCCTCCACCAGCACCCATTCGCCCTCGATCTGCTCGAGCTTGTAGCCCTCGGGAATTTTCAGGCCGGCGAAGGGGCTGGAGTCGTCGGCGGAGGCGGCGTTATTAGCGGGATCGTCGTTGGCCGCGTTGGCTTCCACGTCTTCTGCCGGTGCGCCAGCCGCCGCCTCGGCAACAGACGCGGCCTCCTCGTTCGCGCCCTCAATCGACTGCGAAATCGCCGAGCCGGAAACGCTCGCCTGCTCAACCGCGGAAGCCTCCGAAGCCGGTGAACCCTCGCTGGCCTGCGCGGCAGCATCCGCTTCGCGCTCGTCGGCCGCCACCGCGCCTGCGCCTGCCGCAGCTTCCTCATCAGCCTTTATCTGCGCCAAACGACGATTCGGAATCTTCGGCGGCACGCCCACGGCATGCGTCGCCGAACGAACCGCCGCCGCCTTAGCAATCTCCGCAGCAATCTCCGCAGCAATCTCTTCGGCGTGCTCCGCCTGGTAATCCTCGAGCCATTCGTACACGAGCATCTCGAAGTCCTCGCCCGTCATATGGCTGGGCACCAACCCGATCGCCGGCCAGCGATCGGGCGTCACCAGATGGCTGTCGGCCGACATGCGGCGTACATCGTCGAACACGTCTGCAAGCGCGTTGTGCTCGGCAAGCTCGCGCGCGGCGGCCTCCGCCTCGGGATCAACTTCCTCTTCCGGCTCGTCCTGGGCGCCCTCCTCAGCCAGCACACCCTCAGCAGCGGCATCCGGCGTCGCATCATCGTCGCAGGTCACAGGCTCGCATTCGCAAGCAACACCCGCATCTTCCGCCGCGTCCTCCGTGCCTTCGGCGTCTTCGGGCAGCAAATCTTCGCGATCCTCCTCCGTCATCGCTACGCACCCGCCTTCTGTGCCGCCTGCGCCTCGGCAACCAGCATGTCGACGCGCGTCGCTCGCAGGCTGCAGTGCTCGCACATCAGGCACGCCACCGACAGCTCATCGCAGGGAAGCTTCTCGTTCATCTCCGCCAGGCTCATGCCGCAGCGGTACATCCAGTCGCCGATCAGGCCGCGCACGGCCTCGACGGCGAACACCGTCGTGTGCTTCTTGTCCGCTGGAACGCCGTCGACCGCGCGCGCGACGTCTTCGGGCTTGAGCTGAAGCGCCTGGCTGAACGTCATGCCCTCGACCATCGAGCAGATGGCGCTCGCGCAGCCGGTCATGGCCAGGCAGCCGCGGCTCTTGAAGCCAACCTTCACGAAAATCGGGTCGGCGACCGAATCGTCCACCACGGCGAACAGGCGCAGCGCAACTTCCCCTCGCTTGCTGCGGCCGACCATGCTCTGCACGTTGAAGCCCTCGGGCTTGCCGGAATTCTTGAAGTTCGCCACGATGGAAAGCAGCGTCTCGGAATACCCTTCCACGCCATTGTCCAGCTCGGTTTGGTACACGTCCTTCGTGCGGATGAGCGCCCGATCGGCGGGCTCCACATAGAGGTTGCGCCCCTCATCGGGCTCGTCAAACTCGATCTCGTTCTCATCAACCATTCTTTTACCCCCTAAAACCATAATCCTCCGGTTACAATTCAGAATTATCCGCATGATATGATTGCGCTTACGAAGCATCGCACGTACCCTCTTTTAGGGTCAAATGGTCAAGTTTGTCATCGCCTTTTTGAGGGAATCGGCGATTTAGCCTGATCAGAAGCGAGCAAAAAATGGGAAGAGAGGGGGACGGATTGAAGGAGCTGGAGGCATCGGGAAAGAACACCTCCGCGCAGTTGGAGGAGCCAGTTGTCGCAGGCGCTTCCTCGAATGCGGGGCGCGTCTCCGATTTGTCGGCGTTCACGAGCACTTTTTTGCCACTGCTCCCCTCCATCATCGGGTTTGCGTTCGGGCGCGCTGGGCTGATCGTGGCAAGCTACGGCAGCTATCGGAAAACCGATGAGGGCCTGTTCACCGACGGCGCGATGATGGCGGCCATTGCCGTGATGATCGTGCTGGCAACCATCATGTTCTTCACGAAATTCCGCTTCACCAAGCCGCAGACGAACTGGCTCATGCGCATCTGCTGCGTTATCGAGGCGGCGGTCCTCATCGCCATGCCCCTGACCGATTTCTCCAACCCTGAAGCCTCCCATTTGCGTTTCTGGCTGAGCACCCTCATCACGCTCGCCGCAGCCAGTTGCATCTTCTACTGGTTGCGGCGAGCGCGCGGGTGCGAAAGCCTCACCGCCACCGTATACGCGTTTTCCGCCATCGCCATCAGCGAAGTGGTCATCTATCTTTGCGGCGCGCTTGGGACGACGGGCTACTTCGTGGCCGCCGCGTTCGTCCTTCTGCAGCTTCCCTGCATGCGGCTTGCCCGCACGCGCCTGCTTGCGCACAACATCAATTCCTTCACGCCCGCGCTCGATTACTTCGGCGTAGTTGGCGATACCGAGCACACGAAGCGCCTGCTTTCGGCGACGGCGATCAGCTTGGGAACGCTCTTCGTGGTCGTCGGCTTCCTGCGCGGCTATCCTGACGGCGAGCCCATCACCTTCAGCCTTGAGACCCGCATCGCGTACGGCCTGCTCACCATTGCGATCAGCCTTGCGTTGATCGCACTTGTCGCGCATCGGCGCAAGAACGTCATGACCGTTGGAATCTTCATCCTATTCGAGACCATGGCGGCGTTCGCCCTGCTTCTGTACGCGTGCTTCCCTGGCTCGCTCGACATCGGCGCCGTGCCCACCACCTCCCTCAACGCGCTCATGTGTGCGTTCATGTGGTACATCACCATCGCGTTCATGGGATTCGGCTGGCGCGACCCGTACTACTACGCGCTCGGCGGCTGGATCGTGTGTATGGGAAGCCGCTGCGTCGCGCGCGTCGCCTTCATCACGATGCCTATTTTGACCAGCGACGATATCCTCGTCCATGCGTGCATGGGGTTCTTGCTCATCATTTCGGTGCAGGTGGCGCTCGGCCTGTTTTTGAGCATCGCGAAAACGCAGTCGGACCGCTGCGAGCAGCGGGACAAGGCGCGCATCTCCCAGCTTGAGCAGCAGCTTGAACAGGAACGGCGCGGGCGCGTCGTCATGGTCGGCGCGGGCAAGTCGGGCGAGGAGGGGTCGTGCGCGACGTGCGACGCCGAATGCCTGAGTGTGCCCGGCGCGGGAATGAGCCTGGCCGACATCCTGCCCAAGCAGCCCGCGGCAGGCGGCGCGGCGGGCGATGGCGCTGCACCGACGGGCAAGACGCGACATTCGACCTTCACCCGCCTGATGGGTTTGGATTCGGAAGGCGAAGAGGGCCAAGAGCAGGGCGGCGGAGGCGCTGAGGCGGACTCCTACCAGGCCACCATGCGGCGGAAGGCCGAAAAGGTGGGCGAGCAGTTCATGCTCTCCGACCGCGAAGTGGAGGTTTTGGCGCTCTATTCGCTCGGTTGGACGCAGAAACGCGTCGCCGAGGAGCTGTTCATCAGCCCCGGAACCGCGCACGCGCACATCAAACGCATCTACGCGAAAACCGACTTGCACTCCCGCCAGGAGATTCTCGACTACATGGAGCGGTATACGAGCTAGAAGAGCCAGCGGATCGGGCGGCTGATGGCCGACGCGCTAACGGGGCAGATGGCTGACGGCAGGCGTCCCGGCGGTGGCAAGCGCAGAGTAAAAATGTGTCGCGCTCTTCGAGCGCTCTCTAGTGCGGGCCGAGCTCTCGCTCGACCCCACGAATTTTTGTTGCCGGCTTTCGCCTGATGCAGACTCCTGCTGCAAGCTTGACGCTTTCATTAGGCGCATATTCTTGTTGTGGGGGGTGATGGTCCCGCAACATCCTGCCACTGGATTAACGCCCCACCTGGAATTTCGTGGGTGCGAGGCATGACTCGCACCTTACTTGAAAGCGCGAAGCGCGTCACATTTCTCGAAACGCGAGCGGAAGGGCCTCCTGTGGCAAGTTTCGCGAGTTTCCGAACCGCCGTGCACGGGATTCGGCCTCCGATGGCGAACCATCGGCGTTCCTGTATCGCAAAACGCGCACGGCGCTACAGGAGCTCGAGTTTCTTGCCATTTCGCCCCGTTTCGGCTGCACGGAGGACCGGAAACTCGAAAAACTTGCCAGCGCCCCTGAACGAGCCCTGGCAAGGCCCCCGCTCTTGCTTCCGAAAGTTCTCGCAAAGCAAATGACCCCTTCGATGTCTGCACATCAAGGGGTCATTTGCTTGAGTTTTTCTCCTTCGCCTCGCTTCAGGGGCGCTGGGCGAAGGATTGCGCCGCATGAGATTCGCTGCGAACGAACCTCATGCGGCCGATAACGTTACGGCAGCAGGTTCAGGTCCTTCAGCTCTGCCTTCACGTCGTCCATCTCGTAGTAGTCCAGGCAGTCCGCCGTCGGGCAGCCCTTCTCGGAATCCCAGCCGAACTTCTCGTAGAGCATGGTCAGACCCTTCTGGAAGTCTTCCTTCTCCATCTTGTCGGTGCCCTTGGTGAACGGCTCCTTGTCGGCGTCCTTGGTGAACGGCCACTGCGTGATGACGTCGTGGATGGTGCGGCAGTCGTTGCAGCCGATCTTGCCGTTGGCGTCGGTCATGCCGCGCACGGTGTTGGCGCGCTGCAGCGTCATGATGCGGGCAGCCGCCTTGTACAGCTCGTCGGTGGTGACGTCCTCGCCGGTCACGGCCTTGAAGAACTTCGCCTCCAAGTCCAAGTCGCCGCGGTAGTTGCGGGTCTTCGACGGTGACTGAGCCATCGGCCACACCCAGTTGCACAGCGTCAGGGAGTCATGCAGCACGTCGGTGACGATGGACCACCAGCAGAAGTTCGCCTTGTGCTCGTTCATCGGCGTGTAGTTCTTCTCCTCGTCCAGCGCGTCCTCGCCGCCCCACAGCTCGGCAGCGATCTGCTGCTTCAGCTCGTGAGGAAGACCGCACTGCAGCATGTTCTGATGCGAGTGGATCATCGGGTCGCGGTTGAACACCATGTTCAGCAGGCCGCCAACCTGGCCGTAAGACTCTATGGCGTGGTGCACCGGCCAGCCGCGGTAGTTGATCAGACAGCTTGCCGTGGTGTCGAACCATTCCATGTCGTCCCAGCGCTTGCACCACACGATGGGGCCGTGGCCCAGGTAGGACATCTCGTTGTCGTTGCGGGCGATGTGCTTGAGCAGCTCGACCATGATGGTCGGGTCGTTGTTCTCGAACTTGTTCCAGTCGAACAGGTTGTACTCGTCCTCGGGCAGCACGCGCTTGAAGATCTCCTTGGAAACGCAGTGCGCGATGTCGCGGTAGATCTGCGCGTAGTTGCACCACATGCCCAAATCGTCCATCGTGGCGCCAACCACCTGGTCCCAAATCAGGCCGTCCTCGGTGGAGGACTTGACGGTGGTGTGCTGGCCCAAAATCTTCGTCATGTAAACGGAGAACGGGAAGTTCGGCACGCAGGTGTTGCCGGTGATCTCGTAGCCGCCATTCTTGCGGGCGTTGGGCACGCGCATGTCGGAGTAGCAGTGAATCGGGCAGCTGTGGCAGCCGTTCATCTTGATGGTGTACTTCTCGGCGTCGGGGCCTTCGTCCTTGGTGGTCTTCATGCAGCGGTAGCCGACGGTGTTGATCTCGCCAGGCTTCGGCTCGCCGGTCTCGATGGGCTCGCCCTCGGCGTCGGCCCAGTACAGACCCTTGCGTGCGGTCCAACGGGTGCCCTTGTCGTAGTACTCGGCCCATTCCTGCTGGGTGGAGGGAACCACGTGGTTGTTGTTGGAGCCGACGATCTCGCGCAGCATGTAGTCGGACAGATCGGCCAGCGCCTGCGGATCCTTGACGTTGACGGAACCGTTGCCCTCGATAACCAGTGCCTTGAGCTTCTTGGAGCCCATGACGCAGCCCAGGCCGGCGCCTGCGGAGTGGTTACGGGTGTTCATCATGACGGCGTAGGGCAGCAGGTTCTCACCGGCGGGGCCGATGGTCGCCACGCAAGCACGCACGCTCTCGGCGCGGTTGAGCGCCTCGGTGGTGGCGCGGGTGCCCAGGCCCCACACGAACGACGCGTCCTTGATCTGCACGTCGTCGTCCTTGATGTTCAGGTACACGGGCTTGTCGGACTTGCCCTCCACGATGATGGCGTCGTAGCCGGCCAGCTTGATGCGTGCGCCGATCATGCCGCCGCAGTGGGCGTCGACGACCAGGTGGTCGGTGGAGAACGTGGAAAGGAAGCTGATGGTGGTGCGTCCAGCCAAAGGCACGCCCGAAGCGGTCAGCGGGCCGACCGCGTAGACGATCTTGGCTTCCTCGGAAAGCGGATCGGTGCCAGCGGGAACCTCATCGTACATGATCTTGTTCGCCAGGCCCATGCCGCCGATATATTTCTTATAAGGCTGGGTCGACTCGGTAGTGATGGAGCCCGTGGTCAGGTTCACGCGCAGCATCTTGCCGGTCCAGCCGTATGACTTCTCGTCAGCCATGTTGCATCTCCAAATCTCTTCTCGATACATGCGTTGCGTGACATGTCGGGCGATTTGGGTGCAGACGACAATTTCGTCACCGCGAAGTATGCAATCCCAGGTGGGGGCCGCATACCCTCTTTTGGGGTAATTGACTCAAAAGGTGATTTTTCCGGCTAATGGCGCGGAAATTTCGGCATACGGGCAAAAGTTAGCCATGGAATCGCCCCGAAAGAGGGTACGGGGTACGGGTGGCAAAACCGATACTGCTAAACGTTGCGTGACCCGAAGGGGCGAAGAGTGTGCGGCGGAAATCCGGGGGGCAGAACTGGACGAGGGTTCTGTTTGAGGAGGAACCGGCGCGTAAGAAGACTCACCAATATATGTGAGGGGGAGTACTCATAATGTCAGATACGAATCAAAGCGGCAGCGCTCCTGTGACTGAGCAGGCGCCCAAGAAGACCATTACCCGCCGCGACGTGCTGGCCATGGCCGGCTGCGGCGTTGCAGGCTTGGTTGTTGGCGGCGTGCTGGCGTCTTGGGGCGTCACGTCGCAGTCCATCGCTTCGGGACGCATCGAGCTGCGCACCACGCCTACGAAGATGATCGTGACCGACCGCGCTCGCTGCTCTGGCTGCCAGCGCTGCGAAATGATGTGCACGCTGAAGAACGACGGCCGCGTGTGCCAGAACATCGCGCGTGTGCGCGTGTGGGATAACTATTACTGGGGCAAGAGCCCGGACACGGGTGAGGGTTCCTTCGGCGACGGCGCGAAGGGTGCCTGCGAGTTCACCGTCGAGCACTGCAAGCAGTGCGCCGATGCGAATTGCATGAAGTATTGCCCGGTGCATGCCATTTACGCCGACGAGAACACCGGCGCTCGCACGGTCGATCCCAAGAAGTGCATCGGCTGCGGCATGTGCGCCCAGGCCTGCCCGTGGAACATGCCCCGCGTCGACGCGGAGACCGGCGTGTCCACCAAGTGCATCTCCTGCGGCCGCTGCGCCGAGCAGTGCCCCAACGGCGCCATCAAGTTCATCGATTGGCAGGACATCGCGCAGAAGATCATCGACGAGGGGATCGTCCGCACGACCACCATCGTTTCCGAATAGGGGGCGTGGGATATGTCAGAGAAAACTGTTACCAGGCGCGGCTTCGTCGCCGGCGCGGCGGGGGCGGCTGCTCTTGCCGGGTGCGCTGGCTACGCAAGCCTCGGCGCTTGGGATGAGGCGTTCGCCAAGCCTCCGAAAGCTGCCGAAACCAAGCAGGTGCACACCCTGTGCGACGGCTGCGGCAACAAATGCGGCATGGTGGCGTGGGTGTGCGACGGCAAGGTCTGGCGCGTATCCGGTGAGAAGGGCCACCCCTGCTCAGGCGGGCATCTGTGCGGGCGCGGCGAGGGCTTGATCTCCGCCGTGTATTCCGAAGACCGCCTGACCAAGCCGCTGAAGAAGAACGGCTCGAAGTTCGAGGAGATCAGCTGGGACGACGCGTTTTCCCAGATCGGGTCTGCCCTCGAGGCCGCCGGCAGCAAGGCAGCCGTCCTGCAGGCTCGCGGCAACTGCACGCCGTTCACCAAGCGTCTCGTGCAGAGCTTGGGCAGCGCCCATTACTACGATGATTCCGCTGTGCACGACGCCGACATCACCGCGGCCATCGAATGCGTCGCCGGTGCCTACGCCGCGCCCGACGTCAAGAACACCAAGTTCGCGCTGATGCTGGACAAGTCCACCTACGACGGCATGCGCCCGGCCGAGGTCGCCGACTTCGTTGAGAAGAGCGAAGATCCCGACTCGAAGGTCGTGCTGGTCGATCCGCGTCTGACCGCGTTCGGCCGCGTTGCCGACGAGTGGATTCCCATCGTGCCCGGCACCGAGCTTGCGCTGCTCGTGGGCATCGCCTCCGAGCTCATCAACCGCGAATCCTACAACAAGGAGTTCGTGAAGGCGCACGCTTCCGGCTTTGAAGAGTTCGCCAAGGTCATCCGCACCTACGATATCGCTTGGGCGTCGGAAAAGACGGGCATTCCGGACAGCACCATCACCGGTTTGGCCGCTCAGCTTGCGAAGAATGCTCCGGCAAGCTTCGTGGACATGCCGTGGGCCGGTACGTTCGGCGCCGGTTACAAGAACAGCTTCGACACGTGCCGCATGGTGTATTTGATCAACGCCATGCTGGGCAACTTCAACCACAAGGGCGGCTGGATCATCGGCGACACGCCGTATGTTTCCGCCGACGCGCTTGCCTCGGCCGGAATCAGGAAGCTGGCAACCGTTTCCGGCAAGGCGGCGGGCAGCACCGCAAGCTTCGCTCCGGCAAGCTGCGTGGCCGCCATCGACGCTATGAAGTCCGGCGAGATTTCCGCCGCCGTGGTGGTGGAGAGCAACCCGGTGCTCGACTATCCGGGCGGTGACAAGGTGACCGAAGCGCTGAAGTCCCTGAATTGCCTGGTCGTGTGCGATCAGTTCATGACCGAGACGGCCGAGCTCGCCGACTACGTGCTGCCGCTTGACAGCTACCTGGAGTGCGCAGGCACGCCGGTGACGGTCGGCGCCGAGACGTCGGTCGTGGCGGCGCGCCATGCGGCCATCGATCGCATCAATGCGGGCACGAAGTCCATCGACGAGGTCGTTTGCGGCCTGGCCGAGGCTTGCGGCCACGGCAGCGACTTCGACTTCACGCTCGAGGACTACAACAAGGCTTGGTTCAAGGCTGCCGGCCTTTCCGAGGACATCCTCGACCAGCAGGCTTTCTCGGCCATCGCCGGTTCGGCTGTTTCCGAGGGGAACGTCCCGTACCTGCGCACCAAGTCGGGCAAGATCGAGTTTTCCTCCGACGCGGCCAAGGAAGCGGGCCTTTCGGCGGTTCCGGAATGGACCGACCCGCAGGAGCCTGCGAGCGCCGAGATGCCGCACCTGCTCATTGGCGAGCAGAACATCCAGTCGGCAACGTACACGCTTGCCGCGGCCAAGCTGACCGAGATTTCCAAGAAGTACGACCTCGACGCTGCCTGGATCAACGCCGACGTGGCCAAGAAGAAGGGCATTTCCGACGGCGACAGCGTGAAGCTGACCACCGCCGAAGGTTCCGTCACGGTTCCCGCGAAGGTGACCGGGCGCATCTGCCCCTCGGCTGTGTGGATCCCCGCTCATTACGGTGCCACCGCCGAGAAGATTTCCGAGGCGAAGGGCTTCGGCGCGGCCGCCAAGAAGCTTGTTCCGCTGGCAAGCGAACCGGGAACGGGCGCGGCCATGATGAGCGAGACGGTCGTTTCGATCGAGAAGGCGGGTGCATAGCATGACACGTTACGGAATGCTCATCAACACGAAGAAATGCATCGGCTGCTACGCCTGCCGTGTTGCGTGCCAGAACCAGAACGACCTGCTGCCGACCGAGGACTTCATCCGCTTCGAGCAGAAGGAAACCGGCACGTATCCTGCGGTTTCCCTCGAAACGGTGCCGCTGCAGTGCATGCACTGCGAGGATGCCCCCTGCGCGAGCGTGTGCCCGACGGGTGCCGCCCACATCGGCGCCGACGGCATCGTGTCCGTCGACCATGGCCGTTGCATCGGCTGCTTGTACTGCATGGCCGCCTGTCCTTATCAGGTGCGTTCGCGCAACGAGCAGACGGGTGCGGTGGACAAGTGCCGCCTGTGCGCGGCGACGGCCGAGGGCGGCGCGACCAACTGTGTGACCGCCTGCCCGGGCGGCGTGCGCATCGTCGGCGACTTGGACGATCCGGAATCCGAGCTTTCTCGCGAGATTGCCCGCACCGGTGCCCAGCCCATCGCAGGCAGCCTGACAAAATCCAAGTTCTACTACGTGAGGTGATGCTGAGATGGAATACACACCTATTTGGAGCGGCATCATCGCCTGCTATCTGTTCTTAGGCGGCCTGGGCGGTGGCGCGTTCGCGACGAGCGCGTTTCTGGCCTGGCGCCATCCCGAGGCCACGACCATGCGCAAGATCGGGCACATCATTGCGCCCATCGTTGTCATCGTCGGCCTGGTGCTGCTGATGTTCGACGCGAAGGCGGGCTTTTACAACCCGCTGCGCTTCGCGCTGCTGCTGACGAACTTCGGGTCGGTCATGACCTGGGGCGTCGTTATCCTGGCGGCGTTCGTGGTGGTTGCGCTCATCGCGCTTATCCTCGACTTCTTGAAGCGCAAGGTGCCGATGGGTCTTGAGCTTGTCGGTTCCATCCTGGGCATCTGCGTCGCCATCTACACCGGCTGCTTGCTGGGCGTTTGCAAGACGTTCCCGCTGTGGAACAACGCGCTTCTGCCCGTGCTGTTCTTGGTGTCGGCAATGTCGACCGGCATGGCGATCGTGCTTCTGGTCGCCGCGTTCAAGTGCCCCGACGAGTTCGACCGCGTCGTGATCTTCAAGAAGTTCCACTTCTGCTTCCCGTGCATCGAGATGCTGTTGGTCCTAAGCCTGCTGTTCATCACTGCGACGAACTCCGAGGCCGGCCTTAACTCGGTGATGGCGCTCGTGTGCGGCAAGTACGCGTTGGTTTTCTGGGTGCTGTTCGTGGCTATCGGCCTGGTCGTTCCCACCATCCTTGAGGCGAAGATGCTGTTCTTCAGCTCCAAGGAGTTCGAGGAGTCGAGCACGGCCCACATGATTTCCGCTGGGTCCAGCGTCGGCGTGCTGATCGGCGGCTTCGTCCTGCGTCTGCTTGTCCTTCTGGCAGCGCTGCCGGTCACGATGACCGTCGCGTGGACGTTATAGGGGCGCACAAGCGCTCCCGGCCTGCGGATCCCCTCCCCGCAGGTGTTCCAAAAAGCCCCCGTTCGCAAGAGCGGGGGCTTTTTTGTGTGTGGGGGCTGGCTCGCGGGGCGGGCTTGCTGCGCAGGTCGGCTTGCCGGGGCGGGGCTGCCTGCCGGGGCCGGGGCTCGCCGGGAGGGGCTGCCTGCCGGGGCCGGGGCTCGCCGGGAGGGGCTGCCTGGCGGGGCCGGGCTGATCGGCCGCGCATTAAAAAGTCTGTCGCGCCTTTGGCGCTCTTTATTACGGTTCGAGCCATGGCTCGAACCCACGAAATCTTGCAGCAAGTCGCAACGTCGCAGGCTAATTTCGTGGGTGCGAGACATGTCTCGTACATTACTAGATCAGCGCCCGAAGGGCGCGTCGCACTTCTTGAAATGCGATTGGAATCGATCTCGCAAACTGCCAAACGTCAACCAATCGCCCGCACATCCATGGAAATATCTGTCGCGCCTTCGGCGCTCTCCAATAAGGTTCGAGCCATGGCTCGAACCTACGAAATCTTGCTGCCGGGGCAACGCATCCGGCAGAGGATCTTGTTGCCGGCTTAGCGAACCTACCGGGAGGTCATGCTGCCGGGATAACTTTCCGGCGGTAAGGCCTTGTTGCTGGTTTAACAAACCTGCCAGGGATCATGCTGCTGAGATAACTCATCCGGCAGAGAATCATGCTGCCGATTTAACTAGTCCGGCCGGAGGTCTTTCTGCCGGTTTAACGTGTCTACCAGAAATTTCGTGGGTGCGAGACATGTCTCGCACATTACTAGATCAGCGCCCGAAGGGCGCGTCGCATCTGTATGGTTTTGCAACCTCGCAGGCTGTCCACCGCCCCGACGCTCTGAAAGCCCCACCGCAAAATTGCGCCCAAACCATCGGCCCGCGACAGGAGTCTCATCGCGTTCGTTCCTTTGAGCGCTACGTTCGTTTCGAATCGCACCGGCGGGTCGCGCCGCCTGCCTATTTGTCGTTGCTCTAATTATGAAGAAGTGGTAAGGTTTCGATCCAACAACGAGGTAAACCCGTCGAAAGGCGGGGGCACAAAGCCAGATGGGCCTACGGTCGCACGACTACGGCAGCCGGTTGCCGTCGGAGAGGATCCGACGTTCGGACGAAGGGTGATCGCCCTTCTTATTTCTGTGCGCCCCCGCGGTTTTGCCTCGCGAGCTGATCGTTCTTATTCGAATTTTTGGGGGAGGTGCCGCAGGTGGGTCGCCAGCACAAGTTGCAAATTGCCATGATCACGCTGATCGTCCTGCTCGCCGTCGGCGTCTCCGCCCTGT
>CAVHFC010000067.1:0-12444 GCA_963635025.1 Eubacterium sp. CAG:786
GCTCAAACGTATGTATGCCGGAAAATCCGAGCCGCGCAACCAGGAAAATCCGAATCCCACAACCAGGAAAATCCGAATTGCCGGCCCGGGAAAATCCGAACCTCTTATTCCCCGATCATCTCGGACAGGGTGCGCCAGCCCAGTTCGGCGCACTTCACGCGGGCGGGCATGTGGCTGATGCTTTCGAGCTGCGCCGCCTCGTCAAGGTCTTCCTTCTCCTCGCCGGTGAGCGCCTCGCCCTTCACCATCTTCATGAACAGGCCGCACAGACGGCGCGCTTCCTCGATGGTCTCGCCGGTGACCAGGTCGGCCATCATGTCGGCCGACGCCTGCGAAACCGCGCAACCGTGCCCGGTGAACGCCGCTTCCTCGATGACACCGTTCTCCACGCGCAGCTTCAGAACCATCTCGTCGCCGCAGCTGGGGTTGACGCCCTCGTGCTCGTCGGTGGCGCCTTCCAGGTCGTACTTGTAGTCGGGGTGCGCGTTGTGCTGCATGAGCGCGGCGGAGTAGATGCTGCTATTCGCCATGGAAGGTCCTCCAAACGTTGCCGAGGCCCTCGATCAAGGCATCGACGTCTTTCTTGTCGTTGTAAAACGCCAGGCTGGCGCGGCAGCAGGCGAGGTTCTCCACGCCAAGCCACGTGAGCAGCGGCTGCGCGCAGTGGTGCCCGGCGCGGATGGCCACCTGGCTCATGTCCAGAATGCTGGCCACGTCGTGCGGGTGGATGCCCTGCACGTTGAAGCTGATGACGCCGTGGTGGTCGTCGGGGTTGGGGCTGCCGATCACCTGGATGTAGGGCAGTTTCGCCATCTCGTCCATGCAGTAGCGCACCAGCGCCCGCTCGCGCGCGGCGATGACGTCGAGCCCCACCGATTCCACGTAGGCGATGGCCGCAGCCGTGGCGTAGATGCCGGCGGCGTCCTGCGTGCCGGCCTCGAACTTCTCGGGCACGGGGGCCCAGGTGGCGTCCTGCTCGGTGACCGAGTCGATCATCTCGCCGCCGGTCAAAAACGGCGGCATGGCATTCAGCAGCTCGTCGCGGCCCCACAGCACGCCCATGCCGAACGGCCCGAACAGCTTGTGGGCGGAAAACGCGAAGAAATCGGCGCCGATGGCCTGCACGTCAACATGTACGTGCGGCACCGACTGCGCGCCGTCGACCACCAGGTAGCCGCCTTGCGCATGCATGCGGCGCCCCAGCTCCTCGACGGGGTTCTGCACGCCTAAGACGTTCGACACGTGAACGACCGAGACGATCTTCGTTTTCGGGCCGATCTTCGCGTCCATCTCCTCGGGCTGGATGATGCCGTTCTCGTCGGGATAGAGGTAGACGAGCTTCGCCCCGGCGGCGCGGCAGGCCTGCTGCCAGGGGATAAGGTTGGAGTGGTGCTCCATGATGGTGATGCACACCTCATCGCCCGGCTCAAGGACGCTTGGCGCGAAGGACTTGGCCACGATGTTGAGCGACTCGGATGCGTTGCGCGTCAGCACGATATCGTGCGCGTCGGGCGCGCCGATGAACTTCGCCACGCGCTGGCGGGCAATCTCGATCGCCTCGGTGGCCTCGACCGAGAGGCGGTACAGGCCGCGTAAGGCGTTCGCGTTCATTTCCTCGTAGAAGCGACGCTGGGCGTCGAGCACGGCGGCGGGGCGCTGCGCGGTGGCGGCGCTGTCCAGAAACGCCAGCTCTGGATGGTTTGCCAACAGCGGGAAGTCGCGTTTGTAGGGGTTTTCGGCGATGTTGGCCGCGCAGACGATGTCGTCGGCCGTGGCCGATGCCTGCGCGGCATGGGCTGCGTCGGCGACGGCGCATGCGGTGCGATCAAGGTTTGCGACAGAAGACGCTGCCATGGCTAGTCCTCCACTTCCTGATAGGGAATGCCCGCCTTCGCGGCCAGGCGTGCGATGCCGGCGCGAATGGGCGCGTCGGGTATGGCGATGGCGGTTTCCTCCAGCGTTGCCGTGGCGAACAGGCCCTCGGCGGCTTGCTGCGAAAGGCCGCGGCACTTGAGGTAGAACATCTGGTCGGGGGCAACGTGTCCGATGGTGGCGCCGTGGTTGCCGGCGACGTCGTCCTCGTCGCACAGGATGACGGGGATGGTCTTGTTCTCCACTTCCTCGTCTACGAGCAGCACCGTTTCGCGCTCGGTGCCTTCCGAGCCCTTGCAGCCGTGCACCAGATCGATGGTACCGCGGTAGGTTTTCTTCGAGCGTCCCATGAGCGATCCGGTCGCGTCGATATTGCACAGCGTCTTGCGGCCGCGATGACGCACGACGTAGTTGAAGTCGCGCACGTCGTCGCCGCCGGCCAGGTAGCGGGTGGAAATGTCCACGCGCGCGGTGTCTTCGCGCAGGTCGCAGGCCAGGCCTGTGTAGGATTTCCCGGCGCCGAGCATGCGGTGGCGAACGGTGACGCGCGCCCCTTCGGCGGCCACGATGCCCGTGTCATCAAGCGCGATGAAGCCCTCGTCAAGCGTGTGCACCGAGGTGATGTTCACGTGCGAATACTCGCCGGCGAACACGCGCAGCTGCACGCCGACCACGCCCGCGCCCGCGTTGGGGGAGTCGAGAGAAACGGTCAGGTCGAGCGTGGCTCCCGCGGCAGCCACCACGTCGATGCGGGCGGTGTTGGCCGCACCATCTGCGCCATTGATGCGCACGCAGGCCGAACCCTGCTGGTTCGCGTCGGCGGCGAGCACGACGTGCCTGGCGATGTCGTCTGCAGCTCCTTCCGCGCCCGCTGCAGCGGCAGCCTGCGCGGCGAACCACTCGTCGGCTGCGGTGCCCATGCCGCCCTCGAAGGCGGCGGCGATATCTCCCGCCACCTCTTCGCGCACGGCACGGCGCTCGTAGGTCGAAAGCGCCGGGATGTCCAGGTTGGCCGGGTCGGCGTCGTCTTCGGCGGCCTTCAGGATGGCTCGCGGGTCGGTCTGGCCCGCGCGTGCGGCGTCAAGCTTGCGCTGAGCTGCGGCAACGGCGTCGTCGAACGCGCCCGCTTCGCCCAGCAGCTCGTCGGCGGCTTCGACTTCAACCTGCGAGTGCGCCTCAAGCCCCTCGGGCAGCTCGATGTCGACGTAATTCATGTCAAGGCGATGCCAGGTGGGAGCGGGCATCGCGTTCACGTTCTTCAAAACGGCAGCGCCCATTATCCGATCGCCCCTTCCATTTCCAGCTTGATAAGGTTGTTCATTTCCACGGCGTATTCCAGCGGAAGCTCCTTGGAAACCGGGTCGGCGAAGCCGTTCACGATCATCGTGCGCGCCTCTTCTTCCGAAATACCACGGCTCATCAGGTAGAACACCTTATCGTCGCCAATGCGGCCGATGGTGGCCTCGTGCCCGATGTCAACGTGCTTGCAGCGCACGTCCATGGCCGGGATGGTGTCGGAGCGGCTGTGGTCGTCAAGCATGAGCGACTGGCACGAAACGCTGCAGGCGGAATGCTCGGCCTTCGGGGTTGCCACCACGGAACTGCGGAACGTGGAAACGCCGCCGCCCTTGGAGATGGACTTCGTCTCGATGGACGCCGAGGTTTCCGGCGCGGCGAGCACCACCTTGCAACCGGTGTCGAGGTTCTGGCCCGTGCCGGCGAACGTGATGCCGGTGAACGTGCAGGTAGACTTGCGACCGGCGAGGATTGACATGGGGTAGAGGTAGCCCACATGGCTGCCGAAGCTGCCCGACACCCATTCGATCGAACCGCCATCGTCGCAGGTGGAGCGCTTGGTGTTCAGGTTGTACATGTTCTTCGACCAGTTCTCGATGGTCGAATAGCGCAGGTGCGCGCCCTTGCCGACGAACAGCTCGACCGCGCCGGCGTGCAGGTTCGCCACGTTGTACTTCGGCGCGCTGCAGCCTTCGATGAAGTGCAGGTCGGCGCCGTCTTCCACGATGATGAGCGTGTGCTCGAACTGGCCCGCGCCCTTGGCGTTCAAACGGAAGTAGCTTTGCAACGGGAAGTCAAGTTTGGTGTCTTTCGGTACATACACGAAGCTGCCGCCCGACCACACCGCGCCGTGCAGGGCGGCGAACTTGTGGTCGGTGGGCGGAATGAGCGTCATGAACTTCTCGCGGATAAGCGGCTCCCACTTCGGGTCGTGCAATGCCTCCTCGATGCCGGAATACACGATGCCCATGCGGGATGCGGTGTCCTGCATGTTGTGATAGACCAGCTCGGAGTCGTACTGCGCGCCGACGCCGGCCAGGTAGCTGCGCTCGGCTTCGGGAATGCCCAGGCGGTCGAAGGTGTTCTTCACGTCGTCGGGCAGGCTGTCCCAGTCGCTTTTCTGGTCGGCCTTGGGCTTGACGTAGGTGACGATGTTGTCCATGTCCAGCCCCGCGATGGACGGGCCCCAGTCGGGCGTTGCCATGGAATGGTAGATTTCCAGCGACTTCAGGCGATGCTCGAGCATCCAGGCCGGCTCGTCCTTTTTCTCGGAAATCTCGCGGACGATCTCGGGGGTAAGGCCCGTGCCGAGCGCTTCGCCGGCGTCGCCGTATGAGAAGTCGTAGAGGCTGCGGTCGATGTCCGCAACCTCGGTTCTTTGCTTTGCCATGTCGAGCCCCTTAGCGCGCATCGGCTGCGGCGGCGGCTGCGGGGGCGGTGTCCGCGGAGCCGGCGCCCTCGGCGGCCTGCTCGAACTGCTCGAAGCCGTTCTCGTCGATGTTGGTGATCATGGAGGCGTCGCCCTCGGCGGTCATGCGCCCGCGCACCAGCACGTGCACGCGATCGACGTCGACGTGCTCCAGGATGCGCGTGTTGTGCGTGATGATGACCATGGTGCCCCCGCAGCGGCGACGGTAGGCCGCCATGCCGCGAGAGACGACCGACAGCGCGTCGACGTCCAGGCCGGAGTCGGTTTCGTCGAGGAAGGCCAGCTTGGGCGCCAGAAGCAGAAGCTGCAGCATTTCGAGTTTCTTCTTCTCGCCGCCGGAAAAGCCCACGCCCAGTTCGCGGTCCAGGTACGCCGGGTCCATGTCCAGCTCCTCGGCCAGTTCCTTCACATGCTTGCGGAACTGTTTGCCCTTCATTTCGCCAACGCCCGGGCGGCCCTGCGAAATGGCGCGCAGGAAGCTGGAAACGGGCACGCCGGGGATTTCCACCGGGGCTTGGAAGCTGAGGAACAGGCCCGCGTGCGAGCGTTTATCGGTGGAGAGGTTTGTGATATCCTGTCCGTCGAACGTGATGGTGCCGCCAGTCACCGTGTATTCCGGATCACCCATGACCACGTGCCCCAGCGTCGATTTGCCGGCGCCGTTCGGGCCCATCAGCACGTGGGTCTCTCCTGCTCCGACCGCAAAATCGACGTCGTGCAGGATGGTTTTCTCGTCCACTGCGGCGGAAAGCCCGCTGACGCGCAGCAGCGTATTCTCGTCTGCCATGTTCTTCCCCTTCTCAGATCGTGGCAAAGATTAAGGTCTTGCTTAATCATATACGTTTGATAGGATTAAGATACCCGGAAGCGGCGAAATGTCAAGCGAAAACGCTACCGTATAGGATACAATTCGCAGCATTCCCGGGATGGGGGCGTTTTGCCTGCTATGGGGGAAGAATTCGATTATTCGCCCACAAGGATATTCACGCCGCGCGGGCGGGCCGTTGGGCCGGCTTGCGGTGGCTGCCGGCGGTGGCGTGGATGCCGGCCGCTGCGCAGGTGACGCGGACGGTGGTTGTCAGCGGCACGGCCGGCGCAAGGCGGATGCCGTTTGGAGTGCCCGAGCGTTGGTGGCCGGGCGCACGTCGACGGTGCAGCGTCGGGCGTCGGCTTCGGGAAGCCGAGCGCGCTTGTTGGGTTTTGCGGAAAAAAGGGGGAGCCGTGCTTATTTCTTCGAAGGGCCGTTATGCGCTGAGGCTGGCCGTGTGCGTTGCGCAGGCGGGCACCGATGCGAAGGTTTCGCTGCGCGAAGTGGCCGAGCACGAGGAGCTTTCCCTGAAATATTTGGAGCAAATCGCCCGACCGATGGTGTCGGCGGGGCTGCTCAGCGCGGTGCGCGGCAAGGGCGGCGGCTATCGGCTCGCGCGCGATCCGCACGACATTCTGGCCGGTGACGTGCTGCGCGCCGTCGAGGGCACCACGGCGCCGGTAACCTGCGCCGCGCTTGAAGGCCCCGAGCCGTGCCATCGCGCGAGCGTCTGCACCACCGTGCGTTTCTGGGCAGGGCTCGACGAGGTGATCGAGAAGTACGTCGACGGCGTGACGGTGGCCGACCTGGCCGAAGCCCCTCAGCCGCACGTGGCGATCACGGAGCCGGAAAAGCAGTAACGCAGGTCGAGCGCTTGCGTTACCGCGTATTGTTTCGGTTTCCGGCATAGTTAGACACCTGCATTCGTTTGCTTATGTGCCCGCGCCCTTTTCTGCATTCAGCTATTGTTACAAAACGGTGCACGCCGCCGCTTCGCGCATTGCGAAACGGAAGTAAAAAGCCTACCATTCCTTTCCAGAAGGCGCGGATGGGGCGCCCAGACGTGCACGTGTTGCGGTGGGCGCTCCAACAGGGAAAACGCCGAACAACCTAGACGAGAGGGGTATCTATGAGCAAGTATGCAGGAACGCAAACCGAGAAGAATCTGCAGGCGGCTTTTGCCGGCGAATCGCAGGCCACCAACAAGTACACCTACTTCGCATCCGTGGCGAAGAAGGAAGGCTACGAGCAGATCGCCGAGATCTTCCGCAAGACGTCTGCCAACGAGCAGTATCACGCGAAGATGTGGCTGCGCGAGCTTGAGGGCATCGGGTCGACCGTCGACAATCTCAACGCCGCTGCCGACGGCGAGAACTTCGAGTGGACCGACATGTACGACGAGTTCGCCAAGACCGCCGAGGAAGAGGGCTTCCCGGAGCTTGCCGAGAAGTTCCGCCAGGTCGGCGCTATCGAGAAGCATCACGAGGAGCGTTACCGCGCGCTGCTGAAGAACGTCGAGACGGCGCAGGTGTTCGAAAAGAGCGAGGTCAAGGTGTGGGAATGCCGCAACTGCGGCCACATCGTGGTGGGCACGAAGGCTCCCGACGTATGCCCCGTGTGTGCGCATCCGCAAGCCTATTTCGAGATCACAGCCGAGAATTTCTAAGTTGGGGAAACAGCGCCGCGCCAAGGTCCTTTCTATTGCGGGTGCGAGCTGCGCTCGCACCCGCAAAAATGTGACGCGCCTAAAGGCGCTGACCTATTGCTGCGCGAGTCATGCCTCGCGCCTACGAAACACCTGGTAGATACGTTAAACCATCAGCAAGAATTCGTGGGGTCGAGCGACAGCTCGGCCCTTTTTTGAGAGCGCCGCAGGCGCGACACCGTCTTCAGGGCGGCGACGTGCGGGTCCTGTTGTTCCCTCGCGCGATAAAAGTCTGACGCGCCTAAGGCGCTGACCTATTGATGTGCGCTTTCGCTCGCATCCACGAAGTTTTGGCAGATGAGACAACCCTTCCGTTGGAAATTCGTAGGCGCGAGACACGTCTCGCGCCTGAATCGTTCAGCGCCCGTAAGGGCGCGTCAGACTTTTGAAAACCGGGGCGCATCCCAGCCGGCAAATGCCGCCGCTCCTCCCCGGCAAAATTTGTGTCGCATCCTTCGGATGCTCTCTATAACGGTGCGCTTTCGTTCGCACCCACGAATGATCGGCCACGAACACATAATCCCTGATGAGATAGTTAAATCAGCAGCAAGAATTCCGCTGGCGGCGTCCCTTTCATGACAGGGTTTTCTACTGCGGCGTTTTCCTCTGCAGCAAAGTTTTTCGTAGGGCCGAGACATGACTCGGCCCTTACTTGTGCGCCGCTAGGCGCTCACTGTATTTACCGCGAAATCACGTAGTAGCCGGCTTCGCGCAGCGCGTCGTTCACCGCGTCCATGTCGAGAGGCTCCTTGGACAGTACGTGGGCGTTCTTCGTATCCAAATCCACGCGCGCCCAGACGCCATCGAAGGCGTTGAGCGTATTTTCGACGGCAAACACGCACTTTTCGCAGGTCATACCTCCAATAGGCACGTCGGTGACATAGGGGTAGTTCGCCTCGTCCTTGTCCGCGACCTTCGCGCGCCGCACCTTCTTCTTGCTCTTTTTCCCGCAGCACGACCCGTCGCCCGAAAACGTGCGAACGGCGCGGCGCAGGGCGAACACCATGCACACGGCGATAACGATGCAAATGATCACGGTAGCAGCCATCAGGGCACCTTTCTTAGTTTCCGCTAACAATTTTCTGCAGTGTAGCACGAAATACCCCTGGGGGGCATACGTTCATGAAAAAGTTGATTACACGGCAGGCATTCGGACGGCAAGTTTTCGTGAGGTTGCGCACGCTCGACCAAATAGCCGGTGCGACATATTTCCCAATGCGCGTTCAATCTTCCGCCCCCGCGCCATAAAGGCGTGATGCATCGCTTGCGCTGCCCGGGGCGCTGCGCCATGATATGCGCAGGTGAAACCTCCAGAAAGAAGGCCCTAAATGGCAACGATAGATGTTGAGGAGCTGCGCGACTACCTGCGCGACACGTGCGGAAGCGCCATGATGTCCGGTTTCCCGGGCGCACTTGTCGACGTGGCGGATATCGAGTCCATGGATGGGCAAGATCTGTGCGAGAAGGCCGAAGACCTCGGCGTCGACCTGCGCCCCTTCGTGGTCGAGCCGTAGCGCGGGGCGAAGCACGCAGATGCCCTCGCGCGCGGTTTGCGGTATCATGGCCGGTACGCATATTCGCGAGCTAGCTACTAGTTAAGGAAGTTTTCGCATGTCGCTTTCCATCGGTATCGTGGGCCTGCCCAACGTGGGCAAATCCACGTTGTTCACGGCGCTCACCAACAAGGGCGGGCTTGCCGCCAACTACCCCTTCGCCACCATCGAGCCGAACGTCGGCATCGTGCCGGTGCCCGACTCGCGCCTCGACGAGCTGGCGAAAATCGATCACCCCGCGAAAATCGTGCCCGCCACGGTGGAGTTCGTCGACATCGCGGGCCTGGTTGCCGGCGCCAGCCAGGGAGAGGGCTTGGGCAACCAGTTCTTGGCGAACATCCGCGAAACCGACGCCATCTGCGAGGTCGTGCGTTTCTTCAGCGACCCCGACGTCGTGCACGTCAACGGCAAGGTCAACCCTTCTTCCGACGTCGACACCATCAAAACCGAGCTCATCCTGGCCGACATCGGCACGCTGGAAAAGGCCATCCCGCGCCTGGAAAAGGAAGCGAAGCGCGACAAGTCCGGCGCGAAGAAGCTCGAAGTTGCCAAGAAGGTGTTCGAGGGGCTTAACGAGGGCCATCGCGCGCGCACGCTCGGCCTGGACGAGGACGAGCAAGCCGCCGTGTACGACCTGCATTTGCTCACGATGAAGCCGATTCTCTACATCGCCAACGTTGACGAGGACGCGCTCGACGCCGACCTGGCTGAGATCGACGGCTGCCAACCGGTGCCCATCTCCGCGAAAGTGGAAGCTGACCTGGCGGAACTCGACCCCGAAGAGGCCAAGGAATACCTGGAAGCCATGGGGCTTTCCGAATCGGGCCTGGCGCGTCTGGTGCGCAGCGCCTACAAGCTGCTCGGCCTGCAAAGCTACTTCACCAGCGGCGAGACCGAATCGCGCGCCTGGACCATCCCGATCGGCGCGAAGGCCCCGCAGGCCGCCGGCGTCATCCATTCCGATTTCGAGCGCGGCTTCATCAAGGCCGAAACGGCGTCGTTTACCGACTACGTCGAGCTCGGCGGCGAAGCGGGCTGCCGCAACGCCGGCAAGCTGCGTCAAGAAGGCAAGGAATACGTGGTGCAGGATGGCGACGTCATGCACTTCAAGTTCAACGTGTAGCAGTACGCGCAAGTTATTTGTAGGTAAGCGAAAACGCACCCGGGCGGGCACGCTCCGGGTGCGTTTGGCATGGAATCGAAGGTGTGGGAATTGAAAACGAGCGACTTCGACTATGAGCTTCCGCCCGAGCTGATTGCGCAGGAGCCCGCCGCCGTGCGCGACGGCTGCCGCATGCTGGTGATGGACCGGGAAACGGGCGCGCTTGAGGATCGCATTTTTCGCGACATCATCGAGTATCTGAATCCGGGCGATTTGCTGGTGGCGAACGAGACGCGCGTGATGCCGGCGCGTCTGCTTGGCGCCAAGCGCGGCACCGGCGGACAGGCCGAGGTGTTTCTGCTTCGTCAGCTGGTGGGCGATCGTGTGGACGCATATGCCGAGGTGCCGTTCGCTGAAGGCGTTGCGCGGCCCGGCGCGAATCAGCAGGCGATTTGGGAAGTGCTCGTGCGTCCCGGCAAGCGCCTGAAACCCGGCGCGGGTGCCGTGGTTGATTTCGTGGATGCGAGTGGGGAAGTGGCGCTTTCGGCCGAGGTTATCGACTGGGCGGCCGGGGCTCAGCGCGGCGAGCGCGTTGCGCGGCTGACCACCACGTATCCCTCGCTTGACGAGGCGCTTCACGCGGTGGGGCACACGCCGCTGCCGCCCTACATCAAGCACTACACCGGCGACGAGGAGCTGTATCAGACGGTGTATTCGCGCCGCGAAAGCTCGGCGGCGGCTCCGACTGCGGGCCTGCATTTCACGCCTGAGCTGATCGAGCGCCTGCGTGAAAAGGGCGTGCGTTGGGAAACGGTCGAGCTGGAAGTGGGCCTGGACACGTTCCGCATCGTGGATGAGGATGACCCGCTGGCGCACAAGATGCATACCGAGCGCTACACCGTGCCGCAGAAAACCGTCGACGCCATCAACGAGACGCACGCGGCGGGCGGGCGCGTGATCGCCGTTGGCACCACGAGCGTGCGCAGCTTGGAAAGCGCTTGGGATGCGGAAGCGGCTGGCGGCAAAGGCGCCATCGTGGCGCGCGATCGGGCCGCGACCAGCTTGTACTTGCTGCCGGGTTCGCAGTTCCACGTGATCGATGCGTTGGTGACGAACTTCCACGTGCCGCGCAGCACCCTCATGATGCTCGTGAGCGCCTTCTCGACCAGGGAAAACGTGATGGGAGCCTACCAACACGCCATCGAAGAGCGCTACCGCATGCTGTCGTTCGGGGATGCGATGTTCATTCGATAGCGGAAGCGATGGGGTGGCGTCCGATCGCGCAGATGCGCGGGCTGCGATGAGGTGACGCCCGCTGCGTGCAGATGAGCTCGCTGCGTCGGAGTGGCGCCCGCTGCGCGGACGGGTGGCCCTTCTGCGTGGTCGCGCTTTGAAATATGTGTCGCATCCTTCGGATGCTCTCGAGTACGGGCTGAGCTTTCGCTCAGCCCCACGAATTTTACCGTCAGGGAGACATTTTGTTGAGAGGGAAATGCCTCCGATTGTCAGCCTTGCTTCCTATTTCTTGGGGGTTAAGCTGTCCCTCAGCCCTAAGAAAATCTGGCTGCTGGAATAACGTTTCAGCAGGCATTCTACTGTTGGGACAGTATTGCAACTGAAACTTCGTGGGCGCGAGGCATGACTCGCGCAGCACTAGGTCAGCGCCCGCAGGGCGCGTCACACAATTTATCTCTATTTCCCCTGCTCGCGTAGCGCCTTCAGCACTGCTCGCTTGCGGGCTTGCTTGCGGTCGTATTCTGCTCGCTCGGCTTTGCGGCGCGCTAGCGCTGCGGCTTCGGCGGCGTGTTCGGCTGCATGCGCCGCTCGCTCGGCGGCCTTGGCGGCGATGCGTTCGGCCTTGCGCTGCTCTCGTTCGGCGGCGGCTTCCAAATCGGAAATGCGGCACCCGCAGAAGTTCTGCCGGTACATCCCCAGCTCACGGCTTCGGCGCGTGGCGTTGTCGTAATAGGGGCGGAAATCCTCGAACACCGGCGCAACTCCGGCCGCGCCCGCGGCGCGTTCAACCTCTTCGCGAATGACCTCGGTATATTGGTAAGGACTCACCGAAAGCGTGGTGCCGATGCCGTCGAATCCGGCCTGCGCCGCCAGCTGCGCGGTTTCCTCCAGGCGCAGACGATAGCACGCGCGGCAACGAGCCTCGCGCCGTGCCGGATCCTGCGCAAGCACGTTTCCTCCGCACGCCGCAAGCGCCGCGTCGCCGATGCGGCCGGCAGCCCGCTCCCACGCATCAGGATTGTAGTCGCCCTCGATCACGGGAAGCCCCTCGTCAGCCGCCCAATTTCGCAGCGTTTCCAGCCGGTGATCGTATTCTGCAGCCGGGTGGATGTTCGAGTTCGCGTAGTGGATGGTGATGTCGTGCCCGGCCTCGCGCAGCAGGCGCACGGGCTCGAGCGAGCAAGGCCCGCAGCAGGCGTGCAGCAGAAGTTTCACAGCGAACCTTTCTCTTATGCGTGGGCTTTTCATTGACCGCGCGGCCGTTCGTTGGTTGCTTCTTTATACTAGCATGTGCTGAAAACCGGGCGATTTTGCACAATACCAGCAGGTCGCAGGCCGGCAAAACGCTGAAACCCGCGCCATTGACCGTAACCGCGTCGAAAGGAAGTTCGCTTTCATGAACGAAAAAACGTATCGCGCCATCTTCTTCGATCTTGACGGCAC
>CAVHFC010000068.1:0-12291 GCA_963635025.1 Eubacterium sp. CAG:786
ACCTGCTCGCGTCGGGAGACCTCGACTGCATCTGGTCCTGCTACAGCATGACGGGTCGCCTGGACAAGTACCTCTGGGCCGGCCCCTACATGAACAGCTACCAGGCGGCGGTGGTCCGCTCCGACAGCGGCATCACATCGCTTGCCCAGCTTGAAGGCAAACGCATCGCCGTGGAGGCAACCACCAAAAGCGAGGAAGCGTGGACCAAGCACGGCGGAGACGTCGTCCCGCAGGCAGCCGACGTGCTCACCTTCACCACGATGGATGAAACCGTATCCGCCCTGCGCCTTGGCAGCGTGGAGGCAACCAGCGGCCACGTCGGTCCCATGAGCGCTTTGGTCGAGAAGTCCGACGGCATGCTCACCTTGCTTCCCGAGGGTTTCTACGCGACGCAGATCGGCGTTGCCTTCGACAAGGGCTACGCCAACACGCAGCTGGTGGAAAAGCTGGACGAAACGCTCGACGACATGCTTGCCGACGGCACCGTGGCGCGCATCGTCGAGAGCTACGGGCTTGACCCCAAGCAGGTTGCGGAGGTGAGCGATGAGCAATAACACCGAAGCCACCGCCATCATGAATCGAACTTCCGAAGGCGCCGCCGAAGCGACCGCCGTGTCCTCCCCCGCCAGCGCCAGGCCCGCCAAGAAGGGCATAAGCTCGACCGCCGCCTTCGGCATCTGCCTTGCCGTGGGCGTCGTGTTGTTCCTTGCTGCCTATATCACCTTGACTGACAAAGCCGTGGACGATGCGTCGGAGGTCGCCCAGAACACCATCGCGTTCGCCCGCCAAAGCGTTCAGCGCAATGAGGAGAACATCTCCAGCTCCAAAACGAAGAGCGTCACCTCCGTATGGGAAAAGCTCATGGAGGCGGAAGACCGTTTCAGCATCGCCAGCGACGTCGATCAGGCCGCCATCGAGCAATATCTCGACGACATGAACTTGGATGCGCTGGTTTTGCTGGACGCCGACCGCAATATCGTGCGAGTCGCGGGAAACGAATACGCTGCTGATGCCATCGCGGATGCGCTGCGGGAGAGCGACGAGCTGAACGACCTTGTCGCGTACCCCGCGAAGAGCTACCTTTCGCGCGCAACCGTAGGCGGCGAATACTTCGACTATGCGGCAAGCAGCACCACCTCAGTTGCCGGCGGCATCATCGTGGGCGTGAACCATGTGGAAAAGGGCGACGTCAACAGCGGGCAATCCCTGTTCCGCGCCATGTTCGACAACTACGTCTTCAGCATGGAAGGCGCCGTGGTGGTCGCCGACGATGAATCGGTGCTCGCGACGAACGTTTCCGACGTGGCCTCCTATTCGCGCGAAGAGTTCGATGAGAAGCTCAGCCTTGCCACCGACCATGCTTCCGGCGGCCTGGTGAAAGGCAGCTTCGACGGGCTTTCCTGCTACGGCCTTTCCACCACCACCAACGGCTACGACCTGTTCGTCATATTCCCGGAGGCACAGGTGATGTCGCAGCGCAACACGCTGCTGATCAGCGGCATTATCCTGTACCTGATGATCGTTCTTGCCGCGGGCGTGATTCGCGCCAACGTGCAGAACGCGAAGCTGCGCCGCGAACGCGAATACACGGAAAGCCTCGAGCGCGCCAATGTAGCCAAAACGGACTTCCTGCGCCGCATGAGCCACGACGTGCGCACGCCCATCAACGGCATCCGCGGCATGCTGGCCATCGGCGACCACTATGCCGACGACATGCAGAAGCAGGCGGAGTGCCGATCGAAGATGTGGGAGGCCTCCAGCTTTTTGCTTGAGCTGGTGAACAGCGCACTTGACATGAACAAGCTGGAAAGCGGCGAAATGCGCTTCGAGAACAAACCGTTCGACCTGGCGCGGGCAACGCAGTCGGTCATCGACGTGCTGCAAATCCAGGCCGACAACGCCGGCGTCGAGCTGACCTCGAGCATCAACCTTGAGCATAGCGGCGTTCTGGGCAGCTCGCTGCACGTGCGCCAGGTGCTGCAGAACCTGGGCAGCAACGCCATCAAATACAACAAGGCCGGCGGCTTCGTGCGCATCGAAGCTCAGGAGACCGGCGTTGCCGACGGGCGTGTGAACGTTCGCTTCACGTGCCGCGACAACGGCATCGGCATGGGCGAGGAATTCCAGGAGCAAGCGTTCAAGGCGTTTTCCCAGGAGGATTCCAGCTCGCATTCGCAGTATCGCGGAACGGGTCTGGGGCTTGCCATCTCCAAGCAGATCGTCGACCAGATGGGCGGCACCATCGAGCTTGAGAGCGCGAAGGGCCAAGGCAGTACCTTCACCGTTGAGCTTTCCTTTAAGATCGATTCGAATGCGGGTGCCGCGACACGCGACGGCGCAAACGAGAAGAAGGGTTCCCTTTCGGGCCTGAAGGTGCTTTTGGCCGAAGACAACGAGCTCAACAGCGAAATCGCCCTGTTCATGCTTGATCAGGAAGGGATTTCGGCAGACGTCGCCCGAAACGGCGAAGAAGCGCTCGAACGCTTCAAGAAGTCGCCCGACGGCGCCTACGATGTGGTGCTGATGGACGTGATGATGCCGGTCATGGACGGATACGAGGCCGCGCGCGCCATCCGCCTGCTCGACCGCCCCGACGCCAAAACGGTGCCGATCATCGCCGTCACCGCGAACGCCTTCGCCGACGACAAGGACCAAAGCGCGCAGGCAGGCATGAACGGACACGTTTCCAAGCCGCTCGATGCCGCTAAGCTTATGGCGGCCATTCGGGAAGCCCGCCTGTAAGGGCTCCACCTCAATAAACATTCCGAAGACAAACGAAGCGGGCGGCTCCCAAAGGAACCGCCCGCTTCGCGATAACGGCAGCTAGTCGCGCAAGCTAGTCGCCCAGGATGCGCCTGATGCTGATGTTGCCCATGCCCTTTGACCAAATGGACACGTACTGGCACTGACCGCCAAACGTGGGCTCCTCGTAAATCATGCCATCTCCCGCATACAACACCACGTGCTCAAAGAGGCCAGGAGTGTAGTTCGGCCACCCGTTGTCGTACATCAGGATCAAATCTCCCGGCTTCGCATCGGACAGGGACCATACCGGCACGCCGGAATACATCTGGTCGTAGGTTTCGAAGCCGATCTCGATGCCCAGCTGTCGATACAGATACCAGGTAAACGAAGCGCAATCCATGCCGCCGTCCTGCGGATACACGCCCAGCCACACATACGGCACGCCAAGAAGGGAATTAGCGGTCGAGAGAATCTTGTCGATAGCGCCTTGCCTATCCCAATCGCCGTTGTCGTTATACCAATCCCAGCTTCCGTCACCGCGCTGCACAGCGCCGGTCACCGGCGGCGTGTATGAAGTGGGCACCATGCGGAAGCCCTGCGCCGGCGAGCCGTTGGCGGTGTACGTCTGCACGTTCGCGCCGTTGTACCCGCCGCCGCCCGCGACGTCGAGCACCAGGCCGCCGCAGGCGCTCACGAACCGGTAGCAGCCGCCGCCGGCGTACTCCGCGCGCCAGCGCTGCGCCTCGACGCCGTTGTCGTACCACTGCTGCACGTTCGTGCCCGGCTCGGTGCCCCACGAATCGACGTCGAGCGCCTTGCCGGAGCGGCAGTTCACCAGCGAGTACCAGCCGTCGCCCAGCTCGTTGACGACCCACTTCTGCGCGCCGGTGCCGTTGCGGTCCCACACCTGCACGTTCGCGCCCGCGCCGCGCGCGCCGCCGTCGACGTCGAGCGCGAGGCCGTCGGAGGCGCACACGACCTCGTAGGTGCCCGCGTTGAGCACGGGCGTGGGCTGGAACGAGAACGCCTGCGCCGCCGTGCCGTTTGCCTCCCAGGTACGCACGTCGCAGCCGTCCCAGCTGCCCGCGCCGGCGACGTCGAGCACCCTGCCCGTCTTGGCGTTGCGCAGCGCTACCCCGCCGGCGTCGGAGGGCTCGGGCACCCAGCAGCACTCCGGCTCGGACGCGCCGCCGGAGACCTGGCGCACCGTGTCGCCGCAGTCGGCGAGGAACCTGCCCGAGCACAGCGCCTCGAGCGTGATCGACCCGTCGGGCTGGTTGGCGACCTTGAACTTCTGGGCGGGCGAGCCGTTGCCCGACCACACCTGCGCGTTGGCCCAGTGCTCGCTCGAGCAGCCGTCGATGTCCACGTAGCCGCCCGTGCCCGCGAGGGTCTTCAGCGAGTACATGCCGTCGGCCACGAGCGTCTCGACGGGCGCAAGCTCCCAGGACTGCGCGGCGGTGCCGTTTTGCTGCCAGATCTGCACCTGCGAGCCGTCGGCATCGATGCCGCCCGCCACGTCGAGCACCATGTCGGAACCCAATGCGCTGCGCAGCGTGTAGGTGCCGTCGCCGTTGCCGACGACCTTCCAGCGCTGCGCCGCCGTGCCGTTGGCCTCGTACTGCCACACCGCCGATCCGTTCTCGGCCTTCGCGCCGCACACGTCGAGCGCCTTACCCGACGCCAAGCAGGTGATGGTGGCCCACCCGTCCCCGTCGACGGCAACGGTCCATTGCTGCGCGGGCGTGCCGTTCGCTTGCCACAGGCGCACACCCGCCATGTTCGACAGGCTCGCGCCCTCGACGTCCAGCGCGCGCGACTGCGAGCATGCCGGCACGATGGTGTACGTGCCGGGCGCGATCGCGTCGCTGCTGCTTGAGGTGTCCAGCTCCGCATCGGCACCCACGACGGCAAGCTCGGAGGCCTCGTCACCCGAAGCGTCATCAAAAGCGGAATCACTAAATGCCGAATCGGCAGAAGCCGCTTCATCGGCAACCGCGGGGGTCGCTACGGCAGTCTTCGCAGAGGCCGCTTCATCAGCCGCATCCGTTCCCTTCGCCGCATCGCCGGAAGCGTGCAAAGCTTCATCGCTCGACGCTTCGGCCGGCGTCTGCTCGGCCTCACTCTTGCCCGCAGTGCTACTCACCCCCCCCCCGACGCGCTCTTGCCGGCAAGCACCGCCGTCGACGCCGAATCAGCCTGACCAGGTTCATCGGCCCACGACACCGCCGGAAGCAACGAAGCCGTCAAGAGAAAACCCGTGGCAACTCTCAGCGCTTTGTTTCCCAAACTATGTTCCATACTTCTCTCCTGTCTTATCGGTACCACCAACGCGTCGCGCTACGCATATCGCGGAACAAGATACGTCAGGCTGGGATCAACACCCACAAGGCGATAGTTGTATCCCATGATGGCGCTGATGGTTCGTGCCCAATTGATGTCCGTGCAATACTGGTGAATGCGCCCGATGGAGGCGGCATCGGGGTTCCAACGCATTTCGTACACGGTTTCCTGCCCGTTGTACAGGTAATTCGAAGCGACCTTCTCCGCTGCGCCGGTCAGGGCAGCCTCAATGCTGTTCCAACCGTAATAACGCGAGAAATCGTAGGCGGAATCGGGGCTGGAATCATATGCCCCCCACCCGATGAAATTGTAGTACCGGCCTTCGGGGCACCATTTCGTACGCGAGCTGACGCCCTCTTTGACGGTCGCATCGCCGGCCGCAAAATAACGCCCCTGCGCTTGCTCGGACGTGCCCCATCCGGTTTCGGTCATGATGTGGGCCATGAAGTACATCTCGTTGATGTTCGCGGCTTTTGCCGCATCGAGTATCGCCTGCCCTTGACCGGCGAACACACCTTCTCGCCCCGTGCCCGAGTTGCTGATGATGCGGTTCATCTGGTCGGCGTTTATCTGCCCGGTAAACCCGCGGCAATCGGCGAATTGGTAGAAAAGGTCGTCGCCCGACTGAATCCCCTCGGGGCTCAGCGCAACGGTGACCGCATCATCTGAAGCACCCGACCCGCCATTTAAGATGGACATGGCCGGCAACGTCAAGCTGCAGGGCACCGATTCAATGGCCGAGGAGAACTCTTCCAGGTACCATTTCTGCGTCAAGAACCTTGACGAAGGCGCCGCTGCTCGTACGTTGACGCAATTCGCCGCCATGGAGGATGCGGCCGTCAGGCACAGGCCCGAGGCGAGGTTCGTGAAGCTCAGCGATCCATCGGAGTTCTCGCGAAGCGACCAACGGCTGCTATCGGTTGCGAAGCTGCCCCACTGGCACACGTTGCAGGCGGACTGGGCGTCGACATCAAGGTACTTGCCCGACCCTGCGTTCGAGATCGTGTAATAGCCGTCAGCCCATGCGAAAACGAACGACTGGGCAGCCGTGCCGTTCGCCTCGTACAGTTGAGCGTTCGCCCCGTCTTCAAGCGACGCCCCTTCGATATCAAGGACGTAGCTTTGGTTTAAGGCGGATTTGACGACATACGCGCCATCGGAAATGACCGGCGTGCATCCGGGCGTCACGAACGACCACCGCTGAGCGTCGGTGCCGTTATCGGAGTACAGCTGCAAACGGTTGCCGTCGGCAGCCGACGCGCCGGGAAGATCGACGACCAAAGAATCGTCCAGCGCGCTCACCAGCGCAATGCCGGCATCGTCTTGCACGGCTATCCACTTCTGAGCCCAGGTGCCGTTGGGAGACCACAGCTGCAGCTGCGCACCGCAGTAGGCGTCGCCGCCCGGCACATCAAGGGCCAGGCCGCTTGCAGCGTTGCGCACGGTAACGTAGCCGTCCCCGGCATCCTCGATCAACCACGCCTGCGCATCGGTGCCATTGGCCGACCACGCTTGCGCCACCGTGCCGTCCTCAACGCCAGCCCCTGCGGCGTCCAGCACGCACGAATCGGCAACCGCCGAGCGCGCGGCATACGTGCCAACCGTCAAGGTGCCGGCGTTGGCTGCCGCAAGCGCATCGAGCCGTTGACGCTTCGTGGCGGAAGGCGAAAGGCTCCAACGTTGGGCATCGGTGCCGTTATCGGCCCACAGCTGCAGGCGATTGCCGTCAAACGTTTGGGCTCCGGGCAGATCCACCACCAGGTGCGTGTCGAGCGCGCTCACCAGTTTCACCGTCGGGCCATCCGAAACGGCGATCCACTTCTGCGCCCAGGTGCCGTTCGGAGTCCACAGCTGCAGCTGCGCACCCTCGAACGCATCGGCGCCCGGCACGTCAAGGGCCAACCCCGTCGCGGCGTTTCGCACCGTGGCGTAGCCGTCTTCATCGATCGAGATGTCCCACACCTGAGCGTCGGTATCGTTCGGTGTCCAGCCCTGGATTGCCGTGCCGTCATCCGCCAAGCCTCCAGCAGCATCGAACACCACATTCCCGGCGGCGCTGCTCAGAGTCCAGGTGCCAGGCTCAACCGCAGAAGCGTTTTCGGCAGCAAGCACAGCGGATTCCTGCTGTGAATCAGCGGCAGCTAAATCGCCGTCACCCGAGGCGACCGCATCTTCCCGATGCTCCTCAACCGATGGCGCCGCACCAGCAGAAGCCGAACCGAGAACGGACGCGTCTTGCTCGGCCTTTGCTTCAGGCTCATGCGATGCCACGTCATGCGACACCGCGTCCAGCGAATCCGCACCCTCGGCAGACAAGGCCTCACCAGCAACGTCGACGCTCGAAAGGTCGACGGCATTTGAGGCAAAAGCCTGCTGCCGATCTGGCGCATCCCCAAGACAAAGCGGAACAGATGCGAGCACGAGAGAAGCGGACGCAACGACGCAACATGCCTTCTTCATGCGCATATGCTTCATCATCCAAAACCCTCCTTATCAACCGTACAACCGGAAAACGCCCTGGCAGCGAACGTTTCGGATCTCCTTATCGAACAAAAGATGGCGCGACAAGCAAGTCGCGCCATCTTTCTCCTCTTATGTTTGCAGCTACTTCAACAGACCGATATCGAAGGCGTTGAACACCACGGCAGCAACCCTCATGCGCGAGGAGCTTGCGCCGGGGAACAGGTACCGGCCGTCCGCCTCGTTCGATCCGTTCACCAAGCCCACGGTCACGCCCCACGCAAGCGACGGACGTGCCCACGAGGATACTTGGTCGGCATCCTTGAACTTATCCAGGACCGATACGTCGCTCTTCGCCGCCGCCTCGGGATCGATGTAGTTGGCGAAGATAACCACCATCTGCTCAAACGTTACCGGAACATCGGGAAGGAACGACTTCGACCCATCCTTGTTGACCGACCCGTTGATGACCTCTTTCCCGACAGCCCAGTTGGCGGCACCCGTGTACCACTGATAATCCTGAACGTCGGCCATTTTCGTGGTGCTCTTGGTGTTGGCGGCAACGTAGGAAGCGGCCTCTTCGGGTTTGTCGTAGCGCCACAGGATGGTGGCCAGCTGCGCGCGCGTCAGCTTGTCGTCACGCCCGAACAGCGTGGTGCCGGCATAGCCGCTCAACAGACCGCGGTCGGCGCAGTAATAGATAGCCTCGTAGCCCCAGTCCTCGCGGAACACGTCGGAAAACCAGGCGCGCGGACCATTGTCCCAGCCAGCCCCGCTTCGCACGCGGCGCACCACTTCCAGCGCGGCTTCGTCGGTAAGGTGCAGCACGGCGCCGTGACGAAGATGGACGCGGTCGCGGTTCGTGTTGATGGCCACCACTTCTTCAGTGTCGTCCCAGTTGCCGGACATATCACCGCCCGCAACGGTCACGCGCACGCCCGTCTGACCGTCGCCGTGCTGGCCGTCGGGACGAACGACCTCGTACGGCCACGTAGCGATCTTGTCGGTGTACAGTCGCCACTCGTTTTTGAAGGACACCAGGAACGCTCCTTCGGTGCCCATGGCCAAACCGTCGTGCACAAGCTTCCATCCGTCAACGTCAAGCACGGTGTTGCGGTAAATCTCGTTGTTCACGCCGTCGCGCTTGATGCACAGGTAGTACACGCCGTCCTGCTTGTACAGCGAGCCGTCGATGCGGTCATCGGAAGCCGGTCCGGGCAGGTTGATCTTGCGAGCCGGCTGAGCCGCCATGCGCAGGTTCGCGGGATAATGCTGCCCCTCGTCGTTTTTCCACTGGTTGGGGCCGTCGCAGCTGAATTCGTCGAATTTGACCAGATACGGCACCATCTTGTCGTTTTCCGCCTGACCATGGAACGCCCCATAATAGCCAGCCGACACGATCATGTACACCGTGCCGTCGTCGTCGACGAACGCGTCGGGGGCAACGATGTCGAAGTCCGACATGCCAAACGGCTTTTCGGCAAATTCGACGCCGTTCCATCCGCCAGCGTTCTCATTCACCAGCTGCCCGCCTTCGGGAGCGGTCCAATTCACCAGGTCCTTCGAGCAGCCGACCGTGGGCCAGAACCTGCCATCGCGCTTGTTGTCCCCCGCGATCACGTAGAACATGCCGTCTTTGCAGATAAGGCTCGGGTCGGCAAAGGGATTCTGGTTCTCGCTGTAGGGCGTGTTGATGTACTCGAACAGGCGGCCGTCGGTAGACGTGCACAGCACGTTATGGAAACGGTTGGCGCCCTCGTCGGTGTAGTCGAAGAACATGCCGAGCAGCACATCGTCAGCAGCTGCGGCAAGCTCGCTGCTCACCGCCGCCGCGCCGTACGGCGAATTCACCGCTTCCGCAACCAAGCTGCCGTCGTCCGCGAACGCCTTCAGCGAGCCGTTCGTTCCCACCACCATCGTGGCGCCGGCGGTTGCAAGCAGCGCGCAAAACGCCCGGCGGCTCATGCCCGTGGCGTCGATGACCGCCGATTCGTTTTCGATCAATTGAGCTTTCAACGGTATCCCTTCCCCTTCATAAACGACTGCAAAGAGTTTAAAAAATGTCGCTCAGCGCAAGCTCACCGAGACCTACCAATACACGGAGCTCGGAAGGCTATCCACGCGCACCGCGCGCCCATCCTTGTAGAACGTCCTGCTTGCAGCCGCGGAATTGCTGCCGGTGTACCAGGAATCGGGTTCGCAGTAATCGAACCAGTCCGGACGGATGCCCCATGCCTCGATGTAGAGCTGATTGCCCGGCGTGTTCACCTTGAACATGATGGGGAAATCGTAATCGTTGCGAACCTTGAAATCGGAGGTGCCCCAGTTCACCATGGCATCAAGACCGATGGGCACATAGGTGGAAGGCACGGAATGGTTCTGCCTCTCCACGATGGTGAGTCCGGCTCGAATGGAAACGCCGTAGAGCGTGGTCGATGCCTGGCAAATGCCGCCGCCGTATCCCACGCCGCCCACGATGCCGGCCGCCATGTAGCCCTCTGCCGCCCCGCACGGACCGCACGTTCCGAAGAACGACAAGGTTTCGCCAGGCCACAGGACATAACCGTCAAAGCAGCTGAGCGCGCGTTGCATGTTGTACGTGCCCTCGAAGGTGTTCGTGGACCACGTGGAGAACGACGCAATGCAGTCCTCGAAATCGTTGCGCACGTAGGTGGTGGGCACCATGCGGAAGCCCTGCGCCGGCGAGCCGTTGGCGGTGTACGTCTGCACGTTCGCGCCGTTGTACCCGCCGCCGCCCGCGACGTCGAGCACCAGGCCGCCGCAGGCGCTCACGAACCGGTAGCAGCCGCCGCCGGCGTACTCCGCGCGCCAGCGCTGCGCCTCGACGCCGTTGTCGTACCACTGCTGCACGTTCGTGCCCGGCTCGGTGCCCCACGAATCGACGTCGAGCGCCTTGCCGGAGCGGCAGTTCACCAGCGAGTACCAGCCGTCGCCCAGCTCGTTGACGACCCACTTCTGCGCGCCGGTGCCGTTGCGGTCCCACACCTGCACGTTCGCGCCCGCGCCGCGCGCGCCGCCGTCGACGTCGAGCGCGAGGCCGTCGGAGGCGCACACGACCTCGTAGGTGCCCGCGTTGAGCACGGGCGTGGGCTGGAACGAGAACGCCTGCGCCGCCGTGCCGTTTGCCTCCCAGGTACGCACGTCGCAGCCGTCCCAGCTGCCCGCGCCGGCGACGTCGAGCACCCTGCCCGTCTTGGCGTTGCGCAGCGCTACCCCGCCGGCGTCGGAGGGCTCGGGCACCCAGCAGCACTCCGGCTCGGACGCGCCGCCGGAGACCTGGCGCACCGTGTCGCCGCAGTCGGCGAGGAACCTGCCCGAGCACAGCGCCTCGAGCGTGATCGACCCGTCGGGCTGGTTGGCGACCTTGAACTTCTGGGCGGGCGAGCCGTTGCCCGACCACACCTGCGCGTTGGCCCAGTGCTCGCTCGAGCAGCCGTCGATGTCCACGTAGCCGCCCGTTCCCGCGAGGGTCTTCAGCGAGTACGTGCCGTCGGCCACGAGCGTCTCGACAGGCGTGAGCTCCCAGGACTGCGCGGCGGTGCCGTTCTGCTGCCACCCCTGCACGCGGGAGCCGCTTGCCGCCTGGCCGCCGGCGACGTCGAGCGCCAGGCCGTTGGCCGCGCACACCAGGGTGAGCGTCCCGTCCGCGTTCTCGCGGAACGCCCACTTCTGGTTCAAAGTCGCAGAATCGATCCCCCACTGCTGCACGCGGGCGCCGGGCACCACGTCGCCGTTGGAGACCTCGAGCGCGCGGCCGGAGTGAACAGCGGTCAGCGTGTAGAAGCCGTCCCCGCAGCTGCGGACGCGGAACGCCTGCGCCAGGGTGCCGTTGGCCTGCCAGAGCTGCGCCGCGGCGCCGTTGGCAAGGCCCGCCCCCTCGATGTCAAGCGCGAAATCGGAGCCGGCGGCGCTGCGAAGCGAGTACACGCCCTCGGCCACCTCTACGCCCGAGGCGACCGAGGGGTGCGCGTCCACGAGCTTGAAGCGCTGCGCGGACGTGCCGTTTTGCTGCCACAGCTGCACCTTCGAGCCGTCGGCGTCGATGCCGCCCTCCACGTCGAGCACCATGTCCGCGCCCAGCGCGCTGCGCAGCGTGTAGGTGCCGTCACCGTTATCAACGATCTTCCAGCGCTGCGCCGCCGTGCCGTTGGCCTCGTACTGCCACACCGCCGATCCGTTCTCGGCCTTCGCGCCGCACACGTCGAGCGCCTTGCCCGACGCCGAGCAGGTGATGGTCGCCCACCCGTCCTGGTCGACGGTCACGTCCCAGCGCTGCGCGGGTGTGCCGTTCGTCTGCCACAGGCGCACACCTGCCATGTTCTGGGAGCTCGCGCCCTCGACGTCCAGCGCCCGCGACTGCGAGCACGCCGGCACGATGGCGTACGTGCCGGGCGCGATCGCGTCGCTGCTGCTTGAGGCGGCCAGCTCCGCATCGGCGCCTGCTGCGGCAGGATAAGCAGTGTCTTCCGCGGAAGCGGACCCGTTGACGTCAGCAGCGGCTTGCGCCTCCGCATCGACTTCGGGGGCAGCGTCGAGGCCGGCCATGGGCCCGAAGGCATCCGCTGACTCGGCATCGGCATCCTTATCGGACGTCACAGCGTCGCTCGCAGCGGAATCAGCCGCAGGCTCGGACACTTCCGCATTCGCATCGGAAGCAACCTCGGTCAGGCCTTCGGATTGGCTCGTAAGCGTTTGCGACGGCAAGCCATCGGACGCCTCTTC
>CAVHFC010000069.1:0-2688 GCA_963635025.1 Eubacterium sp. CAG:786
CTCGACCAGGCCGCCGGCGATGCGGGGATGCTGGTGGCTCACCGGCCGGCGGACAACCAACCCCGCAACTACCGGACAAGCTTAGGGGAACTTCGGGTACTTGGTGAAGTCGGGCTTGCGCTTTTCCTTGAACGCGTCGCGGCCTTCCTTCGCCTCGTCGGTGGTGTAGTACAGAAGCGTCGCGTCGCCGGCGAACTGCTGCAGCCCGGCCAGGCCGTCGGTGGCCGCGTTGAACGACGCCTTCATGAAGCGCAGCGCCGTGGGGCTGAACTGCAAGATCTCGCGCGCCCACTGCACCGTTTCGGCCTCAAGCTCCTCGAAAGGCACCACCTTGTTGACCATGCCCATCTCAAGCGCCTCAGCCGCCGTGTACTGGCGGCACAGATACCAAATCTCGCGCGCCTTCTTCTGGCCGACCATGGCCGCCAAATAACCCGCACCGTAGCCAGCGTCGAAGCTGCCCACCTTCGGGCCCGTCTGGCCGAACTTCGCCGTTTCAGCCGCGATGGACAGGTCGCACAGGATATGCAGCACGTGCCCGCCGCCGATGGCGTAACCGTTGACCATGGCGATGACCGGCTTAGGCACCACGCGGATAAGTCGCTGAAGGTCAAGCACGTTTAGGCGCGGGATGTTGTCCTCGCCCACGTAGCCGCCGTTGCCGCGGATCTTCTGGTCTCCGCCCGAGCAAAACGCCTCGTCCTCGTGGCGCCCGCCGTGATTCGCGCCCGTCAAGATGATGACGCCCACGGATGCGTCGTCGCGCGCCACGGTGAATGCGTCGTACATTTCGTTGACCGTCAGCGGCGTGAACGCGTTGCGGCGCTCGGGCCGGTTGATGGTGATCTTGGCGATGCCGTCGCAAGTTTCGTACACGATTTCGCGGTACTGCTTGCCTGCCTGCCATTCAATGCTCATGCTTGCCCCTCTCGCGCGAATCGCGCTCTACAGATATTCCTTCAGAGTCTCCACCGTGCGGTTGTATTCGACCTCGAGCGCCTTGAACATCCCGTCGGTGCCCTCAAGCGATTCGGCGCGCAGCGTCTCGGTAAGCTCGATCACCGAGTCGAACATGTTCGAAAAGCCCAGGTTCTGCACGATGCCCTTGAGCGAATGCGCCGCCATGAACGCCTCCTTGACGTCGCCGGCCGCAAGGGCCGCGCGCAGCTTCTCGAAGCTTTCCTCCTCCAGGAACTTCGCGGCGAAACGGCTTACCAGCGCGTCGTTCATCAAACGATGCAGCACATCGTCGTAATCGGCTCCCAGTTTATCGTATGCATCCTTAATCGACATGACTCTCATCCTTCGTCACTCTGTAGCCAATAATTGGGGGGGGGCACTTTCCGATGCGTTCAGCTCAATCTGAATGCGGTCCTCGACATCGACCAGACATTCCAGAAGCAGCGGATTGAACGTTCCGCATTCGCCGTTTAAGATCATGCCCATGGCGGTTTCGTGCGAGAACGCCTTTTTGTACACGCGATCGCTCGTCAGGGCATCGTACACATCGGCCACCGAAACCACCTGCGCCGAAATGGGGATGTCATCCCCCACCAAGCCGTCGGGATACCCGCGCCCGTCGTAGCGCTCGTGATGCCAACGGGCGATATCGCGCGCCGTTTTCACCAGCGAGCTTTCCGAATATTGGTCAAGCTGTTCCAGCATGTCCGCACCGATGGTGGTGTGCGTTTTCATGATGGCGAATTCCTCGTCCGTCAAGCGACCGGGCTTGTTGAGGATCTTGTCGTCGATGGCCAGCTTGCCGATGTCGTGCAGCGTCGAGGCCATAGCGATGGAAGCCCGCTCGGCCAAGCCAAGCGCGTAGCGGTCGGTTTTCTGCACCAGGCGCTCCAGCAGGATTTCCGTAAGCGTGCGCACATGATGCACGTGCGGCCCGCTTTCGCCGTTGCGCAGCTCCATGGCGCCGCCCATGATGTCCACCAGCATGCGGCTGTCGCGCTCGCGCTCGTGGAACTGCTGGGAAAGCAGCTCGGTCAGCCGGCGTTGCTTGGCGTACAGGCGCATGATGTTACTCACGCGCTGACGGACGATGCGCGCATCGAAGGGACGGCTGATGTAGTCGGAAGCGCCCAGCTCATAGGCGCGCAGCACCACTTCGTCGGAATCCTCGGAGGAGATCATGATGACGGGGATGTCCTCGATCCAGCCGCGGCGCATCATCGACGACAGCACGTCGAAGCCGCTCGATCCGGGCATCACGATGTCCAGCAACACCAGCGAGATCTCGCTGCCGTGCTTTTCAAGCTGCTCGATGCCGCCCTTGCCGTCTTCCGCCTCGATGATGTCGTAATCGTCTTTGAGCATCTCGCTTAAGATCTCGCGATTCATGAGGGAATCGTCGACGATGAGCAGAAGCGGCTTGCTGTATTCGCCTTCGTCGTCTATGACGTCAAGCTCGGTGACGACCGCGTCCTTGCGCTGCTTGGCGCGATACATCAGCTTGTCGGCGGCCTTGACGGCATCCTCGATGGTGCGACCCGCCGCCAAAACGCCGCCGATGCTGCCGGTGATGTTCATATGGTTGTAGCCGGGAAGGGTCATGCGCAACAGGGCATCGTCGATGCTGCGCAGCTTGCGGGCGAAATCCTCAGAGGAGATGCCGGGGAGCACCAAGACGAACTCGTCGCCGCCGTATCGCACGATCATGTCGGTTTCGCGCACGCAGGC
>CAVHFC010000069.1:2935-11920 GCA_963635025.1 Eubacterium sp. CAG:786
CCGTCTATTTCCACGTAACGCGCCGTCGCCCGATGCCGGTTGTCGTCCATGCGCAGCATCTTGGTTTCCTCGCCGTGCGAATCGAAAACCTCCATGCACACCTGGCGCATGCACGGGCAGTCCTGGCCGCACAGCAGGCAGTGCTTTTCCGACTCGGCCTGCTCCTTCGTCAGCAAGCTCACCACTGGATACAGCAAGCGAAGACGGACGAGCTCCTCCTCGAATTCCGCGCGCGTCATGCGTTCGGACGAGGCGGGCTCGTAAACCGAAGCATCAGTGCCATCTTCGTTTCGCGTATCCATGCAAATCCTCGTTCTTTCTCCGCCCGGGTGGCGGAAAATTACGTGCTAACCGTTTACTATACCCCGATTACACGGGCTCTGATCGATCATTTCCCGCCTCGGGGCTGTCTTCCTGCGAAAGGGGCGCGGCTGTTGAGGCCGCCTCGCCGCGGCGATAGCGCGACAGCAGCTTCGTCAGCTGGTTCAAGTCGAAGGGCTTGGACACGTGGGCGACCATGCCCGCCTCGCGCGCAAGGCGTCGATCGTCGGCGAACGCGTTGGCCGTCATAGCGATGATGGGCACGCGCTTGGCGTCGGGGCGGTCGAGCGCGATGATGCTCCTGGTCGCCTCGTAGCCGTCCATCACCGGCATCATGATGTCCATCAGCACCGCATCGAAGCTAAACGGCGCCGAATCCGCGAACGCGTCGACCGCTTCCTGGCCATCGCGCGCCTTTGCGACCTGCGCACCGGCGTCGACGAGCAGGTATTCGGCGATTTCGGCGTTCAGCTCGTTGTCGTCGACCAAAAGGATGCGCATGCCCTCGATGGAATCGCCGTCGCTACTGGGGCCGCCGTTGACCGGGCCGGCGGCCATCGGCGCATCGCACACCGTAAACGGCAGCGTGATGACGTACGTGGTGCCAACGCCCAGCTCGCTTTCGAATTCGAGGCTTCCGCCCATGGTTTCGGCAAGACTCTTGGCAATGGGCATGCCCAAACCCGTGCCGCCCGCAGACTGGGCGCCGTTTTGGTTTTCCTGCGCGAAGGGCTCGAACAGGTGCTTCTGGAACTCCTCGCTCATGCCAATGCCGGTGTCGGCGCAGATAAACTCGTAGGTGGCGCACCCGCTATCGAAGGACACCTCCCGGCAGTCAACCTTGATGCTGCCGCCGTCCTTGTTGTACTTCACGGCGTTGCTCATGATGTTCATCAGCAGGCGCTTCACGTGCGAAACGCTTGCCAGCACCCACGGATGCTCGACGGTGCCCGCGGACAGGGTGATAGCGATGTCGCGAACGGCGGCCTGGTGGCCGATGACGTCGTAGAGCTCTTTCATGGTGTCGCAGACGTTCATGGGCTGCTCATCGAGCAGGATTTCCCCGTTTTCCAGCTTGGACATATCGAGCACTTCGTTGACCAGGCCCAAAAGCACGCTTGAGGAACTCTTGATCTTCCGCAGGCATTCTTCTTGGCGCTCTTTGTCGTCCTTGCTGCATTCCGCAACCTGGACCATACCCAAAATGCCATTGATGGGCGTGCGGATGTCGTGACTCATACGCTGCAAGAACTCGGTCTTGGCGGTGTTGGCGGCGTCTGCCCGCTGGGCGGCCTCGGCCAAACGCTCGTTGTACTCCTGCTCGCGGCGAACCCTTTCGGCCATGCGCTCGTGCTCTTCATTGCGATGCATCGTGCGAATCAGCGCGATGACGGCAATGCATATGCACAGGACGCCGAGGCTGATTCCCACCGTGGTGCTGGCGATTTGGTCGATGCCCATGTAGATGTACACGTAGTAGTCGCGTGCCTTGCCCATGGTGGCCAGATACGGGCCGGAATCGGTGAGCACCAGAGACAGCTCTTTGGCGTGCAGCTTGCCTTTCAGCTGATCGACGACGCCCTTGTCGCCTGTCGACGAATCGCCCAGGTTGGTGCCGGCCAGGCCATCTTGGTTCGACGCGACCACGACGCCGGCGTTTTCCACGACGATGGTTCCGCTGTCGGAAGTGTCGTAGCCGTCGAGCAGGCTTTGCACGGTCAGCTCGTAGCGATGGGCGAATTCCTTCGCCGTATGGTAGAAGCCCAAAACGATGCCCTCGTCATCGAGACGTTTCGCAGCGGAAAGGTCGACGTACGACCCATCGGCAAGCTCGATGCGAGCTGCGTGAACCTTTTCCGCGTACTTCGCAACGTCGAGAACCGTGTCCTTGCGAATCGCGTCGCCCAACGTGTCCGAAACGACCTCGTCGAAGGAGCATTCGGAAAGCACCTGACCTTGCGAATCCATGACGATAACGCCGGTCAGGCGCAGCTCGCTTGCGTATTGGGCCAGTTTGTCGGAGGAGATGTCGCCCCCGCCCTGCTCGATATCGCGCGCCAGCTGGCTTGCGTTTTCGAGGGCGCGAAGCGAGCTTTTCGTTTTGCTTGACGCGTTATACGCCTCGTAGGTGATGCTTTGTTGCTGCACGTAGTCGATGGTGAAGGCAGCGCGTTCGGCGACGCGGCCCGTCGAATAGTTCCAAACGACAACGCCCGCGCCCACCACCGCCACCAGCGTGACGAGGACGGCTGCAATCCAGAATCGGTTTCCTTTAAGCATCGTGGGCATCCACCCCCAAATACTTGGCGGGGTTATCCAGATACTTCCCGATGATGCTTTCAAGCGTGCCGTCGGCGTGCATTTCCGAAAGCGTGTCGTCAAGTGCCTCGGCTATGCCACGCTCGTCATTTTTGTAGAACGCCATGCCAAGACCGACGTCGAGCAAGCTTTCGTCGAGGATACGGTAGGTCATGCCGTAGTCCTTTTCGTATTGGTTGATAGACGTCTCGTGCGCCGCGATGGCGTCGACGTAGCCCTTGCTGAGCGCAGGGTATAGCTCCGAGCGATCATCGACCGAGAACAGCGATTTCAGCTGAGGGATACGAGGGTCGGTCCTTTTCAGGAAGATGCCCTCGGGCTTGGTGGTGGACTGAACGGCAACCACCTTGCCCTCGAGGTCGGCAAGGGTGTAGATGTCGCTTTCCGGAGACACAGCAACGACCTGGCGGCTTTCCATGTACGGACCGGCCCAACGGTACAGATCTTCGCGCCCCGTCATGGAAAATGAGGCGGCGATGAGGTCGATCTCGCCGGATTCGACGAGCGTGTCCTTGTCTTCCCAGTTGATGTACTTGAATTCGGTGTTGTAGCCCATGCGACGCAGGGCCTCGGTGACGATGTCGACGTCGATGCCGGTCGGGTTGCCGCTTTCGTCAAGGTAGTTGTAGGGCGGGTAGTTGTCAGAGCCCACGATGAGGGTTGGGAGGGAATCGTCGGTTGTCGAAGATTGGTCGGATGCGCATGCGCACAGGCAGCAGGCCGCGCACGCGAGCGCGAAGATGAAGGCAGCAAGCTTCCGAATCCCCACGAGTCCCCTTCCTCGAAGCAGCGCAAAAGGGCGCCTTTGCGACCTTTTGTCCCAAAGGCCGCCTCGAAAGGGTTCGAGAAGTGCCTTCCCTCATTAGAACAAACATTGCCAGTATACCCGCGCGTTGCATCGTTCGAATATGCGAGCAAGCTCATCAGCGAACCCTTCAAAGGAATTCCAGAGAACGACCCCCCCCCCGAACTGGACTTTTCGACAAACGATGCGATTACGGAAACGAACGCCGAACGCGGGAGGCACCTTTGGGTGGTTGTTTGCCGGGAAGTACGTGCGAGCGCCTTCAACGTTGGCCGATTTATGCGCCCCGGTTCATAAAGAATCTGACGCGCCTTCGGCGCTGGCTATTAGGGCGCGAGTCATGCCTCGCGCCCACGAAAAACCTGATGGGAGCGTTAAACCGGCCGCAAGATCTCTAAGGGACCCCTGGTAGGAGCGTTAAACCGACAACAAGGTTTCAGGGAATGGAATCAGAGCTGCAAGATTTCAGAGAACGGGGTCAGAGCTGCAACAAGGTTTCGTGGGGTCGAGCGACAGCTCGACCCGTATTCGAGAGCGCCGAAGGCGCGACAGATAATTCATGGATGAGCGGGCGGGCGGTTTGCGGTTGCGCGGTTGGGCCCACCCGCGTTTTAAAAATGTGTGACGCGTCCTTCGGACGCTGACCGAGTGCTGCGCGAGTCATGCCTCGCGCCTACGAAAGACCTGATGGGAGCGTTAAGCCTGCCGCAAGAGAGGGCTCGTCCCTTACGGCATGCCGTGGATGCAGGCGACGAATGCTTTGGGGTCCTCGAGGTGCACGTTATGGCCCGCCTTCGGAATCACGCGCGTTTGAGCCAAGCCTGCGGCGTGCACCTCGGCGGCCAGCTTCGCGTACTTCGCGTCCTTCGCACCTGCCAAGTACAGCACGGGATACCCGCGATCGCCCAGGTCACGCAGAGCCCGATCCACCTCGTGGCGCGACGGCATCCGATGCTGGCCGGCGCATTCGACGCAACGCGCCAGGGCCTGTGGATCGTTCGCCAATCTTCCCGCCCGAACAAGCCGCCGGGTTTTCTTCGGCAGCTGCTTCTGCGTATCGAACAGGGGCAAGTTCTCCCAGTAGGTCATAAAATCTTCCAGGCTCGTTTCGCGCAGACGGCGCACCGTCGCCGCGTCGCGCTCGACGGCGGCGTCGCGATCGGCCTCGGTGGCCAGGCCCAGCCCCGCGCTCTCCAAAACCAGCCCGCGCGTGCGCCGCGCAAAGGCGGCGGGGCCGGCTGCGAGCAATGCGGAAAGCGCCACGCGACCGCCCATGGAATAGCCTACGACCAGCGGTTTTCGCGGCATCTGGTCGATGAATCCCAGCAGCGACTCCCCCTGCGCGCCCAGCGCGTAGGGACCGGGCTGGGCGGGAACCGACGATCCGCCATGGCCCACGAGGTCGATGGCGAACACCTCTCGCTCCTGCGCCAGCGCCTCCGCAACCGACGCCCAAGCCATAGCCGACTGCGCGAAACCATGCACGAGCAAAACAGGCGCGCGGCGGCGCGAGGCAGCGGCACACGGAATGCGCGACACGCGATGCCGCACGCCAAGGGCATCGAAGCTGAAGGTTTCCATGCTCACCGCCGCCTACCAGTACGCGCCGTAGCGCTGCGTCACGCCCGAAAGCGGCACGGGAATCTCGATCAGGTTGATGCCGGCAACGTCGAGCGATTCTTGATACGCCTGGTCAAAAGCCTTAATCGAGGGCGCCTTCACATAGGGGACGCCGAACGCCGCAGCCGCTTGGGCGAAATCGACGTCCTGCGGCGTGAGGAACAGGCGCTCGAAATAGGCGTCCTGCGACTTCTGCGGCAGCATGTCGAAGATGGCCCCGCCGTTGTTGTTCAGCAGCACGATGGTGATGCCGCGAGCGGGCGTGCCGGCGGGCTCGGGGGAAAGCGCAGCTTGCACGCGCAGTTCGCGTTGCAGGGCGAGCGCGTTCAGGTCGTGCAGCATGGTGAGGTCGCCGGTGATGAAGGTGGTTCGATCGAAGTGCTGCGCCGCGCCGATGGCGGTCGACACCGTGCCGTCGATGCCGTTCAGCCCCCGGTTCGCAAGCACGCACAGGCGTTTGTTCGACCTGGTCAAAAACGTGTCGACGGCGCGAACGCTCATCGAGTTCGCTGCGAACAGGCATGACCCCGCCGGCGCCAATTCCAGCACCCGGCGCACGTAGGCTCCTTCGAAGGTGTCGGGCGCGGTGGGGGCATCAGCAGGGGCGTGGACTCTGGCAGAAGCGGAGGTTTCAACGGAAGAAGCCACCTTAACAGAGCCGGCAACCCCAGCAGGTTGCGCCCCATCAGCCACCGAGACGATGCGCCGCTCGGCAGCGGCATCAGCCGCCTGCCACGCCGCAAGCAATTCGGCCTGCCCAGCCGTAGAAGCAATGGCCTCGAAAGAGCAAGCCTTCGACGCAGCGCCGACAGCAGCGTCCGCCACCATGGCGCGAACGAAATCGACCGGGCGCATGCGCACGAACAGCGACGTTGCCGCGTTCGTGTCACGCGTCTCCAGCGGGTCGACCACCACTTCCGCAGCACCCGCTTGCGTGAGCCGGCGCGCCCACTGAGTTGCCTTCTTCGAGATGGGATAGCGTCCGAAACGCACAATGACCTGGGCTGAAAGCGCTTCACTGGGCGACGTTCCACCCTTGCCCAGCACGCTGTCGTAATTCGCGATGATGCGCGGATCGTTAAACGAGCGCAAGCCGGATAGCGGATCCGCCAGCACCGGCAAGGAGAACTTCCGCGCGAACGCCAGCACGCAGGACGCCTCGGCCTGCGTCGCGCACGACCCTTCGCCCGCCAGCAGCAGCGCACCGTTGGCAAGCAGGTCGGCCAGCCGTACGCGGGTGATGGCGTCAATGGAGGCGTTCGCCTGCAGCAGCCCCGTCGGAGCGGCGATGGCTCCCACCTGCGTCGCACGGCCACCTTCGAACAGATCATCGAGATCAACAGCCGGCTTCAAGGGCTCGTCGAAGGGGAAGTTCAGATGCACCGGACCGCCAAAACAGGCTCCTGAGATGCGCATGCTCGCGGCGGCTGGCGAAACTTCGCCGCCGCCCGGCACGCACCCGCCGCCAACCGCAAGCGTTCCGCCCGCCGGCAGCACCCCCGAACCGCACGCCGCGATGAACGCCTCGCGCGCGGCCTGGCGCGCGAACGCCAGCGAATCCGCATCGCCCGCCGGCAGCGGCATCGCGCGGAATGCGCGCACGTGGCTTCCGAACGCATGTAGCTGGTCGCACGTTTGCGGCGCGCCGAGCCCTTGCAGCTGGGGCGGACGATCGCCCGTCAACACCACCAGCGGCACACGGGACGACTCGGCCTCCATCACGGCGGGATAGTAGTTCGCGACGGCGCTGCCCGACGTGCACACCACCGCCGCCGGACGCCCGGACGCCTTCGCCATTCCCAGCGCCAAAAACGCCGCGCCGCGCTCATCCACGTCCACGAACAGGCGCAACCGCTCGGGTGCGCGGTGCGAAAGCTCGAAAGCGACCATGGAAAGTGGCGTGGAGCGGGAGCCGGGGCTTACCACCACGTCGCGTACGCCCCAGCGCGTAAGCTCGTCGAAAAAGGCTCCCAGAAAGTGCGCCGTAGCGCAAGGATCCGCGGTTGTCATGCACATGCTCCTATCATGCAGCTGCCGGCCGGCGAGGTTGTTCCGTCCCCGCATCGCCTGCGGCCTGGCCGAGTCATGCCTCGGCCCTACGAAAAAATCTGCCCGTCATATCCGCGCCGACCGCGAAAGGCAATTGATACGCCGTACCTGTACTGGCCGCAAGTAACGATCCACCCATCACGCCCTCGCCGCCCACAAATAACAATTTGCGCGCCGCGTTCGCGCCGTCCCCGGCCCGCCGACCATTGGCTACAAACGGAACGCGTGCGAGGTTTTCGCTTCTGGCAGGGCCATGTCGTCGTTCGGCGAGGGCGTGCTTTCGCCATCGAAGGCCGACAGGGCCGTCTGCAGCTTCAGGCCTATCTCGTCGTATTCGCTCGCGGCGTCGCTTCCCGCCACGATGCCGCAGCCCGCGTACACCCAGCCGATTTCGCCGTCGAACACGCCGGTACGCAGAGCCACGGAAAACTCGCCGTCACCCGCGCCGTCAACATAGCCGCAAGCGCCCGCGAAAAAGCCCCGGTTGTACGTCTCTATCTGCCTGATCAGCATTTTCGCTTCGCCCACCGGCGTTCCCGACACGGCAGGGGTGGGGTGCAGGTCGCGCATCATCGACTCCAGCGGCACGCCTTCAAGCAGCCGCGCGTGCGCGGGCGTCATCAAATGCTGAATGCGCGTCAGACCCAAAATCTGCGGCGCTCGCGGAACATCGACGTCATAGCACGTGCGCCCCAGCACATCGCGGATGAAGCGCACCACGTAGTCGTGCTCGGCGCGGTTCTTCTCGTCGGCCATCAAATCCCGCGCCAGCAGGTCGTTTTCCACCGGGTCGGGCGAGGTCGGGCACGTTCCCGCCAGGCACATGCTGTCCAGCTTGCTCCCGCGTTTGCGCACCAAAAGCTCGGGTGTGCAGCCGCAGAAGAACACGTCGGCGTAACGATAGAGCAAAACCGTGCCGTGCGCCGTGCCGTCTATGAGGTTGACCAGCAAGTCCTTCGACGAAAACGGGCTTTGCGCCACCACCTTCAGGCGCCGTGACAGCACCACCTTCTCGACGCGGCCCGCATCGATGGCGGAAAGCCCCGCGGCAACGGAGTCCTCCCACGCCTCGCGCGAGTCGGGCTCAAGCGTGTATTCAACGGTCCGCCGCGTGCGCGCAGGGGCGGCACCGGCCAAGCGCGCGAAACGCTCGACCCGCCCCGGATACACCGGCCCTAGCGAGTTGATCTGCAGAAACGTCCCCTGCTCGTTCTCGACGAGCACCACCTCAGGCAGCAGCAGACGCAAGTTGGGAAACGACTGGAACAGCTCGTCGGCGGGGGAGGGGTTGTGCTCGTCGAAGCGATTGAACGAGAAGAAGATCGGCTGCACGGAAGCCGGGCCTTCCAATTCGCATTCCGCCTCCTCAAGCGAAGGCAGCGCGATGCAACGCCCCAGCCCCATGAAGCGCACGGGCGCGTCTTTGCGATAGTAGACGAATTGGTCGGTGAAGCCTTTCTGCAGCGCGCAGAACGCGTCGACGATGTCCGCGTCAAGCGGTTGCGTATACGAGAAAATCCTGGTCATACGCAGGACGGCTTACAGCTTGTACATGAACTGGAAAACGTCCTCGCGCTGGATGGTGATCTGCACGCCCAAATCGGCGCCGACGGCCTCCAGCTTTTCCTGCACCGTGTTGAAGTCGGCAACGGCAGGGTCGAGCGTGGTCATCATGGTCATGGAGAACATGTCGCCCAGGATCGTTTGGCTGATGTCGTCGATGTTCGCGCCGCACTCGGCCAGCGCCACCGACACGGCGGCCACGATGCCGCTGCGATCCTTACCCAAAACGCTGATTACGCACTTCATGAAGGCCCCTTTCGCCACCTTGCGCTTTCGCGCACCATTTTGGAACCATAGTACCCGATAGC